>JBFMEU010000058.1:0-17674 GCA_040753155.1 Bacillota bacterium
CACCTCACCGTGCTTTGTAGTATATCTTCTCCTCAAACAAATCATAACAAGGTGGTGAAAGCCGCGCACCATTTTTTTCATTACTATTTGTGCCGCCAGCGGTAGCGGCGGAATGGAGGTTACAATGCAACTTCTCTCTATACATATTGTTATCGGCTTCCCGGAAAAGATCGTTTATACCGGCATGGCTCTCTCGCTTGACAGCAAAACCAATAGATATGCTGAGGGGGAGCTCGGGGTTTGATTCATTATAAAGAGTTACGCCATCCTTAACCCGTTTACAAATATCTTTAATAATGACATCATTTTTCTCCCTGATGAGCATTGCAAATTCATCCCCGCCAATCCTGGCTACAATGTCCTCCTTCCTAAAGCAAGCCCTCAGGATACTTGAAAAAACTACCAGCATATTGTCCCCAACGTCATGCCCCAGGGTATCATTAATAATTTTTAAGCCATCCAAATCACACATCACTATTGATAGGGATGATTCTTTTTCATACTGGTGCATTTTATGCTCAAAAAATGTCCGGTTATATAGCCCGGTAAGGGGATCATGGAAACCCAGGTACCTTAGTTGCTCCTCCATTTGCTTACGCTCACTGATATCTACATCTATTCGGATTATCTGGCTGCCCGACCCCTGCTCGTTAATTTTAAACATGGAGGATAATACGGTTCGCTTTTCACCACCGGGCAAAAACAAACACCATTCCTTGGATTGTACCACTTGATTCGTATTCCATACCCTGTTCAACAAATACAAAAAAGCTGAGTAATCCAGTGGGTCCTTGAAGAACTCCAGCATTTTTTGCTCAATTGCCTCATCAGCTTTAAACCCATAAAGTTCTTGGGCCGCTTTATTCCAGAAAGACACTTTACCGTCCTGATCTATGCCATGCACTGCCAACAGTGGCGCGTTTTCAATAATTGTATGAAAGCGCTCGTTGGCCCTGGTCAGTTCATTAGCCCACTTGATATTGTAAAGCGCCGGCTCAATTTGTCTCAAGTAAATATCGATCAAACGCTTTTCAAAATCCTCAAACGGCTTTTCCTTTTCCAGGTATAATACACCCAATTCGTCTTGGGTTCCAAGATTCTGCACATATGTATTTGATTCAACAGCCAGGTTAAGAAAATCTCCGGGATTTTCTCTTCCCCAGCCCCAATGCAAAAAGTTGTCATTTTCGAGGAACTTAATGTCCAATACAGCCCGGCGCACGGCAAACAATCTGCTGGTTTTTTCAACAACATCCCTGAAGAGGCGCTTTGAAGAAACGTATAAATTGTTTATTGAAAGTTCATATAGAACCGCCGGCTCATATTTAAACACATCTTCTGCCCCCAATTCCCAGACAAATGGACTTGTTGTGAAAATATGGCATAGTAAAAGAAGAGCCGATTTCACCAAAAGCTAAAAAGCCCAAAACAGGCAAATCGCTGCCCAGGGGCTTCATTAAGCTATTAATCTCCTCAATAAATCCCTCCCCCTTTAACAAAGAAAGGGAAACACAATAAAAAACCAGGGCAAACACAGGCTGACCCACAGAAGCAAGTAAGCTGCCGCTAAGGTTCTTGGCCCTTATATGGTCTTTATCTTCCACAGGTTTCATGATATAGGCAACAGATTGACCGGGTATTTCCGTGATGAACTGGATGGCGCCATCCTCATGCGCCAGCAGAGGGTCCCGAATGATATACTGGTTTTCATAAGATGTTATGCCCAGCGGGTAGCGCATAGCCACTTCTGAAAAGTTTTCCCTGTCTATGCAGCCAAGTTTATCGGAATACACTTTAAAGGCGGGCCTGCCGTCAAATTCATGTACTATCCTGCCATTGGACCGGGTAACGATTAAAGGTGATTGATCCATGGGCTCCCAGCCATGAACAACACCTACGGACATTGTGCAGTCACTGAGCACAGCCGCCGAAACTGCATTAGAGACTACACCGCCCTCGTTCATCTGGCAGGTTTGCCTGAACTTTAAATTGTCCCCGGTTCCGCCGCCAATAATGGTGAAATTTATCCCGATGGCGTCATGCAATCCAAGAAGCACATTGGTTATATTGCCGGTAAAGCCATCCGGGTAACAAAATACGGTACCCTGCTCAATCCCGGTGGATAATAGTTCCTGCCCCAGTTTGACCCCTGAATCCCAATCATCCGCGTCATTATGTTGAACGAGAGCGGTCTTCACCCTTTTCTCATCCGCAGCCAGGGTTAAAACACCTACTCCCTGCCCGATCACTTCACTTGCGGTAAATAACCCGGCCCCACATGCCCCTACAACACAGGAGTCGCCAACAATTGTTTTGACACCTTCCAATACGGAGCTCGCCTTATAATTATCGGTTGTATACAGGATGGTTAGATTGGCTGACCCGGACCTGGATAAAGCCTCGGCGGCCGCCTCAATACCCGCCATCCGGGCAATGGGATTCTTACTGGTGCCAACACCTGCTTTCACTCTGTTCACCACCTTAATCACTTTTATACTATTGAAAAATTCATATCCCCCTTGGCAGGCAAACTTAGAGTTGACAATCAGTTGGGTTTATTTGTTTATAATCTACAACTTTCAGAAATGATTTCCTTTAATTTACTCAAAAAAACAAAAGGGGGACAGGCAACTTTTTCGCTTTGCGAAAAAGTTGCCTGTCCCTCTTTTGTTTTTTAACGATGAAAAACAGACAGACACGGGAACGGTTCTTGTTTCTCTCCCCTTAATTTAACAAGAGTTACTGCTTCATCAGGGCGTAGGGCAGGAAGGTGACAATTTGGGGAAAGGCAATCAGGATGACTATACAAATCAGCAGCGCCCCCAGGAAGGGCCAGATGCCTCGGAAAATGACCTCCAGGGGCACCTCCGGGGCCACCCCCTTGATGATGTACACGTTCATACCCACCGGCGGGGTAATTACGCCCATGGCCACCACCATCACGGTGATCACCCCGAACCAGATGGGATCATAGCCCAGGGCGCCCACCACCACCGGGTAGAAAATGGGTATAGTGAGCAGCACCAGGGCCAGGGCGTCAATGAAGCAGCCCAAAATCAGGTAGATTAAAATCACAACCCCCATAACTATAAAGTCCGGCAGGGGCAGGGCTGCGGTAAAGGACGCCAGCTCGAAGGGCGCCCTGCTTACAGCCATGAACCGCCCGAAGATCACCGCCCCGGCCACCATCAACATGATCATGGCCGTGATCCGGGTAGTGTCCAGCAGGGACTTTTTAAAGCCGTCCCAGTTCAGGCGCCTGCCCATAAGGGCCACCACCAGCACCCCGGCGGCGCCTACCGCCCCGGCCTCGGTGGGGGTGAACCAGCCGGCAAACAGGCCGCCGATGGACAGGGCAAACACCACCAGGATTTCGCCCAGTCCACCGCGCAAGGCGCTCAGCCTTTCACGCCAGTTGAACCGGGGCCCTGCGGGCCCCAGACCGGGGTTCCGGGCCACCAGCAGGTAAATGGCCCCCATGTACAGCAGCATCAGGAGGATGCCGGGGACTATACCGGCCATGAACAGCTTGCCCACCGACTGCCCGGTGGACATACCGTAGATGATTAAAATTACGCTGGGGGGTATCAGCACTCCCAGCACCCCGCCGGCGGCGACACTGGCCGTGGCCAGGGAGTTGTCGTAGTTGTATTTTTTCATCTCCGGCAGGGCAATGGCGCCTATGGTGGCCGCCGTGGCCGTGTTGGACCCGCAGATGGCCCCGAAGACGGCGCAGGCCGCCTGGGTGGAGATGGCCAACCCCCCGGGGTAATGGCCCACCAGCTTGTAGGCAAACACGTAGAGCCTGGCGCCGATGCCGGAGTAAAAGGCCAAAAAACCCATCCAGACAAACATGGCTATAACACTCAAGGTGTACGACGAAAAGGTGGCGTATATCTCCTTGGACACCATGGTAAAGGCGGCCGACGGGCTGGTTAAAAAGGCGAACCCGGCAAACCCCACCAGGGCCATGGCATAGGCTATGGGCATCCGCAAAGCCAGCAGCACAAAGAAGATTAGTATTCCGGTCAGGCCGGCCAAAAGTGGGCTCATTACTTCACGGCCGCCTTTTTCACCGATTCCGCCAGCCGGACCAGCAGCACCAGGCACAGGGCCAGCAGGCCGAAGGCCACCAGGTAAACAAACGGATAGAACGGGGTCTGGGTGGTGGGGGAAACAACCCCGCTGGCCGTCATGGCGCCGGCGTACCCGGCAATGTACCAGGCGGTCAGGCCCCAAAAGACAAGAGCGGCAGCGTTAACCAGCGTATCCACCACGGCCCGGGTTCGGCAGCGCAGGCGGTCCGCCACCAGGCCGATGGCAATATGCCCGTTTTGCACAGCGCAGTAGGCCAGGGCCAGCCCAATCACGACCGCCGTCAAAAAGCTCACATACTCGTAGGTTCCCAGGATCGGGCTCTTAAAAACCGTCCTGAGCACAACGTTGGACACCACCAGCGCCATCAGCAGCACCAAGCAAAACCCGGCCAGCTTATCCAGCACTTTGCTGAATTCCGTAACCAGACCCGAGAACATCCTCATGGCTTCAATCCTCCAATTAGTTACCATACTCCTGGTTGTACTTTTCCGCCAGCCCAATCACAGTGTCCAGAATTTCCTGACCGTTAAGGCCCTTGCTATTCATGTTGGCCACATACTCCTCTTGAATGGGCTTCACCAGGGCAATCCAGCGGTCCACTTCCTCCCGGGGCAGGGTGATAACCTCCAGGCCCTGTTCTTCCACCGCCCACTTCAGGGCCGCTTCGTTTTGCATATCCCACAGGCCCATGGCCACTTCCGCAAAATACTTCTCGTTTACTTCCAAAATAGCTTCCTGAATCTCCGGAGACAGGGCATTCCATTTATCCTTGTTCATAGTCACAAAGAACAGGGTGTTGTAAAGGAACGGGGTCAGGGTCAGGTGGCTGGTAACCTCGGCGTGCCGCCAGCCCTGGAGCACCTCGATGGGCGACAGGTTGCCCTTGACAACCCCCTTGGACAGCGCCTCATAGGCCTCGGACTGGGGCATCGCCACCGGGGTCGCCCCCAGCGCCTGCAGCGTCTTGGCGCTTAATCCCGTGGCCCTGACCTCCAGCCCCCGCAGGTCTTCCAGCTTGCGCACCGGAACCTTGGTGAACAAGTCCCCCGGGCCGGTGGTGAGCACCATCATCAATTGGGTGTCCTGGACCTCGGCCGGGTTAAGCTCCTTGATACCCTCCCAGGCCACCATGCTTCCCGCCTTGGAATTGTTGATGGTGATCCCGGGCAATTCAAACACTTCCAGCACCGGGAACCGGCCCCGGGTATAAGAGAAGCACGAAACACCAATATCGGCAATGCCGCTGACCACACCTTCATAAGTGGCATCCGCGTTAAGCAGGGTCTGACCGGGGTAACTGGTAACCTTCACCTGGCCGCCGGTGGCCTCAAAAACGGCCTGGGTCCAGGGCTGAATCAGTTCTGTTTCCATGGGGTGGTTGGCCGGGAAGAAATGGGCCAGTTTTAGTTCCGTTACCTTCTTGGCCGGTTCCCGCCCCCCCGGCGAGCAGCCGGCCGCCAGGGCTACCGCCAGTACCAGCGCCAGCAGCGTTAAAACCTTGCCTGTTTTAGATCGACTCCGCAACCTGATTACCTCCTTGATGATTTAATTTTGGGTAACAAAAAAACTCCCGCAGGAGTTTTAGTCAGTGGTTATGCCCCCCGGGCACAGGGTAAACAGTCCGGGGCCAGCCCCGGCTCCACTCCTTATTCCTACCATTCAACCGTTCTGCAATTTTTGAATTAAAGGTAAGCCATTCTTCATAACTGCATGATTTTTAATTATAACATATTATTGCGTCAGATTATCAATTTTCTTCCTGAACAAATAATTTTTTTCCACAGCATCGTTGCGCACCATCACTTAGCATTTAGATCCTCCATCAAGGCGTTGACGCTGTCAAAAGTTTTGCTCATGTTGCGGTTGTTATTGACATCATCGATTGCTGCTTTTGTTTCTTCATTTGGCATTTCAATACGGAGGTCAAAAGGAATGCCACCGTAGCGAACGGAGTAACGCAGAAACATATTCATAGCAGTTGACATGTTAAGACCCAGTTCATTAAATATGGCTTCGGCTTTGCGTTTTACTTCCTCATCGACACGAATATTCAAATTGGTAGTATTAGCCATGGTATCAGCTCCTTCCTATAATCATATTGTAAAGCATTATATGCAATTCGTCAATTTATTATACATATATATTTTACATTGTCATTACAAAGATGTGAATCCCATACTGCGAAGCAATAAGTGTTTGGGCTGCATACACCAACTCCCAATGCGCTTATATTAATATATTGCTAAAACTTTGAGAGGTGAGCGTAAAATAACCCCCACCTTGCGGACAGGGTGAGAGCTCAAGTAGTCTTATTACATATCCGGCTTAAATGGGTAAGGTGGCAAGCAGCCAGGATTTTGGGTATTTCACCTAATTTGATATTCCAGGTAAAAGGGTGGAGTCCGAATCTGCTTCCGAGGTCAGCAAAGCATCAATGCTTTTTATCAATGTCGGCAGGCTTTTGGTGATGGTTCCCCATAAAACCGCAAGGTCGACATTTTCGTAGTCGTGAACAATCCTGTTGCGCATCCCTTTGATGCTGCGCCACGGAATTTGCGGATAGGCGAACTGGGCGCTCTCGCTGACATCTTTGGCAAGCTCCCCGATCTGACTGATGCAAAACGCAGACGCCGCGATGGTTTTTCTGTCCCGCATAAAAGCATCAAACGTCATGCCCTGAATATATTCGCCGGTTTCTCTGGCATAACCGGCAATTTTTTGCAGGATAATCCTATCCTTACCGGTCATAGAGCAATACCCCTTCACTTTGGATTTCAGTGTAGATAGGGGAGTTTTGTTTGATTTCTGTGATCTCAAAAAGGTCAACCTTTTTGCCCAATGTTTCTGTTATGTCCTCCAATACGCCGTAAAAGTCGATGTTGAGAAGCTCGCCGCGGCTGTCGATGACGATATCGATATCGCTGCTCTCGGTGGCCTTGCCTTTTGCGTAGGAGCCAAACAGCACAGCGCGGTAAACAGGCGCCGCGTCAAAGATCGATTTCAAACGGCTACGAATCTCATGGTGGGAATAAACAGTACTCATCATCATCACCCTTTCGCTTATCTAATATGATAACGAAAGTGGCAAAGAATTGCAATCATTCCCATATACTTCCTATATATTTTTCTGCTCAGGATCGGTAATCTGTTTATTTATGCGGATATAACTTATTAAGGCTCAAATGCCAGGGGTTACCTGGTATTTGAGCCTTTTTCGTGCAAAACTTCCAATTGAACCCTTTAAGAACCATCCCTTGTCTGTGACGCTGAAACTACTCCATAGTGCTGATGCGGGGCTTAAATGTTTGACAGGCGGTATCATCCGTTGCGCTGGTAATCAAATCAGGGTTGATTGGCTTTACCTGAATACTGGAAGCCCGGCACTCGGTACCCTCTTGATAAATACATCCATGCACTTGACACTTGATTCTTGGCATTAATGAACAACCTCCCATCGATTATATTCAAGCATAGTTTGGCTATTAGAAAGTTTTTTATACGACGGTACATGTAAATCATTGCGTTGATAATAAAGAAGACTTGGTTCAGGTGGGGTTTTAACCCATACGTTGGGGACATTCCTCCGAAGGAGGTGTGTTCTCTGACCGCTAAACCTTAGTCGCACTTATTTCGAGTTTACAGCCTGTTAATCCCATTAGTTGGGGACATTCCTGTCCCCAGAGAAATACCCAAGCTTCAGCAGGTGTGTCCCCTTTCCTTATGCGAGGGCGGGGTCTTACAGGCTGTGCGAAGAGCTAACTTAACGTACAGCCTCGACAGACTTTTTCCCTGCAATTTTTTTAGTTCTGTCTAAATTTAAGAAGAGAGCCTTTTAGCTCTCAACATTGTTCAGGAATACATTATAAGCAACCAGTCCCAGGGGCAGGGGGCATTGATCCCTTTTGTAGTACCGGCACCCCTTGTCCTCGCAGTAGTAAATAAAGTCGCCCCACTTGCTGCCGTGGATGGTCCAGTTAATGCTGCCGATGAAGTGAACGACTACTTTACGCCTGTCTACTTTACAAAGGTAGCTTTCCCTTTCCTCAATTTCCTTAATAGTCATTTAACCACCTCGCTTAACCTGGATTTAACAATATCCTTTACCTGGGAGTATAAGCCAAATGATAGGCTATTGCAAACAGATTTGCCCTGATTGGCAATTCCAATTTAATTATTGGACAACCGGCTCAATTTGCCGGGCCCGGACCACCAGGCGGTAGGGCGGGTTGACACTGTACAGGGGGTGGCAGGTGACCAGGACCAGGGTTGTTTCACTGCCCTCCCCGCGCTGTACCATGATGGCATCCGGCTCCACAATTTCCGTCTTAAACACATTATATTTGTAAACTGCCTCACCGGTGGTGATTGCAATTTCATCCCCGGCCGCCAGCTCGTCCAATCGGTTGAACTGCCACCCGTAGGTATGGCTGCGGTGAGCGGTGATCACAGCGGTGCCCCTTTCCCCGGGGTCCGCCCCGGCCTCCAGCAGGCCCGCCCCCACTCTGAGGTTGGCCGTGGTGGCGCCCCTCATCAGCGGCAGCTCAAGATTTATCTTGTCAATGGCAAGGATGCCCATGGGAGGTGGGACCCGGGGCAAGATTCCCTTCATGTCATCTTCCCCGGGCTCCTCCGCCGGCGCCTCTTCCGTCGCGACAGCAGTGGTTTCCGGCAGCTGCTCCTCCCAGGCTGTGAGCAGCCGCTGCTGCCAGTACCAGGTATAAGCCCGCTCCCCCTGGGGGTACAGGCCGATGAGTAATCCGGCCACCACCAGCAGCCAGGCCAACTTTTTCATCCAGCCCAATCCTTTCTGAAAAAAGAGACAAGCCGGGAGTAAGCTTGCGCTCCCGGCTTACCTGTCATTATTATTTAGCGCTTGCCTGGCCAATACCTTCTTCCGCCAATCACCAGGCCCGCCAGAACCAGCAGGGCGCCTATGGCGTAGAATACGACGGGCGGCATTTCTCCTGTCTGCGGCGCGGCAACAGGCGCCTCCCCGGGGATTTCCAACGTCTCTACCGGCGGAATTCCCGGCTCCTCTTCAATAATAGTGATTGACTCAAGGTCATAGTTGCCAAACAGTACGGTTTCGCTTCCGTTCTCAGCTATAGTCAGCTCCACTGTGGCCGGCGTTGAGTTAACCCAACCGTCCCTGGTTCCCTCGGTTATGCTGTAGTCACCGGGCGCCAAATCCGTGAGGACTACCGGTGTGGCATACTCCTCGCCGTTAATGGTAACCAGCCAGTCCAGGATTTCCGGCTCGGCACCGTCCCAGACGCCGTCCCGGTTAAGGTCGTTGAATTTGCGCACCGTCAGGGCGGCGCCGTCCCCGCCGCCGGTTTGATAGTTGCCGAACAGTACGGTTTTATGCTCATTGGGGCCCAGGGCCTCTTCCACCGCAGCAGGCCTTGAGGCTGTCCACCCGGCCCGGGTTTCCTCGGTGATGGTATAGTCCCCCGCCTGGGTAAAGGTTACCGGCGTACTGTACTCAACCCCATTAACAGTGACCTTCCAGCCCAGGATGTACGGCTCGTTTTCATCCCGCACACCATCTTTGTCCAGGTCGTTAAATTTCTGGATGGTCAGGGACTGCGTGTCGCCGCCGCCACCGCCGCCGCCCATCTGGTAGTTGCCGAACAGCACGGTTTTATGTTCGTTCTCACCCAGGGTTTCGTTTACCTCGACGGGCGTGGTGGCCCGCCAGCCCGACATAGTGGCTTCCCGGATGATGTATGCGCCCGGCTCAAAGGACCGGTTAACCGGTGTGCGGTATTCCGTCCCGTTTATGAGCACTTGCCAGCCCGTGATTTCCGGCTCGCCTTCGTCCCACACCTTATTTTCGTTGCGGTCATGGAACTTGCGCACTGTCAGCGTTGAGCCATCCTCACCGCCGCCGCCGCAGTCGGCCCGGAAGGCAAATTTCACGGTCACGCCGGCGCCCTGGTATTCATTGCCGCTTCCGGCGCCGGGCAGGTGGACTTTAATACCTATTTGATCTGCAGCCCCGGCAGCCAGGCCGCCCATGGCCAGCTCCTCAAACTCGCTCAAAAGCCCCTCAAAAAGGACTTCCCCCCGGCGCTCAACGGTCAGCACCAGCTTTTCATCCAGATCCCCCCCGGTCAAGCCCCGGTAATACCCCTTAATACCGCCGGTTTTGACGATATCGAAGTAGTAAGTTAACCGGCTTGCACCGTCATTGTGCACCGTCAGGTAGGAATTCTTGTTGTCGCCGGGATTAAGGTTGGTGACATCAACATAATCAGGCGCGACCTCCACCCGCAGGCCGCAGTCCTGCCCGGAGGTCACAAAGGCGTAAGTGTGATGCGGGCCGCCGGCCAATAACAGGACCGCCCCGGTCAAGACCACCACGAGTATGGAGATAATGGAGCTGACTACTTTTAGTTTCATACCGTTGCCCTCCCTGCGGGGTTATTTAAAACTATTATGTAAAAACCTTACCGGATCACTTTACTGGCCATACTTTTCCCGAACACACTGTTGGTTGATCGCCCTGCTTTCAATGTGTTTCTACCAGGGTAGATGGCAGAACACCTTACCCGGGAATTGTTCCGGGCAAAACAACCACCGGCGCCGTCCGGGCGCCAGCGCGATACCCGCAAAACACTTTACGGGCACTGCGCTGCCGCCCGCTATATTCCGGAGCTACCTCAATAAGCTGTTTGGGTAATCATGGTGCACCGCTCTTGAGCGATGCACCATGATTACTTATAAGCTGCAAAAAACCCTCTGTTACCTTCTAATTGCCGGGGCTCCAGCCCCAAACCTCCTGGCGTGCGCCGTGGGTGGTCTGGATGGCGTCAAAGGTTCCTGTCATCACGAACCGCTTGCCCTGGTACGCATTGCAAGTTTCAGGGCCTAACAGGCAGATCTCCAGGCCGAGCTCGGCAGTTTCATTGGGCGCCAGCACTTTATTGTAGTAATAATACCCGCCGGCCTGTTCCCAATTACCCATACCATTACTAAGTTGGAAGGTGACCACATCACCCTGGTAACTATCCGGAAACTCAGCAGGATTTATGGCCCAGGGCACCCATTTTCCTGCGGCATCGTCATATTCCGTCCAGTAGCCGCTCAGTTCAACCCGTACGTAACTGTTTTTTGTACCTACGTTCTTGACATTAAACTTTGCCCAGGAACAATCTCCCGGGTTCCAGTAACTTTTGGACCCTGTAGCAAGGTCGTTATAGGAGCGTTCTCCTGTAAACAGGAAGGTCTTTGCTCCGCCAGCCGGTTCTACGCTGAACCACTCACGGGCATTGGTATTATGACCGTAAAGATTACCGTCATGACCCCAGGCAAGCTGCATGCCCTTACCTGCACTGCCATGCCGGGTGAACTCCCCGGTACCGGTGTCATACGTGAAGTAGAAACTTGTAGTGCTGCCATAGATGATCCCATTGGCATAGTCTATTTCAACATCGCCAAAGGAGAGGCTGCTAGTTGTCATTTCGGTAAAGGTTGAACTTTCAATCAGGCCGTTGCTGTCCAGGGAAACCTGATACAGGTTTCCTGTGCCGTTGGGAACGTACCAGTAATAACCTCCGCCAAACGTGGCGGCATAAACATCGCTGTTGCCTGTGTGCGTAAAAGCGCCCGCGTCAACCAATTGGTTGGCGCTAAAATCGTAATACCAAAGCTTATTGCGATTTGCCGCGAAGTACAGGCGATCGTTGGCGTCATCAAAAGCAAGGGCATTGGGATAGAACCCGCTGTAACTATTCGTGTTAGCATAGATCTTATTTTCTGTTTGATTTTGAATGTCTACTTCGTACAGGTCCCCGGTTCCGCCTGCCACGCCGTATACAAAGACCCCGTCAGCCGGGTCGAAGTACTGGCTGGTGATAGAACTGCTGCCAGCTTCTATCAGCACTGTGCCGGCCGTGAACTCAACGGGATTGGAGGACGATGAGTCGGTGAACCAGGCCATGGTGGTCCCGCCGATTAGGGCGGCGGCCAGGGCTATTGTTAGGGTAACGACCAATAGTTTTCTGTTCACCTGGCATTACCCCCCTTTCCTAAGGAGTTGGTGCCCCCGGCTGATGCCGGGTGCACCTTGTGATTCATTTAATTTCCCTTATCCATCAGAGTCATTATTAGTAGCAAGGGGACATACAAACTGGCCATATTCAGCTTCAGGATGTATTTGTTTTGCCATAACAACAAAGGCAGCTTTCATCTTAGATCCCTGGTATTCATTGCCAGCTGTTGTTGGGAACTTGACTTCAATTGTGTAGTTATCTGAATTTTCGGGATTAAGTTGCCCAACCTCAAACGCTAAGGGACTAGTTTCATTTTCCAGGGTGCCACTAGTTAAAATAGCACCGCTCCCATCCTTGATTGTGAATATCAATACATCTGACAATGGCTCTGTACCAAATGTACTTCTATCACCAAAATCAGACAATGTTCTCCCTAGAATGTCCTGCCAGCAAAAGACTACTTTGTAAATGAATCTTTTGGTTCCATCGTTAATTACTTCATATTCAAATTTGAATTCATCACCGGGGTTTAAAATGTCTAGATTAACGGTGTTTGATGCAAAATCTTCTTGCTCAAGGTCAATAAGTAATGTTCCCGCTGTAAAAGTTTGCTCAGGTGAAGTAGCTTCATCCGTAAACCAGGCCATGGTGGCCCCGCCGATGAGGGCCGCCGCCATGGCGATGACCATCAAACTAACTAATAATCTGGATTTCATTCTTTCCTTACCTCCGTTTTTTTAATTTAACATATTCAGTTTTCGGATCCCGTCCGGCAGCTGGCTGCCTCTATATATGAGGCCCTGTAGCTTTGCGTCCCTGCCTCACGACAGGTTTGCCATTAGCGGAACAACTACAAGACGCGACTTGCTGAGTTCCTGTCCCGGACTATCACCTCCTTTAAAGGCTGGTTAATTAATTTGCTTATTTATGCCGTGTACGGTTAGCTAGGGCAACCCGCAAGGGTTATTTGGCCAGACCTGGTTGATGGCGCTATGGGTGACCTGGACTGCTTCCCCTGCCAACTCCACCGTATAAACTCCCATAGGAACGTCACTATCCAGGCATGCCGTCAGATCAAGGGTGATTTCCTCCCCGGGCATAACCGGCTGCCGGCAGTAATACCACCATTTGTCGGCAGGGTTATAGATCCAGCCGGTTCCCGCGCCGTCAGTGAGTTTCCACTCTACATTCTCCGCCGCGGTTTCTGTAATAGACGCGGTTTTAACAACTACCGCGTGGGCGGCAATATAAAGGGTTCCTGATGCGTTTGCCACCGGCCGGTAGGTGTACTCGGTTACAAAGGCGTGATTATTTTTATATGTGAAACGCCCTGGTACAGGTCCGCCTGGATTCTGGGGAATATCCCCCAATTTGTTTTTTACCTCCAGGTGGGTTTCCTTAATTCGCCAGCCGTTAATGGTTTCGTACTTGACGAAAAGACCTTTGTCATCAACCCCCACCCTTACCCAACCGGCGTGCTGGTGCTGCCCGGCCATAAGTTTTACGCTTTGGGGGCTGCCGTCATAGATGAAGTACATACCCCAGTTGCCTTTTTTCTTGAAACGTGTTCCTTCCCCCCAGGCCGTTTCACACCCAACTTTAATGGTTTCAATTTTTTCAATCAGGCGGGCCCGGAAAAAGGCTCTTTTGGAACCGGTGTTGGTCATGGTCCAGGAGAATTCCTTGCAGAATTTCTCGCACTTCCCGGGCATCCACACCCCAGGCCCGGGATTAAACTCAGCACCGGTAATCTCGAAATCCACCGTGCCGGTTGTCATGGTGGGACTGGCCGGCGGCACAGCCTCATCGGTAAACCAGGCCAGGGTAAACCCTCCCGCCACCAGGGCGATGGCCAGGGTGATGCCAAGTAAACTTACGATTATTCTGGGCTTCATTTTCCCCCCTCCTTTCTTCCCCGGCTATCCGGACCGGGTCATGCGGGGCGCTCCGTCTGTTCCGCCTCCAGCTGCCTGGCCGCCTCCCGGGCCCTTTTTTCCGCCTCATGCTCGGCGGCGTACCGGAACAGGTTGCGCAGCTCGAAAATTATAATCAGGACCCCCGGGATAAACACCAGTGTTATCAGTCCCTGTTTCGTCTGGGCAAAATCCATCAAGAATCCTGCGTAGGGTATGGTAAAACTGACCTGTCCCACAATATCCCCGGCTAAAACGGGGGCGTCGTCGTCAATGTCGTTGGCGTCACCCCGGGTGGTGAAGCTGAGCCGGCCGTCCTCCCGGTGCACCGCCATAATCCGGTGGGTGGTCATCAGGTCGCTGTCGTCCCTGGTCCGGTAAGTGATGATGTCCCCCACGCCCAGGTTTTGCGGATCCACGGGCTTCACGAAGGCCAGGCTGCCGGCCTCGAAGGTGGGGCTCATACTGCCCCCCAGAACGATGTACATCAGGTGGCCGGCCACGGCCGGGGGCTTGCCGGTCAGCTTGCTCTGCACCATGGTGAAGATCATGGCCGCCATGACCAGGAGCAACAGGATGAACACGGTGTTCCCCAGGAGGTTGCCTACTTTGACCAGGGCACTTTGCTTTTTCTCCGGCGGTGTTTGCCCCGCCTGATCAACTGCTGCTTGTGCGGGTTGGAATCCGTCAGGCCTGCTTTCCACGCTGTCAATCCTCCCAAGTTAATTTGAATTAATTAATTAATTGCTTACGGCATCTCCGCCGGAGCCGTCGCCGCCGGCGGATCCATCACCCTGGCCGTCATCGCCGCCGGTGTCCTCACCGGTCTGGTCTTCCCCGTTGTTGCCCTCTTCCCTAAGGGAGTCTCCAATTCCGCCGTCGTTATTTCCGGCGCCGGAATCACTGTTGCCGTCGCCGCCGGCGCCATCATCCCCTTCAGTATTCCCAGTCGGGGTGTCTCCGGGCTCCGCGACGCCACCTGCCCCGCCTGCTTCATCTTCATCTGCTTCATCTTCATCTGCTTCATCTTCATCTGCTTCATCTTCATCTGCTTCATCTTCATCTTCATCTTTTTCATCTTCATCTTTTTCATCTTCATCTGCTTCATCTTCTTCTATTTCATCTTCTTCTATTTCATCTTCATCTATTTCATCTTCATCTTCTTCTTTTTCATCTTCTTCCGTGTCCTCCTGGTCACCGGTGTCATCATCGTCCCTGATCACATCGTCCCCGTCGCCGCCTGTCCCGGTTCCGCCGGAACCGCCGTTATCATCAACGACACCTTTTTCTTCATCGTCTTCTTCTTTGATGGCGTCTTCCATGTTGCCGGGAGTTCCGCCCCCGCCGCCGGGTGTTCCGGCACCGCCGGCCCCCAGTTCCACGGTCAGGGTTCCCACGATGCTGTTGTCGGTAACCGATCTGGCAATCAAGCTTATGGTTCCCGGCATGGCCAGGCTGGTTACGGTGAGTTCTCCGCTTTCACTCAAGGAGACTCCCTGGACCGGCTCAGCCAGTTCCCAGGTGACTGCTTCACCACTCATAATATTGTCCAGCTGATCCCTTACCGCCGCAGTGAACAGATGGGTTGCTTCAGCCAGCGGGTTGTTTTCATCGGCTGCGGGTAGGGCGATACTCCCGGGGCCGGTTATTTCTATGGCCGCCGGAGCCGGGTTGGCTATAGTGATTAGCTTGCGGCCGGTAAGGACATTTACCTCGCCCTCTTTTTCGCCGGGGAGCTCAAGGACGGCCTGCAGTGTCACGGTGCCCCCGGCGGCGGTATCCCCAACCGTAAGGGTGCCGCCATCCAGGGTTACGCCTTCAGCTTCACCCTGCAGGGACCAGGCCACCCCCTCCAGCGGGCCGCCTGCCAGGTCGGAGGCGCTATAGGTATGGACTTCAACGGCGCCCTTGGCAGGCAGCGGGATAAAACTTTGACCGTTAATTATAATCTGATCCCCGGGGCTGCCCACGGGTGGTTCTTCCGGCATGGTTATCCCGGCTGGGGCCATGCTCTCCAACTGCACGGTGGTTTCGGCCAGCAGGGGAATATCGATTAAGGTTGCCCGGGCCACCAGGGTAAAACTTTGGGCCGTGGTCATACCGTCAACGGTGACCTTGCCATCCTGGTCAACGGTTATCCCGTCAGCTCCTTCGGCAATCTCCCAGGTAATACTGTCCAGGCTGGCCCCGTTTTGAGTTGTCAGGCTGTATGCCTCGGTTGTTATACCAAGGCCCTGGGGGAAGGTGATTTTCCCGGCCCCTTTAATCTCCAGCCCGGGGTCCCGGCAAAGGGCCACCGTTTTCACGGCCTGGTGGGTGCGGCCCTCGGACTCTATTACCGCCGTAATGGTTACGAAACCTTCGGCGGCGTCCGGGCTGACGGCGAGCTCCCCGCCGGCCGCGTCTATTTCAACACCCGGGGCGGGAGTCTCCAGACTCCAATCCACCTTGTCCAGCAGTCCGCCGGCCATATCCAGCAGGGTTCCGTCCTGGTTGGTCAACTGATAGGTTCCGGCTGCGGTCCCGCCCCCGGCGGGGATCAGATGGGCGCCGGCGCCAATTATTTGAACGCTGTTAACCGCATAGCTGCCGGTTAGCTTGATGGTGGCCCGGCCGTCGAACAGGAACTGACGCAACCCGTCCTCATAACCCTCACCGGTTACGTCAAAGGTTACCTGCTCAATCTCGCCGGTGGCGCCGTCGAACCAGGAGGCGATTTCCGCCCGGTCGAATTCAGCCACCAGGCTGCCTTCCTCATTCAACTCCCCGGATAAAGCGGCAGCAGATTTTCCTTCATAGTGGATTTTCAGCGAGGGCACGTAAATTTCTCCGGCCTCAAAACCATCTTCCAGAATAACAACAGCAGTGAGAGTTTCCTGTTCATTTAAGATCTTGCTGGCGGAATTGTGTTCAGTCTGTCCGGCGCTAGACTGCACAGACAAGGTCATACCGCCACCGGAAAAGCTTTGCCTGGTTGGCACGGCCATGGTACTGATCCCGGAACCGCTTTTCTCTTCCACGATAAAGCCGTCCGTAAACAAAACATTGGCCCCGGTTTTTTTCGGCAGCGGAACGATTACCAGGCTAAGGGGCTCCGATGTCTTGGTTTCACTTGTGAAATAGGCCAGGGCGGCCGGCATCCCGGTTATGGAACAAATCATGGCAAAAACCACCACAATGGCGCACACTCTCATCAATTGCCTTTTAACCATCGTTTCTATGTAGTTCTTCCTTAACTGCCGGCGCTTGTGAGCGCGCAGGCGCCGCTCCAGATTTGTCATGACAGTTCCCCACTTTCCATAAAGATTAAGGGCAGGTATCACCGGTCATCTTATGCCTGTATTACAACTGCCTGTATTACAACGAAAAAACCGATCACCAACAAGTGATCGGTTACGCTACTGGCTCCCGCCGGACATAAGCGTCCAAATATATCCCGGCATCATTGCCCCCACTTCACTATTCATTTCTTATTCCCTTCAACAATAACCAGTACAAAATATGTAACCTTACTATTTTTAGTAAATGCAGATTGTATATCCGTTGTTTTACAACAACTAAATATTAAAAGACGCTTTAAAGCCCGAGAATTCGGGCTTTTCTTTTGTCAATCTTTTTGCATATTTATGTTGTGTATTGTCGTGTATCGCGATATAATGGGGTTGG
>JBFMEU010000059.1:0-17669 GCA_040753155.1 Bacillota bacterium
GACTTCATTCAGAGGGGGATTCAACCCCCTCTGAATGTTAGCCGAGTCCATACTGGACTTAACCGCCCTTTGAAACCCGCCGCCTACAGAGGCGGGGGTCTTAGGGCGGATTAGTTCAGTGATGAAATTGCTTAACAAAGCATAAAAAAACGGCGCTCATTCAGTTCCCCTTGCGCCCATGTTTTAATACTTAAATACACTGTTACGACTAAAAATACTTTACATTAACACAACCTAGCCCCCCTTGTCACAGGATGCGGGGAGCTTATAAATGTGCAGCTATTATTTTTACAAAACAGTTAAAAAGAACCAGGCGATCATCAGCACCTTGACAATAACCTTCAGCACCGTGCCGCTGATGAAGCCCAGCAATGTTCCGATGCCGGCGCGCAGGGCCCGGTCAAAATCCTTACCGGAAATAAGTTCCCCTGCTACTGCGCCCACAAAGGGCCCAAAAATTATTCCCGCCGGCCCAAACATGAACAGGCCCAGCATTGCCCCAATCAAGCTTCCAATAATGGCGTTGCGGGAACCACCATATCTCCGGACGCCCCAGGCGCCGGCCACATAGTCGATGGCAAATACCAGGGCAACAGCCAGGCCCTGCCAGATATAAAAGGCCGTCGATAGTCCCTGGAAATCAACAAAGAATCCGTAAATTAGCATACCCAGCCAGACCAGGGGCGCCCCGGGCAGGATAGGTAAAATGCTACCCACCAGTCCGGCCACAAAAAAGATACAGGCAACAATCAAACCCAGTACAGACATAAAGCCACCACCTTGTATAGTTATTCGACAGAATTGCCAGAACTTCCTTTATACAGGGATTATTATTTCCATTTCTTTGTACATATGCCTACCGGTTGCTGTTCTTTTCAAGTGCCGGAGGATAGACGTTTTCAAAATCGGCTAATATTTTCAGCAGACGCTCATCAAGGAACGTCAGCGCATGTTTTCGGATATCGATCGGCACGCCGTAGTATGCCTCCGCTATGCCGCCCGCAATAGCGGCAAGGGTATCGCTGTCGCCTCCGATGGAGATAGCATTGCGGATAGCGTCTTCAAAAGATGTTGACTCAAGAAAGGTCATAATTGCCTGCGGTACGGTTCCTTGACAGGTTTCGTTGAACTTATAGCCGTCGCGTATTTCAGCGAGCGTGAAATTCATCGGATAGTAATGTTCGTTAACATAATCTCGGATTTCCAGAATGCTTTTGCCTTCACGGGCAAGGAAGATACAGACGGCAGTCGCTTCTGCTCCTTTTATACCTTCGGGGTGATTATGGGTAACCTCGGTGACTTTGCGCGAGAGTATCTTTACCTCGTCAAGTGTTTTCGCTGCAAAGCCGCAAGCGGATACGCGCATCGCCGCACCGTTACCGAAACTATTATATGGCAAAGGATTATCAGAATACATCCATTGCCGGAACATACTGCCATATCCGCAGTCAGGGTATGGGCGTCCGACATCCCGCATCGCTTTGACAGCGAAATCCCCAAGTCTATCATGATTTCCGGCGCAGTCAAGCAGAGCCTTCGCGACTGCAAAACTCATCACGCTGTCGTCCGTAAATTCACAACGATATGTAAAAAAATCAAATTCTTTAGTCTTAATATTATTCCACTCAAATCGTGAGCCGACAATATCGCCGATTATTGCTCCAAGCATTATTTGGATACCCCTTTAAATAGTTTCATCTAAAATTATACTATAATTTTAGATGAAACGGCAAAGGCAGACAGCTAATTTTGCTGTCTGCCTTTGCCAAAACCCACGGTTCACATTATGTCCCTATGAACACGGGCATAAAAGCCCGGCCTTTTTATTCTCATTCTGTACTACCCGCCAAGGCTTATATTTTTTTTGGCCGAACAGCTAAAGCAACTACCGCTGCACCCGCATTCCGGCAGAAGTAGTTTCATGCAGCGGGGGCACCTGAGGGTTGAAAGGTCAGTGGATATAAATTTGCACCGGGGACATTGGCGGTCTTCCGTACATTGGCTTTTCCGCTCCGGTGTCTTCTGGCTCATTATCATCACCCTGACATAATGGCATTATTATCAATTGTTTTTCGGCGCTGGGTCAGCAAGGCCACCACCACAGCCAGGGTGGAGAAAAATGCGATAACCAGGGCTACTGCGGCATTGCTGTCCGGCTGGCTCATTAGTTTGCTCAACTGGGCCACCGTAGTGCCCATTGTAAAGGCGATAACCCAGGTTGAGGCCCAGATGACGGCAGCCTCTTTCTTGGTGCGCTCCTTAAAAATAACCAAAATCGAGGCAATGCAGGGCACGAACAGAGTTATGGTAATCAGGGCCACCGCAGTTCCCATGGGGGTAAGAGCCATATCAGTGAGTCCGGCCGCGCCAAAGTCCCGCCTTACAATGCCCATGATAAATGCTGTGGCTGTTTCCTTGGGCAGATTCAATAATCCTACCGTAAGAGGGGCCAACAGGTTTTGCAAAAATGTAAGTATACCAGTTATCTGAAAGGTGCTGATTAGAAGGGCGCCAAAAACAAAGATGGGTGTAGCCTCTTTCAAGAATGCGTATGATTTGGTGCCCGTTTTCTTTAAAACATTGTCAAGTCTGGGCAATCTCAAGGGCGGCAGGTCGATGAGCAGATCAGAGGACTTGCCGGGCAAAATGCGGTGAAGTATGGTGCCCGCCATAACCAGCACGGAAAAGATTACCACCATATACATTATCATATATTGGGGGCCGACGGTGGCCAGCAGTCCGGCGATAACACCAAGTTGAGCCGAGCAGGGGATAGCCAGCCCCAATAAAAAAATAGCGATCCTTCTTTCCCGTTCTGAACTCAACATTCTGGTAACAATTGCGGCCATGGTCACACAGCCTAAGCCTAATATCAAGGGAATAACTGCCCGCCCGTTAAGTCCCATATTGGTAAGCAGGCGGTCCACCAGAGCTGCTATACGCGGAAGGTAACCGGAATCTTCAAATAAGGATAAGAAAAGATAAAAACCGATGACCAGGGGCATTAACAAGCCAAGCACATAGGCAACCGGCATGATTAGAAGTCCGAATTCACCAGCCAGGATTATGCCCGGGATGGACTCCAAATCCATGAACCGGCCCACCAGATTTTCCACCGCCGGGATAAACAGGGTATCAAAGATGGTCTCTCCGACAAAGTTCACCACTGTGCCGGCAATAAACACGCCAACAACCTCATACATCGCCCACAGGGCCATGAATAAAATCGGAATGCCGGTTACCGGGCGCAACATCCACCTGCCCAAGGTGACCCCAAAACTAGCCCCCTCTCTGGATTCTTTAACTACATGGGATACAATATCATTAACCCTGTGGCGTCTTTTTAAGTATATATCTTCTCTCCGTTTTTCAGGCTCAATGCCGTGCCGCGTCGCAATGTGGAGGTCCCCCTCCAGGATTAGAAGGGCCTCGCCGCGGCTCCCCACCCGGTTCAGCAGGCGGTTGAGGTGTGGCTCAAGGTCTTCGGTAGCCCTGCCCCGGGCGGCCCTGGAAATCCCATTCTTCAGTTCCTCCAGGCCCCTGCCTTTTACAGCCACTGTTGGTATAACAGGCACACCCAATAAGTCTCCCAGCAGGTCATCATCAATCTTCAGGCCAAGCTTTTCAGCCTCATCAACCATGTTCAGGGCAACAATTACCGGTACCCCGGTATCAATTATTTGCTGGGTTAAAAATAAATCCCGCTCCAGGTGAACAGCATCAACTACATTAACTACAATGTCAGCAGCCAGTATGATATCCCGGGCGATCCTTTCCTCGTCATTAAAGGAAGAAATACCATAAACACCAGGTGTGTCAATAATGATGTCACCATTAAATCTTCCGTGGGATATTTGCAGGGTGGTGCCGGGAAAATTTGAAACATCAACGTACAGGCCGGTTAAAGCATTAAAGAATACTGATTTGCCGACATTGGGATTGCCGGCCAATACTATCTTGCGCCCGTCTTTCGGTAAATTTTTTAGATTAAGCTCGTGTATGTGACTGTGCCCCATGGAGAAGCCTCCTTATATTAAACAATCTATACTTCCACAACAGTAATCTCTCTGGCCAGGTTGCGTCCCAGGGCCAGTTGCTGCATTTTTTTCCGGATGATTACCGGTCCTGCGGGAACCACTTCTTCACAAACTACTTGCTCCCCTTCAGCGATGCCAAAACGTATAGCCTGACTTCTAACCAATTGATTGGGAATTGAAAGAATGCGCAAATTCTGACCACGCTTACCCATATCCAGAGTCATTAGATCATCTCCTTTGAAAATGATTATACTTATCAACACCCATGCAAAAAAAATTGAGAATTATTCTCGCTACTTATTATATACAGGGTTACTTTACAAGTCAAGAAGAACATGCCAGTTTAATTGAAATTTTGTGGCAGGATAAAACCTGAAACCGGGTCAGGTCAGACCCGGTTTCAGGTTAACCGTATCTATTTAGCAGCCACTTATATTGCCATCTGCATCGGAACAACAAGAGCAGGTTGTTTCTTCATTATCCTCTGACTCCGGACTGCTCTCCTTTAGCTCTTCACTAACACTTGGTGGCATTTTTTTCATCGGGCATCCTTCATTATCCAACTTTGAATTGTTCACGTTTTTACGCAGTTTTGATCACCTCCTGCAGATATTTTCTCCTTAACCTCAGCTAAATAAACATGAAAAACTCCTCCCAAATTTGCTTTCAATGTTATATATTTCGGACCTCAAACAGATTCGCCAAAATTTATTATTTCCAGTTGGCGCAGCAACATTGCCGCCGCCCGGTTGCAGTTATGTATCAGGAGATCAATGTCTTCAGCGGAGGCACTTTCCACGTGCAGGCCCGCAACAACAGCTACAGGGGAGTTGAATGCTTTGGTCAGGCGCTCTGCCAGGGGCTTGGCTATCTCATCATCCTTATGCCCCAGGCGGGGCACTACTACTGAATTACAGCTGATTTCGCCGGGGCGGGAAAGGCTGCTTCTGGGCTGAGACAGTACAACAGCGCCGACATGGGGCCTCTCGCCCCCCAGGAGCTGAACTATAAGGCCGTCTCTGGTAACTGTGGTCAGCAAAATAACCTTGTATTTACCTGTCCCGTATTCAAAACTCAACTGTTGGACCGCAGCTCGCATACCATAACTCCCCCATACCTGCCTGCGTCTATTCTATCATAAAGCATAAATTGTTACTATTCAGGTATTCAGAATTCAGGGAGTCAGAATTCAGAATGCCCCGAGAATATGCTTCCAGCAATTTACTAACCTCTGCAAGAGAAGTTTTGTTTCGTAAATATCACCGAGTAATATTGGTACAGGATTTGGGGAAATCCTGCCATATAATAAGGCAGCCCTCTCACAATCGCCAGTTTTTGCCCAGGCCCTTCAACTGCGGCTTTTCCTCCAGGCCCTTATACTGAATTAGAACTTTAAAGGCTCTGCCCATGCCCTCGGGCATGATCAGATTTTTTACAGCTGAGGTGGTCCGCATTCCCTCCTGGCTGAACTTGAAATTGTCATAGGCGCGGAGTGTATCCAAAATCCCAAGGTTAAGCAAAAAATCCGATTGGGAGGTAAGTCCCGCGGTTTGCAGTCCAAATTCATCGCCCCAGCGTATAAGGGCAGAAAAGTCCACACTGGCTGTGATATCCATTTTCCCTGGCGTCTGGTAGGGATTGTCCACCATTTGGTGTCTGCTGAAGCAGCGCAGGGTTCCGTTAAAGCGATGAGGAGAAAAAAGCTCCCGTGTTTCGTGACCGTAGTCAATGGTTAGCAGGAATCCCCGCTTGAGGCTGGCTGCAATCTGTTTAAGCCAAATCCGGGACTGCAAGTTAACTTCCGCCCTGCGCCCCGCCTCCAGGTTAACCCCTGCCTCGCTGAAATAATTAATTATTTCTTGACTGGACGGGGGAAGCATTATTTCAACAAGCTCACCCTCCTCAAGCCCCACGTATATTTCCCGCAGTCCTTCGGATGCGGCGCATACCAGGTGAACAGGAAAGGCGTCCACCAGTTCGTTGGAATAGACACACCCGGTAAGGTCACCCGGGCTTTTCAACAATTCCCGGGGCTTGAGCCACTGAAACTGGCTGTTATATTTGGCCAGGGGCATGAGCAATTTTTGCTGCCTCCTGGCCAGGGGTTCCCCTATTTCCACTGCCCTGAAGTTCAGGGAGGCAAAACATTCAGGCTCTTCCTCCTTTAGCCGGGTTAAGACATCCCGGGCCAGCAATCCCTTGCCCGGGCCCCATTCAACAAGATAAAAGGGGTTGGGTCTGCCCAGCAGTTCCCACATTTGTACAAATTGGCGGGACAGCAACTGCCCGAACAGGGGGTGAACATCCGGACTGGTGTAGAAATCGCCGCCGGGCCCTATTTGCCCGGCGCCGGAAGTATAATAGCCCCACCGGGGGTGGTAGAGGGCCAGTTCCATGTAGCGGGCAAAAGTGATGGGGCCCTCGGAGTTAATAACATTTTTGATTGCAGTTAGTAAATCATCAGGTTGCTTGTCCGGCATGCGATCATCCCTTCCGGCAATCTTATACTATGAAAGCGCCATGGATACGATAAACCGCAAGTACAAACAGGTGCGCCTTCTGCCATACCAGTAAATCTTCAAATATTTTCGCTGGTTTTCTCATTCTGACTCCTGACTTCTGACTTCTGACTCCTGAGTAGTTACTATTATTTACTGTTAATTTCAGCTGCCCGGCCGGGGACTCTCAGGTCACCCACCCGCCGGGTTGTTCTTTCCCGGTCAAAATACTCCAGCAGCGGCAGGGTGAATTTTCTTGATGTGCTTAAAACATCTCTGGCCTCACCGATGGATATTTCGCCATGTTCTTTCAAGTAATCTAAAACTGACTGTCTGGCCCTGGTAATAGCCTCACTGTGCAAATACAAATTGTCTGCTATTTTCACCAGTTTGTTGAGGCGTAAAAAATACTGCAAGACTTCCTGGCCTGCAGACTCATCCAGCCCGTACATCCGGCAGGCCTCCGGCCAGGCTGGCGGCATAAACAAGTTTTCCAAAAAAGTATTTTCCAGTTGGATCAACCTTGCTGCCAGTTCCGGGTCTGGCTCCGGCAAATGATCCGGCAGGGCGACAGTCTGGGCATACACCTTAATCAGCCCTTCCCGCTCCATCTCATTAAGCAAGGCGGGAAACAGCTTGGCGCTAAAATGATGAAAGTAACGTGAGCGAATTTCCTCCCGGGGATAACCTTCCCGCAGAGAATGTTCCCGGTGATAAGCACTTAATAAGGCGCCCAGGGTTTGTTTCCAGGAGTCGTAAATAGCACGGGATACATACAGGTTTTGGTTATCAGCTGGAATTCCTTTAGCCTCCCGGGATGCTTCCAGGGCCTTAAGAGCGGAGATAATTTCATCTCTGCTGTAGCCGGTAGCCTTGATCAAGTCCAACTCGGTAACAGGTTTTGCCCCGGCTAGCTCCAGATGCTGCCTTACAATTTCCGGCGGGGTGCCCTTTTCCCTGGTTGCCAGTGAACCTATGATATCCTTTTGGCCCAAACGGTGTTTTTTGGGCGCCGGGTCAATGATCGTACCGCCACCAATGGTTAGCATGGGTGAATATGTCCGAATCACAAACCGGTCGCCCTTGGCGGCAACCGCATGCTTTTCCAATCGCAGCTGAACGTAGGTGGTTTCTCCGGGTTTTAACTCCTCACGGTCCAACAGGATTACCCGGCCCAGCAACTCCGCTGTACTCAGATATAATCTAACCCGGGCCCGTTGACGCAAGGGTCTGGGGGCGCTTTCCAACAGTGTCAGCTTAACATCCAGGCGGAATGAAGGCTTTAGAATACCCGGTGCGGCCACAACACTCCCCCGTTCGATTTGTTCCACCTCGACTCCGGTAATGTTCACCGCCACCCGCTGGCCGGCTTCGGCAAACTCTGACTTTTGCCCGTGTACCTGCAATGACCGGATTCGGGAGGTAATTTTGTCCGGTATGATCTCAACCTGATCCCCAATGTGCATACGCCCGGCCAGCAAGGTGCCGGTGACCACAGTCCCGAATCCGGTCACGGTGAAAACTCTGTCCACAGGCAACCTGGCCCGCCCCGCCGAAGACCGGGGGGTTAGGCCGGCAGCTTCCCGGGCCAGGGCGCTCTTCAACTCCCCAAGTCCGGATCCGGTTAACGCGGAGACTTTGATCAGAGGCGCAGCGGCCAGAGGGGTGGGGGCAAGAAACTCCTTGATATCCTCTTCGACCAGATCCATCCATTCGTCATCCACCAGGTCTGACTTGGTGACTGCCACCACACCTTTATTAACTTGCAGCAATTGAATAATGTCCAGGTGCTCCCTGGTTTGGGGCATTATGCCTTCATCGGCGGCAATAACCAGGATAACCATATCTATACCGCCCACTCCGGCCAGCATGTTTTTAATAAAGCGTTCGTGACCAGGCACATCCACAATTCCTGCCTGCAGATTTCCCGGCAGTTCCAGTGAGGCAAAGCCCAGCTCAATTGAGATGCCGCGCTCTTTTTCTTCCCGCAGCCGGTCCGTGTCAATTCCGGTTAAAGCTTTTACCAGCATGGTTTTGCCGTGGTCCACATGGCCGGCGGTGCCAATAATAATGTGTTTCAATAAATTCCACATCCCGGCGAGTAATACCTGAATAACAGGCGGCTTATGATTCTAAACGATTAGCCTGCTCAAGGGCTGCAACCAGGGCCTGAGCCAAAAGCTGCTCCTCTCCCGGCTGCAGGGTTCTAACATCCATTAGCAGGGCGTTATCCTTTAGCCGGCCAATTACGGCGGGTCTTGTTTTCCGTAATTGCTCTGCCAAATTTGAGGCCCCGGCGCGGGCCGGCTTAATTTCAATTAGAGTTGCCGGCAACTCGGCCGTGGGCATGGACCCTCCCCCCACCTGGGAATAGCCTTCAATTAAACCAACCGCTGCGCTGCCATCTACTAATGGCCTGATTATACCGGCAACCGCCTCGGCCCGCTGTCGCAATTGCTCCTGGTTAGCGGTGAGCATTTTCAGGGTGGGAATTGTATACCTGGCCCGGTCCGGGTCCAGGTATTCCCACAGGGTTGCTTCTAAAGCGGCCACCGTCATCTTGTCAATCCGCACGGCCCTGGTAAGGGAATTTTTTTTCATCCGGTTAATAAGTTCTGCTTTGCCCAGGATAATCCCGGCCTGGGGACCGCCCAGCAGTTTGTCTCCGGAAAAGGTGACCACGTCCGAGCCGGCAGCCACCACCTCCTGCACCCCCGGCTCAGGCGGCAGGCCGTACTGCTGCAAATCAAGCAAAAAGCCGCTGCCCAGGTCCGACATCACCGGCAGATTGTGCTCCCGCCCCAAATCAACAAGTTCATCTATTGAAGTTTCTCTGGTAAAACCAATAATTCTGTAATTACTGGTATGGACATGCAGCAACAGGGCCGTATCCGGAGTTATGGCCCGCCGGTAGTCCTCAGGGTAGGTTTTATTGGTGGTTCCCACCTCAACCAGGCGGGCGCCGCTTTGGGCCATAACCTCGGGTATGCGAAAAGAGCCGCCGATTTCAACCAGCTGGCCCCGGGATACAATAACCTCCCGCCCCCTGGCCAAAGTGCCCAAAGCCAGTAAAACGGCAGCCGCATTATTGTTTACCACCAGAGCGGCCCCGGCCCCGGTTAGCTTGAGCAGGAGTTCCTCCACCGGCTCATAGCGTGAGCCACGCCGGCCCGTTTGCAAATTGAGCTCCAGATTTGTATAGCCCGTAGCCGCCTCGGTCATAGCCTGGAGGGCCCGGGGACTTAACACGGCCCGGCCCAGATTTGTGTGCAGAACAACCCCGGTAACGTTAATCACCCGGCGCAGGTTGGGCCTGGTCTCATCCTCTGCCGCCACCACCACCCGGGCAGCCATTTCCTGTACCAGATCTGCCCTGGCCGGCGGCTCCCCGGGTAAATTCACCCTGCCGCTTAATATATCAGCCCGGCGCCGTGCCAGCTCCTGGCGCACCAACTCAACTAACAGGCTGCGGGGCGCTGTTTCCAATAGCTTGCTGATCTCTGGTGTGCTCAGCATTTCGTCCACCGAGGGCATATTTCGCAAATAGGCGCTGTATTTGTCGTTAATCATTTATTTTCCTCCACTTGCACTATCCAGAACATTATAGGTTACTATTCAGGTATTCAGAATTCAGGAGTCAGGATTCAGAATAACCGTATATCTCATACTTTCGGAAACGCTATGGATAAACAATAAACCGCAAGTACAACAGGTGCGCCTTCTGCCATACCAGTAAATCTTCAAATGTTTTCGCTGGTTTTCTCATTCTGACTACTGACTCCTGAGTAGTTACCATTATAGGCCAGTTTTTCATTCCAGGCAAGCGAATGAGTTTGTATACAGTTTAATAAACAGTTATAATATACGGCAAATATATGTTCTGGCGGGAGATCGCACAGGGATTGCAAACTTACTCGCAATTAAACCCACCTGCTTTAGCAGGTGGTCAGTTTAGTTTCTCTTATTTCTTTTTTCTTCAGCTTTCCTGAACGCTTCCCACATGGAACTGTTATGGTAATTAACATTTTGTGAGCAAGCCGCCTGCTTTGGCTGTTGCTTTGCCGCACTGCCGGCGCCGGCATTCTCCACATGCAGCGGATCAGGTAATACCGGAGTGCCATTCTTATTAAGCTTACCGGACTCCACTTCGTCCGGCTGCTGTTGGGTAACGTTATTTTTTAAAATAGAACTATTTTCACATTTCCTGGTAGTAATGAACGTGCTATAATAATATTAATGTTAACATTAATTGGCAAACAAGGTCGAAAATTGTTGAAAATATAAGGTGGTTGCAATAATGCAAAACATTAACAGCTGCAGGTTGCAGTTTTATCTTCTGATCTTGATAATATTATTTACTTTTATGCTGACAACACCAGTCCTCGCTAATGAACCACCTGAATTGTTATTGCCGCAAGGCGATAATACAACTGCTCCTTTGGATATATTGGATTATGAAACCGGCAATTTGGTTGTTAAAGATACGCCTGCAGAAGTAACAACACAACTTCTGCAACAAGAACCCGACAAACTGGATATCCGTTTGAAGGTATTGAAAGACGCCGACCCCGGAAGATACCACATGCCCATCGAAGTTGAACTGCGAACTGTAGATTCAATGCTCCTCGAATTAAATCCCGGCTTAAAGGTTAATCTCATTGAATTAGACAACGAAGATAAAAAGGTCAATACATACGCGCTCATCCTGACGAACCCCGCTGACGAACCCCTTAATTTATCCTGCGAAGCATTGTTAACCGTCACAGAACCCCTGGCCTTCTCCACTAATGGCAGAGAGTGGGTACGGGAGGGTAACCTTGTCTTTAACAACGGTATTAGTAAACTGTTCCTTACTACCGACCCTAAAACAACATCCAGCCTCATACAGGAACATGCCATAGCGGAAGTAAAAAACTCCACTGAGTTCCGGGCCGAGAGTATAAATTCGTTTTCAATAAACAGTGCTTCGAATAATACGCCGGAAACAGCCCTGGAAATTACCCCAGGGGAAACAATAACCACAAGTATAGATTATAAGGGCGACCAGAAATGGTTTAGGGTCAATGTCGGCCACACTTGCAGCATTGTCAGCGCCATAACCAACAAAAGTGGGTATCTAAAGTACACACTTTATGACGCTTCCTTAAACCAACTAAAAAGCTACGCATATATATCTTCTCCAAAGATATTAAGTTGGAAAGTATCCCCAGGGGTTTATTATATTAAACTCTCTGAAAGTGTCTCTATCAATTATTCAATTAATAGCATTACTCTTGAGGTACTTTTGTTAGGAGAAGACCAACGTGAAAACAATGATGCACCTGAACGAGCTTACCAAATCAATCCAGGGCAGCAACTTGATATTAAAATAGAAGCACCTAATGACAAAGATTGGTTTATCGTGAATGTTGAAAATGTTAGCAGTATAGTCAGCACGGTGAACACAAACAATGGACTGCTTTACTATGATCTATATGATTCTTCAATGAATAAAATTTACGGTAGTTATTTTTCTACAAGTAAAGTATTTGGGTGGAAAGTAAATCCAGGTTTGTATTATATTAAAATCTCATACTGGGATTATGTTAAATTTTTAGATAATAGAATTTCTTTAAAAGTTGACTTGCGTGAAGAAGACCAGTGTGAGAATAACGACGTACCTGAACGAGCTTACCAATTAACTCCGGGTCAAAATTATCAAATAGCTATAGAAGCCGCAAATGATTATGACTGGTTTACGTTAACGGTTGACCAAACCTGCAGCATTGTAAGCACGGTGAGCACAAACAATGGACTGCTTTATTATGATCTATATGATTCTTCAATGAATAAAATTTACGGTAGTTATTTTTCTGCAAGCAAAGTATTTGGGTGGAAAGTAAATCCAGGTTTGTATTATATTAAAATCACATACTGGGATTATGTTAAATTTTTAGATAATAGAATTTCTTTAAAAGTTGACTTGCGCGATGAAGACCAGTATGAGAATAACGACGTACCTGAACGAGCTTACCAATTGACTCCGGGTCAAAATTATCAAATAGCTATAGAAGCCGCAAATGATTATGACTGGTTTACATTAACAGTTGACCAAACCTGCAGCATTGTTAGTACCATAAGTAATAATAAAGGTCTGATTTACTACGATCTATACAACAGTGCACTGGAAAAAGTTTATGGAAGTTATTTTTCATCATGTACTAATAAAGTCTTTACCAAGAAGGTTCCCCCGGGGAAATATTATGTTAAACTGTCTAATTGGGATTTTGTTGATTTTTTGAACAATAACATTTCCTTAAAAGTAACCCTGGTCAACGACTATGAATCTTTAATCACCCTGGGCCGTTCCTGGTTCTGTTTTTTCTTTGGCGATCCCGTCAACGTAGCCACAGGCAACTACATCTATGAACACACCGACCTGAGCATACCGGCCAGAGGCATCCCCCTGGAGTTTACCCGATTCTATAACTCCCTTGACGGATCTTCAGGTCCGCTGGGCAAAGGCTGGCAGCACAACTATAATACATTTTTAACCGTCAACGCAGATAATTCGGTATCAGTGCTCCATCCCGACGGTCACATGACCTTGTTTACCTATACCAATGGCAGCTACACCCGTCAACCCGGCAGCTTTGAAACCCTGACCCACAACCCCGACGGGACTTATACCCTGACATTTAAAGATCAAAGCAAGTATATTTACAACACCCAGGGCAAATTAACCCAGATTGCCGACAAGAATAACAACACCGTAAACCTCCAGTACACCGACTCCCTGCTTTCTGCCGTAGCGGACCCAACCGGGCGCGCGCTGCAGTTTTCCTATGACCAGAACCGGCTGAGCCAGATCACCGACCCCGCCGGTAGAACCATAGCATTTACCTATGACGCCGCCGGTAACCTGGCCACTTCCCAAGACCTCAACGGCGGGATTACCACCTACACATACGGAAATAACGGCCTTGTTTCAATAATCGACCCCAACAATCATATCCTGGTCAAGAACACATACGACACCAGTTCCCGTGTGATTGAACAGGAAGACGGAAAAGGCAACAAAACCACGTACGCCTATGATACCATCAATAAGAAGAACACCGTTACCGACCCCCGCGGCAACGCGGTTACTTTTTACTATGACAACAAACACAGGATCACAAAAATCGCCTATCCTCAAAATATAACGTCCTTATACACATACGACGCCAACTACAACCGGACCGGCGAAACCGATAAAAACGGCCATACCACCACCTACACCTATGACAACCTGGGCAACATGCTGACCAAAACAGACCCGGCACCCTTAAATTACACCACCACATTTGTATACGACAGCCTGAACAACCTCGTTCAGCTCACCGACGCCGCCGGTTATGTCACAAATTACGCATACGATGAAAACGGCAACCTGCTTTCCGTAAGCAAGGCGGTATCCGGAGGCACGGCCACAACCTCGTTCGCGTATGACGAGCACGGTCAGGTCACCAGCATTACCGACCCCAACAACAATACCACCACGGTGGACTATGACGAGTACGGCAACCGCAATTCCGTAACCGACCCGCTGGGCAATATCACGTCCTATACCTATGACATAATCGGACGTAAGCTGACCGAGACCGGACCCAGGGGCAACGAACCGGGCGCAAACCCCGAAGATTACAGCTGGGCTTATACCTACGACCAGGCCGGCAACCTGCTCACGGTTACCGACCCGCTGGGTAACATTACCGCAAACACTTACGACGCCAACAACAACCTTACCGGCGCCATCGACCCGAAGGGCAACACAACCACCTATACTTATAATGAGAACAATAAACTGATTAGCCTAAAAGACCCGCTGAATAAAGTGACAACATATCTGTATGACGCCAGCGACAACCTCAGCACCGTCACCGACGCCAACGGCCATACCTCCGGTTACGGATACGACTTTCTGGAGCGGCTCGTATCCACCACCTACCCGGACGGCAGCACCGAAACCCTGACTCTGGACGGGAACGGCAACGTCATAGCCGTAAAAGACCGCCGGGGCAACACCACCAACTACCAGTACGACCAGCTCAACCGCCTGGTCAAGATAACCGACCCGGCGGGCGGCATCGTGACCAGGCAATACGACCCGCTGGGCAACCAAACAAGCGTCACCGACCAGCGCAGCAACACCACCACATACACCTACGACCAGGCGTCACGGCTGCTTTCCGCCATAGACCCGCTAAATCATACCACCAGCTATACCTATGATCTCGCTGGTAACAGATTGACCTTCACCAACCCCCAAGGCGCCACCTGGACTTACAACTATGACAGTGTCAACCGCCTGGTTAAAACAACCGAACCGCTGGGCCATGAAAGCAGCGTGCAATACGACAGCGCCGGCAACGTAGTTACCAGCACCAACGCCAACAACATCAGCACATCGTTCGCCTACGACGCCCTGAACAGGCTGGTGTCCGTCACCGACGCCCTGGGCAACACCACAAATTACACCTATGATCAAAACAGCAACCTGACCGGCGTCACCGACGCCAATGAGCACACAACCACCTACACATACGACAACATAAACCGCCTGACGGCCATAACCAATCCCCTGGGCCAGACCACGGCATATTCATACGACCCGGTGGGCAACCAAATTACCAAAAACAAGCCCGACGGAAACACCATCAACTACAATTACGACAACAACAACCGCCTGACTGAAATCACTTACCCCGGCGCCGGTCAGGTCAGCTTCGGCTACGATACCAACGGCAACCGGACCACGATGACCGATCCCCAAGGAACCACTGTTTACAGCTATGACAACCTCAACCGGCTCACCTCGGTGGCAAGGGACGGTGACACCATCGGCTATAACTACGATTTGGCCGGCAACATCACGGGTATCACCTACCCCGGCGGGTTAAATGTCAGCTACACCTATAACGGGCGCAACCAGCTGCAATCAGTATCAAACGCCGTGTATACCGCCACCTTCGCCTATGACGAACTGGGCAACATCATAGGCAAACAACTGCCCAACGGCGTTGCGGTAAGCTACCAATACGACAACAACGGCCGACTTGCCTCAATGCAGCACATCAAGGGTAACACTGTCCTGACCGGAGTGGCATACACCCTGGACAACCTGGGCAACCGGCTGAGCGTCACCGACGAAAACGGGCGGACATCAAGCTACACCTACGACAACCTCAACCAACTAACTGAAGTTCAATACCCGGATGCTAGTTCGGTTACCTACACTTATGACCCGGTGGGCAATCGCCTTAGCGCCGGCGGAGTCAGCTACACCTACGACAGCGCCAACCGGCTGATCCAAAAAGGCGGTGTTCCCTACTGTTACGACGCCAACGGAAACCTCCTATCCGTGGGAGAATTGGTCCACTACGATTACGACTACGAAAACCGGCTGTTAAGCTTTACCGACGGCGCCAACACATACCAATACACCTACGACGGTGACGGCAACCGCCTGACCCAGACAGTCAGCGGAGCGGTATATGAAAATTACAGTTACATTTACGACATCAATGCAGGACTACCGCTCCTATTGGTAGAAAAAGACAGTCAAGACAACATCAACAACTACCTGTATGCGAACGGATTATATAGCCGCACCGGTCCCGGAGATATGCTGTTCTACCACGCCGACTGCTTGGGCAGCGTATCGGTAATTAGCGACGTATACGGCGAGCCGCTCAACCGCTACACCTACGACCCGTTCGGCAACCCGCTTACGGTTACCGAAACTGTGGTCAACATGTTCCGCTTCACCGGTGAACCGTACGACCCGAGCGGATTAATATTCTTGCGGGCGCGGTACTACGATCCGTCGACGGGCAGGTTCCTTACCCCGGACACACTGCTGGGCGAACTAAACGATCCACTGTCGCAGAACCTGTACGTGTATTGCAGTAATAACCCGGTGCTATATATAGACCCGTCGGGGCATATCAAAGTTTGCCAAGGAGACGATTTAGGAAAAGGTTTGTGGGCCTCCGGCGGTGAAGCCGTAAGAGAACTTTTATCTACACCAGGCGCATTATGGGAACTGTCAAAAGCAATTTATAATAAGGAATTGTCATTGAATGATTTAATCCTCGCTTTGGGAAGTACCGGTACTGATATAGCTGGAACAGTTGATTATATATTGAGACATTCGGATAGCGTGTGGTTCGGGAACCCATCCAACAAAGAAGTCTACGAATACGGCAGGAACTTGGGGCATTTACTGCAAACGGTCGCTGGCAGTGGCAGTGGTGCCGCAACAAAAGTAATTTCTAAAACAGCGCCCAAAACGGCGAACATATTGAGTAAAACTGAGGGCGCGGGTAAGGTTGAAACAAAAGCATTACAGACATATTATCCACCCAATAGTGGTTTTCTAAAAGATCCGATTAAGACCACATTAAGCCCTGGGACGAAAATTGATAGATACGGCTACCCAGCTGGTTATTATGCATCACCAGTAGGAACTCCAGCAGAGATGCGTGCACTGTCACCGGGAACCTTGGAAAAGCCATATACAGTTTATGAAGTAGTAAAACCGTTAGATACTTTGTCAGGTCAAGCGATGCCATGGTTCGGCCAACCGGGGTTAGGAACTCAATATAAATTTACCCAATCCTTTGAAAACATGCTTAAACAAGGCATAATAAGGGAGGTGGGTAAATAACAATGACAAAAATAGACTTAATTCAGCTCCTAGAAAAAGATAATATTCCTAAAAACAGTTACAGCTTAGATGGTGGCCTTCCAAACGATAGATTATGCTTGGATAAGACTCGTTCGGGATGGGTGGTCTACTATACTGAGATGGGTGAAAAATACGAAGAAATTGGATTCGCCTCAGAAGAAGATGCATGTGCATATTTTTATAGGCGAATAAAAGAAATGACTGGGCGAAAATGACCCCGATTGCTCATTGAAAAAGAAATGCACCTTGGCGAACACCTTATAAAGTGCGAGTTTTGGCTGAGATAATGTAATTATAGAGAACGTATCTAAATACGTGTAAATGGTTAAAACTACCATAAAAGGAGTTGACCATTTATGCAAGCGTTACAGGACAAAACTATCAAGGATCTGGCAAAGGATTGCCGTACTGTAGATGATGTAC
>JBFMEU010000060.1:0-17586 GCA_040753155.1 Bacillota bacterium
CAATAGGCAAGGCCGCAACCAAGCCCGCCAAGAACACCGTAGCTTAAGAGCAGCCACCACAAATACGGGAATGAATTAATCTGTGATGCCATAAGGTAACCTAAAAAGAAGAATACAGCCCCGGCAGAGGCAACTTTTCTTGGCCCGTATTTATCCTGCAAGGTCCCGCCATAAATCATGCCTACCGTACAAAATACCAACAGGTATATTGATACAGGCAGCGCAGCTTCCGTCCTGGACCAGCCGAAGGCCGTCTCCAAAGGAACTATGAAAACACCCCACGCATAGGATATGCCGCCCATTAGACTTAACAAGAACCCTGCAAAAGGTATGGTCCATCTTGATATGACATAGCCTGGTTCCAGCGCCTGCTCCCTTACAATATTAGTTGACATAGCCTCTCCTCCTTAAAAATAAATAACCTGACTGGATAGCCCTAACCGCTAACTCACAACTTTGCGGGGGCAAGCAAATATGCTGCTTATTCACCGACAACAGCTCTCAAAATACCACCTCCCTATAATTAGGTGATTTACCGATACGGGTAATGATTTTGCGCTGAAGGACCTGCATATAATCTCTAAAATATATGTCTTGACGTGGGAATAAATCTAAAAACTTATTTCATTTTATTACTTAACGTACTGTATTAACATGTTTTTTCCGGTAAAGAACAAAAGACTATTCCTAACAGTCATTTTCTTCTATCCTGGCGTAAAAACTAAATTAGAGGGCGTTATTACCGTGTTTTTAATTGTGGTAATACAACTAAACACCTCTTATCCACCTTTTAGTTGTCACATCAACTGTTTAGCCAGAAAACTGCTCGTCGCAGTCAAACTTAATGTTTTAAGTCCAGCAATAGTAGCGATAGTTCAATTCTGGAAAGATATTATTAACATATTCCAGGTGACTGAGCCAGCCTTCATCTATTCTATTGGCCCGGATTTCGTTATGCAGGCGTAAAAAATTGAGGATATGGTTTTTGGTGCGCCTGACGGCATATTCAACCATGGTGCCGGTACTCATAATAAAAGCCCAGTCACTGCTCTGGGCCAGCAACAATTCCCTGCCGGCCTGCTTTAAGGCCCTTTCCAGCAAGCCGCCGGCATCAGGGTAGTCCCCCGCCAACTCCACCATTCTGCCGGCAATGAGATGCAGGTGCCGGTAAATCCAATCATTGGCCTGACACAGCCAAACCTCGTTATATCCTTTGTTGCCCCAACTGGAGGGGCAGGGGGTGGCTACTTGATTACATGGAAACATCTTCAGATAATCACTGGGTGTAATCAGGCTCACAATATCTTGGTCAAAGTGGGCTTTCCGGATAAGAAACTCAAGCCACGTCGGGCCTTCAAACCACCAGTGCCCGAAAAGCTCGGCATCATAGGGGGCAACTATCACCGGTGGACGGTCCATTAGTGTGTTTAGATACTTGATTTGATGCTCACGGTTAAAGAGAAAATTTCCCGCGTGAATAGCTGCCTTTTCCCTGGCCCAGTCCGGCACATAAGGCTCTTTGTGCTCGTGTTTACCACTTATCCGGTAGTATTTCATACCGGTGTGAACTCGAAGTCCGGACGGATGAATATAGGGTCCTATATAATTATGATCCAATTCATGACCTATATCGCGATAAAATTCACGGTAGTCAAAATCTCCGGGGTAACCTTCGTTTTTACTCCAGACCTGTTTTGACGATTCCATGTCCCGTCCGAAGGCTGCCACCCCTGAAGGGCAATAGATGGGCGCGAAAACACCAAACCTTGGCCGCCTGTCAGCAAACATAACGCCGTGACTATCAGTGAAAAAGAATTTTATGCCGAATTCCCGCAGAATTTCGTCTATACCCCGGGCATAAGCGCATTCCGGCAGCCAGATTCCCCGGGGCGGTCTGCCGAAATGCTTGCGGTGCAGATCAACGGCAACTCCCACCTGGGCCCGGACAGATTCCTTATGCAGCGTCATTAGCGGTAAAAAACCATGTGTTGCCGCACAGGTAATTAATTCCAGCCGGCCCTGGTCCTCAAATTTTTTGAAAGCCTGAACCAAGTTTCTCCCATAGCGGTCACAAAAGATATGCCTGGCCCCGTAGAATCGCTCCCGATACATCAGGGCAGCCTGATGGAAGGGCGAGCCGTAAGTACGGACTACCTCTTTTTCTGAAAGCTCAATAAGGCGGTTTAAATGTTTAATATAACGTTCCTGCAGTAATTTGTCAGACAACATTGAAACAAGCGGCGGGGACATGGTCATAGTAATACGAAAAGGAATGTTGTCTTCGATAAGACGGTCAAAGGCATCAATCAGAGGTATATATGTTTCAGTTATAGCCTCATATAACCATTTTTCCTCTAAAAAGTGTTCGTCCTCGGGGTGGCGGACATATGGCAAATGAGCATGCAGTGTCAAAACAAGATAACCTTTAGACATTGTTTTCCCCTTTCAGTGAACTGGCGAATTCCGGGGAGCTGATACCCAGTGGTACAATGCCGGCTCCGCCTTCAAACTCCTCAACTAGCATCGGCGAGCTGCCCAGCATGCGCCTGATGCCGAATTGCCGGTAGATACCTTCAATCCACATCCATTCTTCATCCAGGCGGTCTGACAGTGAGGCCCTGGGGGTATAAACGGTGTTCGAGCGCAACAGCGTAATAAAGCGGCCATCAGGCAGAATCCGACCCAACTCAAGACATAGCTCCCGGTCCGGGGTTCCGACGTGGATATGCCAGTTATCAACTTCATCACTTACCGGGATGTCTATAAAGCTGTTGGCATTGTTTCCGTTAAAGGTAACCCCGGTAACATCATATAATCTTAACGTTGCCCGGGAGGATTGCCAGGAACCGGAACCAAAACGGGTTTGAAACTCGTCCTGTCTGGTGGCGGATATTTCCCAATAGGCATAAAGCCAGTAAGGATCCCGGACCATGAGAACCAACCGCTCTACGCCGTACTTATCCGGCAACTTTTCTTGTTCCTCGGCGGGGATTGGTTTTTCAGGCACGGGTATCGCCGGTTCAGCGGCATATTCTTCGCAAAACAAAGGCTTGCGATCCCCCGCACCGTCGCCTTGCCCGGCGGCCCGTCTGCGTCCCGGCCATAAAAAAACAGCCAGAAGCAGGGTCAAAAGCATGGCCCCAAGGACCCAGGCTAGTATGACATTCATATGGCGCCCTCCTTGTATATTGTAGTTGCCCACCCGTATTGAGGCCTGGCATGTTATACTTGTTTTCTGATCAGGCTTTTTTTATTATTGCCCGTGCTCTGCCGCTTTATAATTACTTCTCTGCGAATCCCGGCTAACGAACGCAGGATTAGTGCTGCTGGCCATAGTGTTATATGATAATTGTTAGGGCATTAACATCGATATTATGATCCCTAACCTGGTTCGCTATTCATTTCTGGCCTTGGTATTTATAATTGTGTAGTTGTTTATTTTGAGGTAAGATAACCTTATTGAAGAATAATGATAATTATGGCTCAAACTTTTTCCTTATCAGGAGGCGATAGCGTTGAAAAATCCGGATGATCAAGCCTTACATAAACTGCTTGCAGAAATTAAGACCATTGCCGTGATCGGATTATCCGATAAACCTCACCGGGCCAGTTATCGGGTTGCCAGTTATATGCAGAATAAAGGTTACCGCATTATTCCGGTTAATCCGCGGCTGAAGCAGGTGCTGGGGGAAACGGTCTACCCTAATCTTGCCTTGATACCGGATCCGGTTGATTTGGTTAACGTTTTTCGTAAAAGCGAGGATGTTCCGCTGGTCATGGAAGAGGCCTTGCCGATGAAACCAAGGGCCATCTGGTTACAGTTGGGTATAAGTCATCCCGGGGCAGCCGCAGCGGCCCGGGATGAAGGTGTGCTTATGATTATGGATTGCTGCCTGATGGTAAAACACCGGCAGTTATTTCCGGAACCTGTTGAGCCATGCGGTTGCGCAAAATTATAAAAACCCTGGCTGATGCCTACCCCGGCGCAGCCACTGAATTAAAATACAAGACCCCGTTTCAACTGCTGGTTGCCGTAATGCTATCGGCCCAATGTACAGACCAAAGGGTTAATATGATAACTGAAAAACTGTTCACCCGACACCATGGCCCCGAGGATTTTGCCATGCTAAGCGAAGAAGGTCTGGCTAGCGAAATAAAAAGTTGCGGCCTTTATAGATCCAAAAGCCGTCATATTATTGAGACCAGCCGCATCATAATGGGAAGGCACGGCGGTCAGGTGCCTGGAAACAGATTAGACCTGGAGAGGCTGCCGGGAGTTGGCCGCAAGACAGCCAGCGTTGTGCTGAGCGTGATTTTTAATGAGCCAGTCATGCCGGTGGACACCCACGTTTTCAGAGTGTCAAAACGCCTGGGTCTGACTTCAGGAAAAAACCCGGTGGAGGTGGAGCATGAATTGCTAAACTTAATCGCCCCGGAGGAAACTGGTTATTTGCATCACTGCCTGATTGCCCATGGGCGCAAAATTTGTACAGCCCGCAAACCTCGCTGCTGCGTCTGCCCACTTATTTCACTTTGCCCACGGAAGGGATTTGATCATGCACATTGTCCTGGTTGAGCCGGAAATACCTGCCAATACCGGCAACATTGCCCGTACTTGTTCTGTAACCGGAACTACCCTGCACCTGGTTCACCCTCTGGGATTTTCAGTGGATGACAGGCATCTTAAAAGAGCGGGCCTGGATTATTGGCGTCTGTTAAAGATACATCATTATAATTCCCTAACGGAGGTGCTTCAGCGGTATCCCGGGCAAAAATTTTGGCTGGCCACCACCCGCGGGCAAAATTATTACACTGATGTTAAATACGGCTTGGACGACCTGCTTGTTTTCGGTAAAGAGACTTGTGGTCTGCCACGGGACTTGATTGCCGCCCACCATGATAAATGCATACGTATCCCCATGCTTGAATCTGCCAGGTCGATGAATCTTTCTAATTCAGTAGCCGTTGTTCTGTTCGAGTCGTTAAGGCAGCAAGGGTTTCCAGGCATGCAGTAGCAATGCCTAACCAACATCTAATATACTTCCGTTTAACGTTGTTATTATGCGCTTGGTACTCATTTTTACGCATTTCACGGATCCATGCAGGTATGTACACATACCAGCATAGAATTACTGTAACAATCCTAAAAAGCTGTACGAAAATAAATATTAAAACCAGCAGGCAAAACGGAAATTGCCAAGGTGCTCAGCAAGGTGTAATATTATGATGAGTGTTATTTGGCCGGAGGTGTTTATAGTGGGATTGCATAAACTGAACAGTCCCAGTGTTCTTTCCGGAAAAGCTTCCTTCTTTGATTACTTTCATAATATTGTCATTGCCGTTGATTACCAGGGTAGATTGATTATTTTTAATTCCGCTTGCGAGAGGGTTTTCGGCATACAGGCCAGCGAAGTTCTGGGGCGCCTGGTATCGGAGGTGATTCCCTATACCGGACTTTTAAAGGTTTTGAAAACTGGCAAATCTCATATTGGTCGTAAGTTTGTGGTGGGGAATGCCCTTTATATAGCAAACAGAACGCCGATTACCCAGGATGGAGCTATTGTCGGGGCCCTTGGGGTGGCTCAGGAAGTTAACGAATTACGGAATGTTGCCGAAGAATTGGAAACCTCCCGGAAGTTAAACGATATAATGGAACATGTTTTGGATAATGGCAAAGAAGCTTACCTGGCCATTGACAGGGAAGGCGCTGTGATCATGCTGAATACACCAATGGCACAACTACTGGGGGTCCAGTGGTCCGATGCGGTGGGCAGGCATGTGACCCAGATAATACCTGACTCCAAACTGCAGCTAATACCTGTGTCCGGCAAGGGGCAGGATATGCAGGTAATCCTGATTAATGGAAAACAGGTTCTGGTTTCCCACTATCCTATGTTCAGGGGTGGAAAAATTGCAGGCGCTGTCTGCAAGGTCTTACTGGAAGATCCCCAGCAGTTACTGGCACTGGCAGTTATCAAACCTAATCAGCGGGCGGAACAGGGATCAGATAACAAAACAAGGTCAGGGAGTAAAGGAGATGGCGCCCGCTATAGAATTGACCATATAATCGGACAAAGCTCCTCTATGCTATATCTAAAGGGAACTATTGCCCGGGTGGCCAGGGGGCCTTCAACAGTGCTGATCAATGGCGAAAGCGGAACCGGAAAAGAATTGATGGCCCACGCCATCCATCTTGAATCAGCAAGGAGAAACAGGCCCTTTATCAAGGTTAATTGCGCTGCTGTACCGGAAAGCCTGTTGGAGTCGGAATTATTCGGCTATCAGGAGGGCGCTTTTACAGGCGCGAGGCGCGGCGGTCAGACAGGTAAGTTTGAGTTGGCAGATGATGGCACCATATTCCTGGATGAGATAGGGGATATGCCGCTATCCATGCAGGCCAAGCTGCTTAGGGTTTTACAGGAGAAGGAAATCGAGCGGTTAGGCGAGAACAAAACCAGGAACATTGATGTGCGGGTTATTGCCGCCACCAACCGTAACCTTAGAGAACTCATCCAGGCAGGACAGTTTCGGGAGGATTTGTATTATAGGATTAATGTAGTGTCACTAACCGCGCCACCGCTACGGGAGCGCATGGAAGACCTGGGCGAATTAACCGGTTACTTTATTAAGAAGTTTAACCGTAGCTTTAACCATAAGGTTGCAGGTATTTCCAGAGAGGTTATGCGCCTTTTCAATAATTATCACTGGCCAGGCAACGTAAGGGAATTGGAAAACATTATTGAGCGCGCCTTTAATCTGGTGGAGGGGGATTACATCAATACTCAGCATTTGCCTCATTATCTTCAGCATTATGAACAGTCAAGCCGGCCATCAGTACTGAAAAAAAATCTTCCCACCTTATTAGAACAAGTTGAAAAGGACGCTCTCCTGGAAGCCCTGGATGCTTCGGGGGGCAACAAAATGCAAGCTGCTAAAACACTTGGTATATCCAGGGCCTGGTTATACAAAAAAATGAAGTACTACGATATTGACTTATAAATAAGGAAACTATAATCAGAAAGCAGCTGAAACCGGAGGGTAAGACTCTCCGGTTTAATTTTCTGTAACCATTCAGTAAACCAGGTGGAGGCGCAGCGTTATCTAATTGATGATTAATCCATAGCGCCAGTTATGCAGGGACCAGGGGCATATCTGGAGAAACACTAATCTTCAGGGGGGTGGTGAGATTGCATCAGCCTGTAGACATACTGGCTTTTGGTGCACATCCCGATGATGTGGAGTGCGGCTGCGGCGGACTTCTGGCTAAAGAAAAGAGCCTTGGTTACAGGGTTGCCGTCATTGATTTAACAAGAGGTGAGCTTTCTACAAACGGAACTGTTGAAATACGTAAAGCAGAGGCCGGTAAAGCAGCCCAAATCCTTGGCCTGAGCTGGCGCTGCAATCTAGAGCTGCCTGATTGCGGGGTAGGTAAGGGGACCGGGCAGTTGGAAAAGATTGTACGTGTAATCAGAACAGCAGCCCCCAGGGTTGTACTGGCCCCCTATGTCAGGGATAGACACCCGGACCATGAGGCTGCCTGCCGGCTGGTAACTGAGGCCTGTTTTGCCGCCGGGGTTGGTAAATTATTTCCCGGCCTGGCTCCTCACCGGCCGGCCGCCTTGCTTTATTATTTTCTGGCCACATCGGTTACCCCTCAGTTTATTGTGGATGTTACTTCTGGGTATGAAATCAAAATACGTTGCATAGCAGCTCACCAAAGTCAATTCAGCCCCGAAGGGGGAACCGCCACTTTTCTTAATACAGGGCCGGGTAGTTTCCCTGCTTTGGTGGAGGCCAGGGACCGCTATTATGGCTCCTTAATTGGAACAGCCTACGGTGAGGGTTTTATAACCGAGGGCCCGCTTCCGGTTGCTGACCCTGTTTCTTTGTGGGCCGGCTTATGAAAATTGGTGTGCTTTGCCACGGCGCCTATGGCGGCAGTGGTGTGGTGGCGGTGGAATTAGGACGGCACATGGCCCGGAAAGGGCATCAGGTTCATTTCATTTGTACGGAAAAGCCATTCCGGCTTAACAGGTTTGAACCCAACGTTTACCTGCATCAGGTTGAAGCTTATGACTACCCTTTATTCACCGTGCCTCCCTACTTTTTGATGGAGGTCAATAAAATAGTTGAGGTTAGCCAGGCCTTCAAACTTGATCTTTTGCATGCCCACTATGCCATTCCCCATGCCGCCAGCGCCTTTTTAGCCGGTTTGGCGGGGGAAAACAGGCTGCCGGTGGTAACAACGCTGCATGGTACAGATGTGGCCCTGGTTGGGCGGCACCGTGATTTTTACGCCACTACCAGATTCAGTCTTCTGGCCGGAAGCCGCCTGACTGCGGTTTCCGGCTGGCTGGCGGCGGAAACGGAGCGGGTTTTTCAACTGGGCTGCCCCATAGAGGTTATCTATAATTTCATTAACCCAGAGGAATACCGGCGTAACAGCGATCCTGCTTTAAGAAAAGCACTGGCGGGGGAAGATGAAAAAATTATCATACATATATCCAACTTCAGACCGTTGAAAAGGGTAGAGGACGTTGTTCATATTTTCTATCTAATTACCCGGGCGCTGCCGGCCCGCCTGGTGCTGGTCGGGGATGGTCCTGCCATGCCGGCGGTTAAAGCACTTGTTAATGAGTGCGGTCTGGAAAATATGGTACATTATATGGGTGTCCAGGATTATGTTCAGCCCCTCCTGTCGATAGCTGATTTATTACTGCTGCCTTCGGAAAAGGAGAGCTTCGGCCTTGCCGCCCTGGAGGGCATGGCCTGTGAGGTCCCGGTCGTTGGCTCCCGAAGCGGCGGGCTGCCCGAAGTGGTGTCCCATGGTGAATGTGGCCTGCTGGCAGCGCCTGGTGACGTTGATGAGATGTCTCGCCTTGCCCTGGATATTCTATCCAATCCCGTTTGGCACAATAAATTATCCCGCGGCGCCAGGGATGTTGCCGAGACTCGTTTTAATGCAGCCCGCTGGGTTAACCGCTATGAGCAGCTTTATTACTCCTGCCTCAAAAAAAGTTAATTTGTTATTATTCAGGTATTCAGAATTCAGGAGTCAGGAGTCAGAATGCCCCGAGAACCGCCCGGCGCGACGAATCGCGCAAGAAACCACACAGCTTTTTTCTGGGAAGATGGAGTTGGACTTGCAGTTTTTAACCTGCAGGTATTATTATCTATAATATAGAATTAACGGTAAAACACACTGGAACAAATCTGAAACGGGGGTATTAGCTGCCCAACTGGTACAGTTTATAAACAGGAGGAAAGATGATGTCAATATTTCCATCAAAGCATGAGGCGGAGCTAATTGCTGAACAAACTCTGGAAGAATACGGCAAGTATGTCAATGAAGGCATGGCCAGGCTATACAGGTTCATGGGCTTTACCGGCACCGAGTGGGAGAACACAGGCGCTGTTGTGAAGGATGTGCATGGCAAGGAGTATATAGATTGCGCCGGTTTTGGCACGTTTTTTCACGGACACCGCCATCCCAAGGTAATTGCAGCTGTTAAACGCCAGCTGGATTTATTTCCTCTTTCCAACCGCCTGTTGCCCCAGAAGCCCATTACCGGCCTGGCCCGCCTGCTGGCGGAGGTTACCCCTGGCAGGCTGCAATACACCTTCTTTTGTAATAGTGGTACGGAGGCTGTTGAGGGAGCACTGAAGCTGGCCCGGGCTTACACCGGGAGAAAGGGGTACATAACCACAGTCGGTGGTTTTCACGGCAAGACTTACGGCTCCCTTTCGGCCAGTGGCAGGGAACTTTACCGGGAACCTTTCTATCCCCTGGTGCCGGGTTTTACCCAGGTTCCCTTTGGTGATGCGGAGGCCTTGGAACAGGTGGTTAGCGAAGATACTGCAGCGGTGCTCCTGGAGCCCATTCAGGGGGAAGGCGGAGTACAGGTGCCGCCCGCTGGCTACCTGCAAAGGGCCAGGGAGATTTGTGACCGGCGGGGGGCCCTGTTGATCCTGGATGAGGTGATGACTGGAATTGGCCGTACCGGAAAAATGTTTGCCTGCCAGCACTGGGAGGTAGTGCCGGACATTTTGTGCCTGGCCAAGTCACTGGGCGGAGGAGTAATGCCTATTGGCGCCTTCATAGCCACCCCCGAGGTGTTTGAGCCCTTTAATGCCAATCCCTATTTGCACTCCTCAACCTTTGGCGGCAATCCCCTGGCCTGTGCGGCCGGCTGTGCCGCGATTCAGGCCCTGCTGGAGGAAGGATTGGTGGATAGGGCGGCCCGCTTGGGTGAACACGCCCTGGTCAGATTGCGCCGCCTGAAGACTGAGTATCCTGGTGTAATTGCAGACGTAAGGGGCAAGGGACTTTTAATCGGTGTGGAACTGGTCGCTGATGGGGCGGGCGGTTTCATAATATCCAACTTATTGGAACGCGGCGTAATTGTACTGCACTCCCTTAATATGCACAAGGTCATTCGCCTGCTGCCACCGGCAGTGATCACCAATGAACAGTTGGACCAAGCGCTGGATGCCTTTGGGGAGTCGGTTGCCGTGGTAAATGAAGTAATTGACCAGATCTAAAACAGCTCTGGAAAAATGATGTAAGCATTCAGTAAACCAGGTGGAGGCACGGCGTTATCGTTAGCGAACGACGGATTTACTGAATATATACTAAATGATTGTATTTATGGAAGGAGAGGTAATCTTGCCCTTTGTAGAAGTTACCAAAGAGATTAACGCCAGCCCGGAAGAGGTATACATGGTGGCCAAAGATATGGAATCCTACCCCAACTTTATGAAGAATGTGGTAAAAATCACCACCCTGGAGCGGGGTGATGCTTATACCGTCACCAAGTGGGATACCCGGTTGCAGGGTAAACCTATTATTTGGACTGAACGGGATGAATTTGATGACGAGGTTCGGCGCATAGATTACAGGTTAGTAAAAGGTGATTTAAAAAAGTTTGAAGGCGCCTGGACGTTTGAGGAAATAGGAAGCAAAACCCTGGTTAAACTTACGGTCGACTTTGAGCTGGGGATTCCCATGTTCGCCAGTTTGGTTAACCCTATCGCTGTATTGACAGTTAAGAATAACTGTGAGTCGATGCTTGAAGGTATAAAGAGTCGCGTGGAAAGCGCAAAGAAATGAACTGGCCTGGATTAGAAAAGCTGGTTTATCTTCGTACACCCCGCCCTCGCATAAGAAAAGGGGACACACCTGCTTACCGGGGCTACGTAGTTCACCGAATGTTTACTGCCAATATGGTGGTAACAGTCAAGTCTTGACTTGGCTTTTTTTCTTTTTATGATTGACAGAGATATTTTATGTGCAATATAATGTGTATAAGGAGGTGTATTGATGTGCGTACTAATATTGTAATTGATGATAAACTTATGGAGCAAGCTATGCTTGTTTCTGGCTTAACTACTAAAAAGGAAGTAGTTGATAGGGCTTTAGTTGAGTTTGTACAACGCCATACACGCAAGGACTTGAAAGAATTACAGGGTAAAATTGAGTTTGCCGACAATTATGATTATAAAGCAATGAGAAAGGGGTGTTAACATATGGTACTAGTTGACACCTCTGTTCTTATTGGTTTTTTAAAAGGACAAGTAGATGAGAAAACAGTGCTTTTTAAAGATGTTCTTTCCCGAGATATTCCTTTTGGAATATCGTCCTACACTTATCAAGAGGTTTTGCAAGGGGCGAGAAATGAGACAGAGTTTAATACACTTAAGGAATATCTTTCAACTCAGCAAATCTATTATTTAGAGCCAGAAGCCTCTACTTTTGAGAAGGGTGCCAGAATATATTTTGACCTGAGACGCAAAGGCGTAACCTCGGGAAGTACAATTGACATACTTATTGCTCTAACCGCAATTGAAAAAAAGCTAGTATTGCTTCATAATGATAGTGATTTTGATTTAATGTCCGGTAACATTCCGGAACTCCTGGTTCTAAATTTGCTATGATTAAAGGTATTTTACAACGGCACCGGTTGATACTTCTTGATGTCCGCCAGGCAAATGGTATGATTAAATAGACAGATTAATGATTTAGGCAACACCGGAAGGATGCAATAATATGGCGGTTACTGATACGTTTAATAGTTCGGGTGCTAACTTTGTTCATCTTCATGTGCACACCGAGTACAGTTTGCTGGACGGTGCGGCCAGAATCAAGCATGCCGTGCAGCGGGCCAGGGAAATGGGTATGCCGGCCCTGGCCATTACAGACCATGGCGCCATGTTTGGCGTGGTTGACTTTTACAAGGCCTGTCTGAAGGAAGGCATCAAGCCGATATTGGGCTGCGAGGTTTATGTGGCACCGCGTACAATGAATGACCGGGTCCCTAAAGTTGATGACAACCTGTACCACCTGCTGCTGCTGGCGGAAAATGATGAGGGCTACCGCAATTTATTGGAACTGGTATCCAAGGGCTTCACCCGGGGCTTTTATTACAAGCCGCGGGTTGACAAGGAGGAGCTTTCCCGCCACAGTAAGGGCTTGATTGCCCTGAGCGGCTGCATTGCCGGGGAGGTTGCCGGCAAGTTTCTGGCTGGCGATGGAGCGGGCGCCCGTAAAGCTGCCGCTGCGTACCAGGATATTTTTGGCGCCGGCAATTTCTTTTTAGAGCTCCAGGACCACGGTTTTGAGGAGCAAAGGATTGCCAACCGCGAACTGCTTAACCTGCACCGGGAAACAGGCATTCCCCTGGTAGTTACCAATGATGTTCACTATGTCCGCAGGGAACACTCGGAAATGCAGGATGTGTTACTGTGCATCCAGACCGGTAAATGTGTGAGTGACCCGGACCGGATGAAGTTTCAGTCCCAGGAGTTATACCTGAAAAGCTGCCAGGAAATGAACCTTTTATTTGGCGAGCTGCAGGAGGCCATGTCCAATACGTTACTGATTGCCGAAAGATGTAATGTGCGCATGGAGTTCGGCGCCCTCCACCTGCCTCACTTTAAAGTTCCCGAAGGGCATTCCACTGACAGCTACCTGCGGGAGCTTTGCTTTAAGGGAATAGAGTGGAGATATGGCCGGCAGACCCGGGAGCACATCATGCAGAGGCTGGATTTTGAGCTTAATGTGATCAAACAAATGGACTATTCGGAGTATTTCTTGATCGTCTGGGACTTTATTCATTTTTCACGCCAGAATGGAATCCCTGTGGGGCCTGGCCGCGGCTCCGCGGCCGGCAGTATTGTTGCTTATGCCCTGGGGATTACCAACATTGACCCGCTGCGCTACGGCTTGCTGTTTGAGCGATTTCTCAACCCTGAGAGGGTATCGATGCCGGATATTGATATCGACTTCTGCTATGAAAGGCGGGGCGAGGTAATCAGCTACGTCACCCAAAAGTACGGCTTTGACAGGGTGGCCCAGATTGCCACCTTTGGCACCATGGCCGCAAGGGCGGCCATCAGAGATGTGGGGCGGGCGCTGGGAATGCCTTATGGTGATGTGGACAGGGTGGCCAAGCTGGTGCCGGCGGAACTAAACATTACTCTGGAGAAAGCCCTGGCGGAATCAGCGGATATCAGGTCGATTTACCAGCAGGATGAGGAAGTAAGGAAATTAATTGACATGGCCGGACTGCTGGAGGGGATGCCCCGTCATGTCTCCACCCATGCTGCCGGTGTGGTCATTACCCGGGAACCCCTGACCCATTATGTGCCACTGTACAAGTCCTCCGATGGTCCTCTCACAACCCAGTTTGCCAAGGACCAGGTAGAGGAACTGGGCCTGCTGAAAATGGACCTTTTGGGTCTGCGCACCCTTACAGTTATTGCCGACGCCCTGAAGTTAATCAGGGAGGGCGGCGGGCCTGATCTTGATATCGATGCCATCCCGCTGGGTGACCGGCCAACCTACGAACTGCTGTGCCGTGGTGAGAGCACAGGGGTGTTTCAACTGGAAAGCAGCGGCATGCGGGCTATTTTACGGGAGCTGAAGCCGGAAGTGTTTGAGGATATTGTGGCCTTGGTTGCCCTGTACCGGCCCGGACCCCTGGGCAGCGGCATGGTGGAAGACTTTATTGATCGCAAGCATGAAAAAAAGGAAGTGGATTATTTCCACCCGGACCTGAAACCCATTTTAAAGGAAACCTACGGGGTAATCTTGTACCAGGAACAGGTCATGAAAATTGCCCAGGTTATGGCGGGCTATACCCTTGGCCAGGCCGACTCATTGCGCAAGGCGATGGGTAAAAAAATACCGGAAATCATGAAGATGCACCGGGAGTGGTTTATTAGCGGCAGTACCGTTGATGAAAAGGGCAAGCCACTGAGGCAGCCTATTCCAGGCGCAGCGGCCAAGGGCTATCCCGGGGACATGGCGGCTAAAATGTTTGATCTGATGGAATATTTTGCCGGTTACGGTTTCAATAAAAGCCACAGTGCAGCCTATGCCATGGTATCATACCAAACAGCCTACCTGAAGGCCAACTACCCGGTGGAGTTTATGGCTGCCCTGCTTACCTCGGTACTGGACAATACCGATAAAGTTGCCACTTTTATTGAAGAATGCCGCCGTATGGGCATCGAGATTTTGCCTCCGGATGTCAATCAGAGCCGGGAAAGTTTTCATTCCCTGGCAGGTAAAATTCGCTTCGGCCTGGCGGCGATCAAAAATGTGGGCCTGGGGGCGGTGTATTCGATTATCAAAGAGCGGGAGGCAAATGGTCAGTATAAGAATTACAGTGACTTTTGCCGGCGTCTGGACCCCAGAACAGTTAACCGCAGGGTGCTGGAAAGCCTGATCAAGGCCGGCTCTTTTGATTCCCTGGGACATTACCGGTCACAATTGATGGCGGTGGTGGAAACCGGTCTGGGATTGGCCCAGTTGGCCCAGCGGGAACGCCACAGCGGCCAGTTATCCCTGCTGGACATGTGGGGTGAGGGGGCCGGGGATTTTGTTATTAAGCTGCCGGATATACCTGAGTATCCCGGCACTGATCTTCTGGTTATGGAAAAAGAGGCTCTGGGGCTGTATGTCAGCGGCCACCCCCTGGGTGAATACCGCCGCTCCCTGCGCCTGAACGCCACGGTCAGCCTGGGTGAACTGGCCGAGGTGGATGATGAAGAGCTTGTTACCGTAGGGGGGATGATTGCCCATATTAAGCGCATTACCACTAGAAAAGGCGCTCCCATGGCCTTTCTTAACCTGGAGGACTTGACAGGATTGGTAGAAGTGGTGGTATTTCCAAAAATATGGCAAGCGCATGCTTCCTTGCTCCAGCCCGAGGCAGTTGTCTTAATCAAGGGCCGTAAAAGTAGTAACGGTGATACAGTAAAACTAATTATGGAAGAAGGCGGCCCACTGCCCAGGGAGAACAGGGGTGAGCTATACCTGAAACTAATCCACTCCAATACAGGCCTGCTGGCAGAGTTAAAGTCCCTGCTGCGCAGTTTTCCCGGAAGCGCCCCGGTCTACCTGTATTTCCCCGCAACCAGTAAGATGGCTCTGGCTGGAAGGGAAAACTGGGTTGACCTGGATAAAAGCCTTATCACGGAGTTGGAAAAATTATTGGGCAGCGGTAATGTCAAGATAAAAGGTCAGACCTGAAAAGAGCCGGTATAATCTTGTCAAACCCCCGGGGCTATACTATAATGACTTGTAACTACTCAGAAGTCAGGAGTCAGTAGTCAGGAGTCAGAATGAGTTTTGGATACGGTGATATTTACGAAACAAAACTTCTCTTGCACGAGGTTGGTAAATTGCTGGAAGCATATTCTCGGGGCATTCTGAATTCTGACTCCTGAATTCTGAATGCCTGAATAGTAACAATGACTTTTAATAAGATGAAGAGGAAGTTTGAGGTGAAGGCTTTTGCGTGAACTCAGCGAGATTACCGGAGATTATATTATTATTAAAGCATTGGATAATGGGGTTACTATTATTGGCCTTACCAGGGGGAAGGACACCAAATTTCATCACTCGGAAAAACTTGATAAGGGTGAGATAATGATTGCCCAGTTTACAGAGCATACATCGGCCATCAAAATCCGGGGAAGGGCTGAAGTTTTAAGCAGGCATGGCCGGATACGCACCGATGAACAGTAAGCTCACATGAAAGCGCATATAATATCCAGGGTCTACGCTCTGGATATACTTATTTTTTTGGTAAAGAGGAATGGCTCCCGGCTCGGTAGAATAACTAGCCAGGGGCCAAGGCAAACTGTTTGGAGGAGGCTTTTTCCGGTGTGGACAGTGGTCTATATCTCGACAAATCAGAAAGAGGCCGCATGGATCCAAAAAATGCTGACCAAAGAAGGGATACTGGTTAAATTACGGGGAATTGGTCCGCCAAATCCGGCAAACCACTCAGTTGAAATACTGGTGCCGGAATCGGAAGTAGATGAGGCGCTGGAAATAATTAATTCCCGCTGATCCCTTTAGTAAAATTGCATATTTATTGTCCCCCGGCACAACTTAATAGTGTTATATAAAGGGGGGGGTAACTTGCAAAGAATCGCTGTTCTTACCAGTGGCGGCGATGCTCCCGGCATGAACGCCGCTATCAGGGCAGTGGTGCGCAAGGCAATATATCATGGCCTGGAAGTAATAGGCATCAACCGGGGATATAGTGGTTTTATTGAGGCTGATATGGGGCCAATGAATTTGGGCTCAGTGGCTGATATTGTGCACCGGGGCGGAACCATGCTGCACAGCGCCAGGTCTGAAGAATTTTTAAGCGCCGGGGGCCGGGCCAGGGCCTGGGAGAATGTGAAAAGATTTGGCGTGCAGGGACTGGTGGTAATTGGAGGAGATGGTTCCTTCCGGGGAGCTAAAATATTTCATGAAGAGTACGGTATACCGGTGGCAGGTGTGCCCGGTACAATAGATAATGACATACCAGGCACAGATTTTTCTATCGGCTTTGATACTGCGGTTAATACAGCTTTGGATGCTATTAATAAAATTCGGGACACCGCCACATCACACGAGAGAACATTTGTAATTGAAGTTATGGGGCGTGAATCCGGTGCCATAGCCCTGTCAGCCGGACTGGCGGGGGGGGCGGAGTCAATCCTGATCCCGGAAATGCCGGTTAACATTGATTTGATTGTCGAAAAAATCAGACGTGGTTACCGCAGGGGCAAATTACACAGCATTATTGTTGTGGCTGAAGGTGCGGCCGGGGGTATGGAGGTAGCCAGGGAAATACGTGACCGTACAGGTTTTGACACTAAAGTAACCATTCTGGGGCACCTGCAGCGGGGCGGCACCCCCAGTGCTCTGGACAGGATTATGGCCAGTCGCATGGGTGCAAAGGCAGTTGAGCTGCTCATGGCTAATGAAAGGAAAAAAATGGTCGGTGTGGTTAGTGGATATCTTAAGGCAACAGACCTGGATGAGATTGTAAACAGCCGGCCGGGGATAGATTTAGAATTATTTAGCCTGGCCGACATTCTTTCAATTTGACTGTTTCAAAATCATGGCCGGCTATATTCTGCATTTATCACTGAACTAATCCGCCCTAAGACCACCGCCTCTGTAGGCGGCGGGTTTCAAAGGGCGGTTAAGTCCAGTATGGACTCGGCTAACATTCAGAGGGGGTTGAATCCCCCTCTGAATGAAGTCTCGTTCAACCGAATCGTGTGGCCGAGTGGCTT
>JBFMEU010000061.1:0-16868 GCA_040753155.1 Bacillota bacterium
GAACTAATCCGCCCTAAGACCCCCGCCTCTGTAGGCGGCGGGTTTCAAAGGGCGGTTAAGTCCAGTATGGACTCGGCTAACATTCAGAGGGGGTTGAATCCCCCTCTGAATGAAGTCTCGTTCAAATTACCAAAAACGGCCAGGGAGATCTGGCGGTTATGAGCATTGACACCTATAAAAAGCTTGCGGGCAAATTTAAACTGTATAAGCTGTTGGATGAATTTATACACAGAAATACTTTTATTTACTGTAATTGGGTATATTCTTATCAAGCGGTGTCCTTACACACTACTCAAAATCTTAATCCTAATCTCTGTACTAGTGAGGGATTTTATGAAGCAGTTTGCTGTAATTGGGTTGGGCAGGTTTGGGAATAGCTTAATCCACGAATTGAATCAGTTGGACTGTGAAGTACTGGCAATTGATAACAATGAGGCAAAGGTAAATGAGGTGGCCGATATAACAACCCATGCCCTGCAGGCTGACGCCATGGATGAGCAGGCGCTCAAGTCTGTTGGTATCAGAAATTTTGACATGGTTGTGGTGGCAATTGGTGAAGATATCCAGGCCAACATCTTAACCACCATTACCTTGAAGGAATTAGGGGTCAAAAAAGTAATGTCCAGGGCCCGCAATGAATTGCACGGCCGGGTATTGGAGAAAATTGGTACAGATATGGTTGTATACCCGGAAAGGGATATGGCTATCAGGCTGGCTCGTTCAATGACAGCAAAAAATTTTTTTGAGCATATTGAGCTATCGCCGGACTTTAGTATTGTGGAATTGGCTACGCCCGAGGATTATATCGGAAAGGAATTGAATGAACTGGTGGGTGAGCTGAACGTCAACATCCTGGCAGTCCAGCATGGTGAGGAGATCATTGTAACACCCCGGATCAACCAGGTAATCGATGCGGGTGATGTTCTGGTGGTTTTGGGTAAAAACGAAGAGCTAAAAAAATTAGAGAAAAAAATAGATTAGCTGTTACTATTCAGGTATTCAGAATTCAGGAGTCAGGATTCAGAATGCTCCGAGAATATGGCATGTTTTCGCTGGTTTTCTCATTCTGACTTCTAACTTCTGACTCCTGAGTAGTTACCAATTTTTTAACACGCTTTTCGAGCGGGGTTTTGTGTTCAAATAACCAGACTGATTCGAACCTTAGCCCTTTACAAGATACGCATCCACCTGGTTTTCCAGGATCAGGCTTTCTTCCTCGGTCAAGTCCCGGCCCAGGAAGTCCATCAGGGCCTTGATGGAAGCGCCCAGAGCCACCCTGCGCACGTCAACTTCCGGCGGCTTTTCCGCTGCCGGGGCACGCCTTGCAATTTTGGCCGAGGGCAGCCCGGGGCTCAAGAAATTTGCCAGGGCATCCAGTTCTGCTTCGGGATCCCTTTGCAGCGCCTTGCTTTCCCGCATATCTTCGTCTTCCCGGGGCAGATCCGGCTTTTCACGAACCGGTCCCTTTAGCGGCGGCCCTGGCGCCGCCAGGACCTGCTTCTTTTCCGCCTGCCTGGCCAGGGCCTTTTCCTTTTTCTTGACCTGGGCTGCGAAAGCGCTGGCAATCTCTTCTTCCAGCTGCAGCATTTCCATCCTGTGCTGCTCAATGAAAACCGGATTCAGGGACTGCTTGTTTTCCAGCATTTCAATTAAATCAAACTGATTTGCCAGGAGCGCCTGCAGTGAGGGCGTAACTTTAATGGGCACCCGCAGCAGGTCCTTGTCCACCTGGTGGCCGGAAGGGGTCAGTATTACTTCCTGCTTACTTTGTTTGGCCATGTTTTACACTTCCCATTCTGTTCAGTTTATTATTCAGGCAAGTATATTGTACCAAATATATAACTGAGGCCCCCTGATGTCAATTTTTCCGTTATCATTTTTAAAAAAACTTGACTGCCGGGGCATATTTCAACAGAATAAAGATTAGGAATGAATTGGACAGGGAGGATGCCATGATTAAAATAGTTTTTAACGAAAAAGAAAAAGAAATTCTTAATAGAACGTACCGCAAAGCGCTAACCAGAGAGGTTTTTGTAAATGTGCCGGGACATGCCAAGATGCTGCTGGGAGTCCAGCGGTTTGTGGCCACCAAAGAGCTGGGCAATCCCCTGGCGGAAAACGATGTGCAGGCCATGTACGCCAACGGGTTATTGCAGGTGGATACCGGATTGCCGGAACATCAGGTGCGCCAGGCCGCCCAAAAGTGCATTAGCTCCCTGGACGACTGCGGCGAGGTTCCCCAGAGCTGGACTGATTAAAGCATGGTGTTTCCGAAGTATGAGATATACGGTCCATTCTGACTCCTGAATTCTGACTCCTGAATAGTAACAGGCGGCGATTGATTTGTAATGGAAGGCACCTGCTCTCCTCAAAGTATTTATCACTGGACTCGGCTAACATTCAGAGGGGGTTGAATCCCCCTCTGAATGAAGTCTCGTTCAACAAACCTACTGGAAATCCAGCACCTGCAGTTCCAGGTCCCGGTCCAGCTTCCGGACTGCGCCGGTGCCCATCAGTTCCATGATTACCATTTCCACCACCAGATACACCTCGGTCTCAGCCCGCAGGCAGCCAGTCAGGGAATCCCGGCCCCGGCCCAGCACCCCGTGCAGGTGCAGGGCGGGCTCGCCTTTTTCATTGGGGTACAAGGTGCCCATTCCGACAATCTCCCGTCCATCCCCAAAAGACATCCAAACCGGCTCCGGGGGCACCGCGAGTTCACGGGGGCCTACTACCATGTTCGCGCCCTTCAGCGCTCCAATCATGAAAACAACCGCCGCAGACAGGCGCTCCGCCCGGGCAAGGTCCGTTATTTCCTTGAGCAAATCATCCCCGTGCTCCACCCTGGCCAAAAAAACGCGGCCTAAATTGCCCTGCCGGTATTTCATCCTGTTACCTCCTGCTAAAAACATGTGCCTAATTTCTTTCGGCGCAACCCGGCGAAAACCTTTTTTATCACTGAACTCGGCTAACATTCAGAGGGGGTTGAATCCCCCTCTGAATGTTAGCCGAGTTCAAGGAGAAACCACCGGGCACAGTGACTTATCGCAACTTTCTTGCCAAATAATGTGCCTTAATCTAGAATAAGGATAACCAAAACCGAAGGGAGCTTGATCTTTATGCATTGGGACAAACAAGGCCCTGTGAACACTGAAAACACCCTGAACCTGGCTCTGCAGCGGGCCCGGGAGCTGGGCATCGAACATATTGTGGTTGCCTCCAGCACCGGCCGGACGGCCAGGCAACTGCTGAACTGCGGCCTGAATGTTGTTTGCGTTACCTATCACGCAGGCTTTGACGGGCCGGGGCATGACCGCATGCCTGCCGAGGCAAGGGACGAACTTTCCGCCGGCGGGATCAAGCTTTTAACCACAACACACCTGCTGGCCGGGGTGGACCGGGCTATCCGGATTAAATTTGGCGGGGTGTACCCCGCGGAAATAATGGCCCAGACCCTGCGCATGCTGGGCCAGGGGGTTAAGGTTTGCGTGGAAATAGCGGGCATGGCCCTGGACGCCGGCCTTATCCCCCATGGCCGGGAAGTGGCAGCCATCGCGGGTTCCGGACGGGGCGCCGATACCGCGGCGGTTATCGTTCCGGCCCACTCCAACCAGTTCTTTGACACCAAGGTTAAAGAAATTATTTGCAAGCCCCGGGAGTTTTAAGCCAAATAATATGTCACATTAACGCCTTTTTTAAAATTAGAATGAACTATTTCTGGCTTCAGGCTAAAATATTAAATCGTAATATGCAGGAAAACTTGGCATAGTATAGAATTATAATTCTGTATATCCAAGCAATACTAAGGGGGGTTGTTATGGGTCGAAGAATTACGTTAACGGTCATCAAAGCAGATGTAGGCGGCTTTGTAGGTCACTGCAGCGTCCACAAGGACCTGCTGGAAAGGGCCAGGGGCATGCTGTCCGGGCATTCCCTGCTGATTGACTCCCACGTAACCCATGTTGGCGACGACATTAACCTGATTATGACCCATGAAGGCGGACGTAATAACGGCGAAGTACACCAGTTGGCTTGGGATATCTTTACTGCCTGCACCGAGGTGGCCAAGCGCCTGAAGCTTTACGGGGCCGGACAGGATTTGCTGGGCGATGCCTTCTCCGGCAACATCAAGGGACTGGGTCCGGGCGTGGCCGAGATGGAGTTTGAAGAGCGGATCAGTGAACCGGTGGTCATTTTCATGGCCGACAAGACCGAACCCGGGGCCTGGAACCTGCCCACTTACAAGATGTTTGCCGATCCCTTCAACACCGCCGGGCTGGTTATTGATCCCAAAATGCACAACGGCTTCAATTTTGACGTCAGGGACCTGATTGAAAACCGGAAGGTTATGTTCTCCGCGCCGGAAGACCTTTACGACATGCTGGTGTTCATTGGAGCGCCGGGCCGGTTCTGCATCAAGCGGGTCTTCCACCGGGACACCGGGGAGATCGCGGCCAGCAGCAGCACCCAGCGGCTTAACCTGATGGCCGGCAGGTACATCGGCAAGGACGACCCGGTGCTGATTGTGCGCTGCCAGAGCGGCTTCCCCGCCGTGGGCGAGGTGCTGGAGGCCTTTGCCCACCCCCACCTGGTATCCGGCTGGATGCGCGGTTCCCACTCGGGACCCCTGATGCCGGTGGGCCTTGGCCAGTGCAACCCCACCCGCTTCGACGGGCCGCCCCGGGTGGTGGCCCTGGGCTTCCAACTGGCGGACGGCAAGCTGCACGGCCCCCAGGATTTATTTGCTGACCCGTCCTTTGACAATGCTCGCCAGCTGGCCAATAATATTGCCGACTACATGCGCCGCCTGGGACCCTTTGAGCCCCACCGGCTGCACCTGGACGAGATGGAGTACACCACCATGCCCGAGGTTTCCAAGAAGCTTAAGGACCGTTTTGTCAGCCTGCGTAAAAAGTAACTTGTTGACTGATTATCACTGAACTAATCCGCCCTAAGACCCCCGCCTCTGTAGGCGGCGGGTTTCAAAGGGCGGTTAAGTCCAGTATGGACTCGGCTAACATTCAGAGGGGGTTGAATCCCCCTCTGAATGAAGTCTCGTTCAATAAGGGCGCGGAAGTCATCTGCTTCCGTGCCCTTGTGTTTTAATGCTAAAGTCCAGTGATCACCGGCGCCGGGCGTAGTGGTGGTAGTCGATCCCCCGGGTCTCCAGCCACCGGGCCGTAAAGCCGGTAATCACCAGGGGCCGCCGCCGCAGGGTTTCCAGGTTCCAGGCCCCCACCAGCAACATGAGGCTCCGCAAATCATCAATCAGTTCCCGGATGTAGCCCAGGGCCGCCGCCTCGGATTCATGCACGATGATTTGCAGCAGGGGCCGGGCTATCCCCACCAGCACCGCCCCGGCCATGAGGGCGCGGGCGGCGTCAAAGGCGTTGCGCACCCCGCCCGAGGCAATTAATTTGGCGCCTCCGGCCACACTAAGGGCCTCCAGCAGGGAAACCGCCGTGGGCATGCCCCACTCCTCCAGGTAACTGCCGATACGGCCCCGGCGCCGCCCCTCAATAGCGGCAAAGTTGGTGCCCCCGCTGCCGCCGACATCAAGGCAGCGAACCCCCAGCTCCACCAGGGCGGCCACGGTTTCCCGGTCCAGGCCAAAGCCCACTTCCTTTACCACCACCGGGACTTCCAGCTCCCGTACAACCTGCCCCACCCGGGCCAGTACGCCGCGAAAATCAGCCTCACCCTCCTCCATGGCCAGCTCCTGGGCGACGTTCAGGTGGAGCTGCAGCCCGTCGGCCTTAACCATGGCCACGGCCTCCCGGGCCTCGGCCAGAGTACAGCCGGCGTTGAGGTTGGCCAGGACCAGACCGCCGGGGTTTTCTTCCCGCACCACGGCAAAGGTCTCCCGCACCCCGGGGTCATCCAGGGCCGCCCGCTGGGAGCCCACGGCCATGGCCAAGGCGGCCTGCCGGGCCACTCTGGCCAGGCTCCGGTTAATGTCCAGCATCTCCGGGTGTCCGCCGGTCATGGCATTGATTAATAAGGGGGCGGCCAGACGCTTATTCATAAAGCTGCAGGAAGGGTCAATTTCCCCCAGGGACAGCTCCGGGGCGGCCCGGGGAACCGGAATCAGGTCGTCAAAACCGGCACGGGCCGGGCCGTCGGGCAGCTGCAGGGAATATTTCACATGTTCAAGCTTTCTGGTCTGCCTGATGATGAGCATCGCCTCCGGTCTTAACTGGTTCCGGACGGCTTGTCCGGGCGGTCATAATAAATGTTCTTGCTGAAGCAGGAAATGGGTATGGCCACCACCAGGGGGCCCTCCACCAGGCCCAGTTTGCGGGCCACCACGGCGGGGCGGTACATAATCCGGTTGTCGGCGTTCAGGATGCCGGCGGTCTTGGCCGCCGAGCCCAGGGCTATGCCCAGGTCGATAATCCGCCAGGCGCACAGTGGACCCTCAAACTCGGGACCCTCCACGGTTTTCAAGTCGGCGCACCGGCTCAGGCCGCAGGCGCCGCAGTTGAGACCCAGGGGTTTGTTATCCTTCAGGGTGATAAACAGCACCACATCCGACCGGCGCACACTTTCCGCATCCCGGTCAAAGTTTATTTTGCCCGTTTCCCGGCCAAAGCGCTCCATTTCGTCGGCCAGGCGCAATAAATCGTCACCCTCCAAAGCTTTCAGGCCCACATAATCCTGCCCCAGGCACTTGGGGGCCGTCCTGGCCGACAGGGCCATTAAATCCGCAACCATCCGCATGGTATCCTTCATTTCAGCAAACCCCCCATTTTTTCGGCATTCGATATCTTATGGTAACATTACCCACCTGCTTCGTCAACTTGTCCGCAAGTAATGCCCGGTTGGTATATAATATAAGTATACATTCAGTGAAACCGGTGTTATGGCACTGCGTTATCACCGCTCACTCCAGTGCTTCGCGCAGAAGGTACTCAGAAGTCAGGAGTCAGAAGTCAGAATGAGAAAACCAGCGAAAACATTCCATATTCTCGGGGCATTCTGAATCCTAACGATAACGCCGTGCCTCCACCTGGTTTACTGAATGCTTACAAAAACGCGCGCTCATTCAGTGCGACAGGAAACTGTCCCCCGTCGCACAATCATGGAGGTTGATGCACCTGAAACTTCCCGAACTGGTACCCATCAAACAAAATTTTCCTCATCACGGGCTGACGGACATACCGGGTACATTGCGGCGTGTGCTTGCCGCAGGCGGACTTGGCCGGCTGGTTAAGCCCGGCCGGCGGGTGGCGGTAACGGCGGGCAGCCGGGGCATCGCCAATATTGTATTAATCCTGGCCACCATGGTGGAGGAAATAAAAAAGCTGGGGGCCGAGCCCCGCATCCTGGCCGCCATGGGCAGCCATGGCGGCGGCGCCGAAGAGGGCCGCCTTAAAGTGCTGGCCGGGCTGGGCATCACCCCGGCTGCGGTGGGCGCACCGGTGGACGCCGGGGCTGACCCGGTTCAGGCGGGGGTCCTGCCCCAGGGCCTGCCCCTGTGCTATAACCGCCTGGCCCTTACCTATGATGCGATAATCGTGGTCAACCGGGTCAAGCCGCACACCTCCTTTCACGGGCCGGCCGAAAGCGGCCTGCAAAAGATGGTGGCCGTGGGTCTGGGGGGTCCGGCGGGGGCGTCCGCCCTGCACAGCCGGGGGGCATCCGCCCTGCCCGAAGTCATCCCCGCCGCGGCAAGGGCGCTCATGGAGATTATTCCTGTTGTCCTGGGAGTGGCTATCCTGGAGGATGCCCACGAGAACACAGCCGAACTGGTCGCCGTGGCCCCGGCGGACTTCGGGCCGGCCGAGTCCCGGCTGCTGAACAGGGCCTGGTCCCTGCTGCCCCGGCTGCCGGTGGAGCAGTTGGACTTGTTGATTGTTGACCACATAGGCAAGGACATCAGCGGTACCGGGATGGACACCAACGTCATCGGGCGCCTGCGCATCCAGGGCTTGCCGGAGCCTTCCGCGCCGGTTATCCGGCGCATTGTGGCCCTGGACCTGTCCCCGGGGACCAGGGGCAATGCCTACGGCATCGGCCTGGCGGACTTCACCACCCGGCGTCTGGTGGGAAAAATTGACTACCCGGCAACCTGCCTTAACGCCTTGACCAGCACCTTTTTGCAACGGGTCATGCTTCCGATGACCCTGGACACCGGCCGGGCCGCAGTGGAAACCGCCCTGAACAGCCTGGGTAACACCGGCCCCGGCGGGGCAAGGGTGGCCCGCATATCGGACACCCGGCGCCTGGATCGCCTGGAGGTATCCGCCAACCTGCTGCCGGAGTTGGCCATCAACCCCCTGGTGGAAATAGCCGGTCCCCCGCGGCCTATGATCCCGGACTGACCGGATTCATCCCCTCATCCTTAAATTATTTTGAAATCATAACTCTCGTCATTGCCGTCCTGGTTATTCTTTTCTACTGGTGTTTCAAACGCAAAAGAAGTATATTTTCCCGCTAAAATACTGTCACATTTTTCATTTACAGTACGTCTATAGAAATAGGGTATAATCCTTACAGCAATAGAAGGGACGTTTACCATGCAGCCTGATGACCTGAAGAGATTCGAAGAGGTGTATAACCGGTGCTTCCCCGGTGTCAACAGGTACCTGCGTTACCGGGTGGAGAGCACCTGGGACGCCGATGATCTGACGGCGGCGGTGTTTATCAGGGCCTTTGAAAAATTTCACCAGTGCCGGGCTGAAGGCTCATGTACAGCCTGGGTTTTTCGGATTGCCCATAATGTTTTCGTTGATTATCTAACCAGAAGCCGCCGTCCGGAATTGGCCACGGAATACCAGCTAAAATCGCTGCAGGATACCCGGCGGGGGCCTGAGGAGCAACTTCTCCTTAATGAGGAGATTAAGGATCTGCGCCTGCTTCTGGAGTGGCTGCCCAAGGATTACCGGGATGTGGTGGCCTTGCGTTATGCCGGTGAACTCAAATTCAGCCAGATCGGGGAAGTACTGGGGAAAACCGAGGCCGCCGCCAGGACAGTTCACCACCGGGCGCTAAAACTGCTAAGAGCAAAATACGACAATGAACAGTGCAGGAAAGAAGGTGGGGCCTTGTGAAGGAGAAGGAGCGGGATAGTTCATCCGGTAATAGAGATAAGGTTCTTCCCCTTGACCGCTGGCGCCTGAACCGGACTGAGGGTGATGGCCCTGGAGATGAAACCCTCAATGATTTGCTTGACCACATGCGCAGGGTGAGGGATGCTGTTCCGGTTAATCGCAATCTGCAGGAGGAGTTAAGGAGACGCCTGCTTATGCAGGGGCAAGCCGGCGGTAACCAGGCGCCGCTTGTGGTTGCGGAGCAGATTGAGGTCCGGGGGGGGCGTCACCCTCAAAAGCTGCTTTTGCCGCTGGTTATGGCCCTGGTCTTGCTGGTCAGCGCAGCCGCCTATTGGGGTCTGGCCGGAGGCATGAGCAAAACCCTGGAGGTGGCCGGCGGGCCCAGGGAAGTTTACCAATTCTGGCATGGCGACTTCAGGGCCGGTTTTGGCCTGACGGGGGACAGGTTTTTGACGGTACAAAACGGGAACCTGGTACTGATGTCCCCTTCCGGTGCCTCTTTCGGGGCCATTAAGGCTGACGAGGGGGCGGCATTTCTGGACGCAGCGGTAAACCCCGGAGGGTCCGAGGTTGCTTTTGCCCGGCTGTTACCCGGCGGGGGGGCGGAAATCGTCGTATCCGGTACAGACCAATTAAGATCATCTTTTCAGGCAGGGACGCTGACGGCGGACTCCTGGCAAAAAATCTGGGCCAGCGAGAAAGCTGGTGGGATTGAGGGTTTGAGCTGGTCTCCGGATGGAAACAAACTGGCCTTTGCCGTGCTGGAAGACGGTCAGCCTGCCCGGGTGTGGGTCAGTGTGACGGATAGGGCCAACCAGGTGTCCGGTATGGATCTGTGCCAGGGACAAAGTCCCGCCTGGTCGCCGGATAGCAAGGGCCTGGTGGTGCAAAGAACAGATCCCGCCGCTGGGGATACCCTCTGGCTGGCGCCTTTGGAGGGGCGGCCGGCATACCTGGGCCGGGGCAGATCTCCAGCCTGGTCTGACAGGGGCTACCTGATTTATTTAACCACCCGGGTGCAGGAAAAGGTGCTCTCCTACACCACGGACGGGATGCCACGGCTTACGGTGCACCAGCCGGTCGATGAGATCCGCTGGGTGCGGCTGGGCAAAAGTTCTTTGGCCGGCAACCGGGAAGGCGGTCAGGATCTTATGGCGGATAGCGGGCTCCTGCTGGTTCCCGGTCAGCAAGGCACCGGTTCAAGCCAGGAGCTGCTCTGGCTCCGGCAGTTGGATCTTTCCGGTGACACGGAGCCCCAGGTATTATACCTGGAGCAGGAAAACTACCACCACAGTATGACTGTTACACCAGACGGCAAGAAATTATACCTGCTGCGCGACACTTTAAGCGGGGGCAGCGCCAGGATTACCGTAACCCTGATTGAGGTGCTGCTGGGAGAACGGCGGGGAAGTGAGGTTGAGGTCGGATGAAGCCAGGACAAATTATTAAAGGCAAGTTTCTTTCAGGTTTGGCCATGCTATTGGCACTTGTGTTAGCCTTGACCGCGGTGCCGTTTAAGGCACAGGCAGCGGAAATAACCATGCACGTACGCCCGGGGCTGGGTGGGCTATACAAGCAAGGCCTGCCGGTGGAGCTGACGGTTTTAATCAATAATAAGGGGCCGGCTGTGCGGGGTGAAATCAGGGCAACAGGTGACTCCGGGGGAGACCCTCATCACCGGCAGTACGGAATGGACTATACTTACATAACCGGGGTGGACATTGCCGCCGGCAGAACCCGGGCCTCACTGGTTGTCCCTGGCAGCTTTGCCGCGGCCTCGCCGAAAGTAAAGCTCCTGGTTGACGGCCGGGAGGTCGGCAGCACAGTTGTTCAAGGGGCTGCGGTTCAGGGCAGCCTGGTGGTGCTGAGCCTGGGCTCCGGCCCGGTTCAGGGTCCTCTGACGGAATGGCTGAATCAACGCTACGGCACAGTGGCCCTGAAAAGTCTGGCGCCGGATGAACTGCCTTCCTCGGCCCTGCTGCTGAGGTTTGTAGACATGCTGATTCTGCAGCCGGATGTTGCGGCCGGCCTCGATCCGGGCCAAATCCAGGTGTTGCGGGAGTGGGTGGCTTTGGGCGGTACACTGATCCTCTCTGCCGGGGCCGGCGCAGAAAAAGACGGCGCCCTGGCCGGCCTGACTCCTGTACTGGTGGAGGGTCGCCAGGTCGTTAACAGCGTTCGGGCTGATGTTTGGACCGGAGGTGAAAATCCAGAGGCCGCAGCAGGTGACCTGGTGGCGGGCAGGGTGCTGAGCAGGCTTGGTGATCTGCCCCTGGTGGCGCAGCAAAATGTCGGCCGGGGTTCGGTGGTCTTTACCGCCCTGCCGGTGCATGGTATAAACCTGGGCGCTGATAATGAATGGGAGAAGATGTTGCTGCAAGGCTTTGGGCCGGAATTTCAGCAAAGCAACATCGGCGCCAACCTGGTCTCGGCCAGCGCTTATCTGCCCCAGTTAAAGATGCCGGCCGTGGTTAATCTGGCGGTGTTATGGGGAGTGTATGCCCTGCTGGTTGGCCCGGGTATGTATCTGCTGCTGCGCCGCCTGGACAGGCGGGAGCTGACCTGGCTGCTGGTTCCCGCATCAGCGCTGCTGGTGGCGGCCGGCTTGTACTTTACTGGGCCACTGCAGCGTCTGCCCGGGCCACTGATCCAAACCCTGGCTACCGTGGACCTGTTGGGCAACGACTTGGCAGAGGTAAATGCCGGGGTAGCTGTTGTGTCTCCTAGGGGCGGTGATTTGAGAATATCAGGACCCGGAGTGGGGACTATTATCCAGCCTGATTACAGTCATGTTGGCTATGGCCACTATGGCCACAATCAAGGGCAGGAGGCCATCATCAGCATGGTGGGCCCTGTTCAGGAGATTTATTATCCCCGGGTTGAATACCAGTCATTGCGCCATGCCACTTCTTCAGCCATCTGGCAAGGAATGCCGGGGCTGGAGGCGGACCTTAAGCTCAGTGAAAAAGACAGGCTCCAGGGCCAGGTGCGCAACCTGACCGGCCGGGACCTGCGGGACTGCGTTCTGCTGGCGGGCAGCAACGTTGTCACCCTGGGCGACCTGGCGGCCGGTGAAGCGGCAGAAGTTGATTTCTATTTGGGTCATGAAGATAGTTTGGCGCCTGGTAACTTCAAGGAGCCTGCGGAGTTATTGTTCCCCTATCCCCATAACCGCCCCGGCCATGACCTCTACGCCCGGGAAAGACAAATGCTGACCAGTATACTTCAATCGCCTTACAGCTATAAAGATTCTTACGACCGACCGGTCAGGGCAACCCCGGTGTCCTATGCCGCAGGCGACTTAACCTGGCAGGGGCGGATTCAGTTTATTGGCTGGAGTGATGAGCCGACCGGCCTGGTGGAATTAAAAAGCCGGAGCCGCTCAGTTGAACACAGCCTGGTTATGTACAGACAGCAGCTGGAACTGGGGCTGCCGTCCAGCGGGCCTGTTTATTTGCCGGCGGGGTTTGTTCCCTTCACTGTCACCGGTGGCTCCGGTGCCTGGGAAACCAGGTGGGGTTCCCTGGTTCTGCACCGCGGCCAGGTAGAGTTGAAATATACCCTGGCTATTCCGGAGCCGGCAAAATTCCGGCTGCAGTCCATATCTTTCCCTGACCAGTGGTGGCATGCCGGGGTCCAATTAAACCTCCAGGACCCCCGGGATAATAGCTGGCACCCGGTGCCATCCGGCGCCACCGGGATGTCCGCATCTGAATTGGCCCCTTTTCTAACTGTTGACGGTGAGCTGACAGTCCAAATTGACGGCGCAGACCGCCTGAGCGCCCCTGTAAGGGTGAGCGGCCTGGCGCTGGAAGGGGTGATGGGACCGTGATTGCAATTGATGGCCTGGTTAAAACTTATGGTTCTCACCGGGCCCTGGACGGCCTGACCATGCACGTGGCCCCGGGGCGCATTTACGGACTTATCGGACCCAACGGCTCGGGGAAGACCACCTGCATGCTGATCCTGTCCACCCTGCTCAGGCCTGATGGCGGCACCGCCAGGGTAGGGGGTTATGACGTGGTTAAGCGCCCCCTGGAAGTACGCCGGCTGATTGGCTATATGCCAGACTTTTTCGGGGTCTATGACGGGCTCAAGGCGGATGAGTACCTGGAATTCTTCGCTGCTGCCCACGGGGTTCCCGCCGGGCAGCGGCCGGAAGTGGCCAGGAAGTTGCTGGAACTGGTTAATCTGGAGGGCAAGGCCGGCAGCTATGTAGACAATCTTTCCCGGGGCATGAAGCAGCGCCTGGCCCTGGCCAGGTGCCTGGTACACGATCCTCAGGTGTTAATTCTTGATGAGCCGGCTTCCGGCCTTGACCCCAGGGCCCGGGCCGAGGTGAAGGAGATTATCCGTCACCTGGGTAAGCTGAACAAAACAGTGCTGATCAGCTCGCATATTTTACCTGAGCTGGCCGAGATTTGCGACGATGTGGGTATTTTGGAGGAAGGCAGGCTGGTGGCCGCAGGGCCGGTGGCGGAAATCACCGGCGCCAGGACCGGCCCCAGGGAACTGTACATCAACATCGGCCCCGGGGTTGGAGAGGCTGAGGAGATTATCCAGAGCTATGCCGGGGTGCTGAGCTTGACCCGGCAGGGGGCGGAGCTCAAGGTTCTGTTCAGCGGTGAGCGGGAGGCCCAGGCAGGACTGCTGGCCAGCCTGATAAACAAGGGGATCCCGGTGCTGGAATTCTATGAACACCGGGGCAACCTGGAAGATGCCTTCATGGCAGTAACAGGGGAGGTGCGGCATGATGGCTGAGCTAAATCCGGTGTTGGGAAAAGAATTGCGCCAGCGCTTCCGGTTCTGGCAGTCGGCGATTATTCTATTCCTTTACTTGACGGTGGTGGGTGTATTTACCCTGGGTTTTATCTATCTGCAATGGCAGTATGCGGGGGTTGTGTTTCAGCCCTGGCGCAGCATGGAGATTTTCGTTTTCCTGAGTATCACCCAGTTGCTGCTGCTGGCCTTTGTTACCCCCGGGCTCACTGCCGGCACCATCAGCGGCGAGCGGGAAAAGCAGACCCTGAACGTGCTTTTAACCACTCATTTAACCCCCGGCGGCATAATTGTCAGCAAGATGCTGGCGGCCTGCTCATTTACCCTGCTGCTGATTATTGCCAGCCTGCCCCTTTACGCCATGATATTTCTTTACGGGGGTATTGCCCCGGGGCAAGTGCTGGGGGTGTTTGGCTACTATTTGGTGACCATGTACCTGTTTGCCGCGGTAGGTATGTTCTGCTCCACCTGGTTTCGCCGTACCGGCGCCTCAACGGTAACCGCTTACGGTTTAATCTTTGCCCTGGGTGGCGGCACCGGTATCCTGGCCGCTTTTATCTACCAGCTCAATAGAATGAGCGACCAGTGGACCGGTCAGGAATCGGTTAACTTTTGCGTTCAGTTTCTGCAAAACATCAACCCGCTGCTGGTACTGATCAGAATAATGGGGGAAAATGCGGTCATGGGCGTGGAGAGGGTAATGTTTCTGCCTTATTGGGGAGTCTACACAGCCTTTTGCCTGGTAGTAGGAACAGGTTTATTGCTGCTGAGCAGCCGGCTGCTAAATCCATTGAAATAAAAGAAGCCGGGCTATCCCTAAAGGGAACCCGGCTCCAATCCAACTGATTATTATCCATGAAGTTCAGTGGCCTTGTTCGCCGGCCGGCGAACCGCCATTGTTTAGCGGTAAGGGTTTACAGCAGATCCGCCTTCGCCAGCGCCCGCTTGAGAAACACCGCGGCCTGCGCCCGGGTGAGCCTGTCGGCGGGAGCAAGCTTTCCTTCCGGGGTTCCGCCGAGGATCCCGGTTTGCGCCGCCGCAGCCATTGTGGCGCGCGCCCAAGCACCCACTTCACCGGCGTCGCGGTAGGATTTCAGGACGCTTTCCGATGCCGGCGGCATCTCGACGCCCAGGCGCTGCAGGAGCCTAACCGTCAGAACTACGGCCTCCTCACGGGTGACGCTCCTCTCCGGCCTGAAGGTTTTGTCCGCGTAACCGCCCACGAGCCCCGCCGCTGCGGCGGTACTCACCGCATCGGCGTACCAGGCGCCGGAAGGTATGTATGTCTGTCTGCACACTATTCTTTAGGAATAGTACATGCAAAATTATTTAAATCACTCTTTACTGCTCCCCAGACCGTTCGCAAATCATTTACTAATTTGTCCATCTCGTCCCAACTCAAAAAAAAGGAATACGAGTGTCTATAAAAATGTCTAAATGCCAAATACTCTGCTAGTTGCAATTTACTTTCTCCTGATATTACTCTGTATCTATTACTTGTGACTGTAGACATTTGAATCAATAAGTCTCTATGCCAGTGTTTTCTATCTGGTAAATTATTATCTATTCTTTTCGCAATGGTTAGAAATATATTTTCCACCCCGTTATAAAACGAATGTAAAACTGAAGCTAACGCAGTAAGCTCTACTAAATCAGGTTCACTATTTCTAGACTTCTCCAATAGATTCGAATAGGAATCCAATAGCCTATCAATTTGACTTATTTCAAATTGAACTTGGGATACGGCTTTTTTATGAGACATGAACTAATTCCCCTTGTTTTTCCAAATACCGGGTGAATTCGTCTTCTCTATCTAAATTAATGAGATCAACAGAATGCTCTAGTTCCAATATTAATTGTCCTAAGACTCCAAAATACTTGTCAGGAGGACATCCCCTTACTGCTAGGTCAATATCAGACATTTCCTCAGTTTCACCTGTGACTAGTGATCCGAACAAATATATCTCTTTACAACCAGCATCTTTAAGGATTCTTATTGCACGGTTTAAATCTTCATTAAATTTCTCTGGAATGTTAATATTTCTTTCCATTCTTATTCCTCCACTAAATTAATCTTCTTTCGCCTTTATTATGTATTTTACATTTATTTTCCCCGTGCATGACCTTGTTAGTCGGCCGGCGAACCGCCATTATTTAGCGGCAAGGGTCACTATACCATGGTTGGGGTGTGTAACTGCTTTCACATAAGCTTGATAAGGCGTTCCTTCACAGCTTAAGGATGCGGAGATGAGGATGTTGGTATCGATCAATACTCTCACAGTCCTTCAATCTCCGTGCGGACGTCCTTTGCCAGATCCATGACGTCGTTATCGGTCCGGATCCCGGCTTTCTCCGCCTCGCCCTCCATTTCCTTCTGCAGCATTTTCATAGCATAGACAGCAGAATTCATAAGAATGACCCGATCTTCCTCGCAAATGAGGGTAACACGGTCTCCTGTGGAAAGGCGAAGCTTGGAGCGTATATCTTTAGGAAGCGTGATTTGGCCTTTGGACATTACCTTTGCATTATCAACAATTGGAACACTCATAGCGAAACCTCCTTTATTAGACGTAAAGCAGGAAATCCCTACTTTTCCTACCATTAGCATATGCCAAATCGCGATAAAATACAATAGCTTTTCGTGGTTTTTAAATTGGCTGTACCTTGACAACTTCACATGATTACCATTATACCCTACAAGCAGCGTTTGTTGCAGGCCCATATTTCCCGCCTCCCGCAAAAAAGGACTAGAAACTGTTCCCATTGGGTTTTGGCGCGCCAAGTCCTGAGGGACGGGCTTACGGCCCGTCCCTCAGGTGTACTTTTGTTCTGTCTTGTTTCCGGCAGGCGCTACCGGGTATGGCAGGGAGCCATCATTTCGCAGATCAGAAGACAAGGTTTTTGGAAATTCCATGAAGTTCAGTGGCCTTGTTCGCCGGCCGGCGAACCGCCATTGTTTAGCGGTAAGGGTTTACAGCAGATCCGCCTTCGCCAGCGCCCGCTTGAGAAACACCGCGGCCTGCGCCCGGGTGAGCC
>JBFMEU010000062.1:0-16843 GCA_040753155.1 Bacillota bacterium
CCTATTACTACCGAAAAATGCAGGAAGCCAAGCCCCAAAGAAACCACACGTCACAAGGTGGCCGTCCTATTCCGGGATATGCATGGACAAGTGACCGGCAAAGGGTTAGTGACGAGCAAATCAAGGATTTATTTACACTCCCCACTCCCCATTAGAAGGTGGTCAGTTTAGTTCACTGCGCCTTCAATGAGAGCGCCGGCTTCTTCCAGCGAGCCTGCGGTGTAGATCTTGTTGATGACCTTGTCCAGGGTTTCTACTTTACTAATCTCTCGGACTCTCCCTTGCAAGGCTCGTGAGGCATCCCCGAACCTGGCCTCCAGGTACTTACAGACGGCTTCCTGCCTGCCCCTGGCCTCGCCCTCGGCCATGGCGCCGGCTATCATGGAAATCTCGTCTTTCATGGCCTTCTCCCTCAGCTCATACATCCGGCGCTCCTGCTTGTTGCGTATAAAAGCCTGCTCAATGGTCAAGGCCTTCCTGATACCGGGGTTAAAACGGAGCTGTTTCAGCTTTTTCTTTATAAAAAGGCATTTTCTCAGATAAAATCAACTTTATTTTATGTTCGTTGAGTACCATATTTTGAAACATTGACAGTAAGCTGTCATCATCTTTGAAACTTTCAAGCGGTAAAACGTAATCCTCAAGCCCTAAATCTATTGCTATACCTTTTGACTTCACCGAATAACCTATAACTATAGTTGGTATACAAGAAGAATAAGCAGCGATGGACGCATGTGTTCTGGCAAATATTCCAAAACGACATTTTGATATTATGTATTTATACTCTGCTGCACATAATTTCTCACCAATTAAGCACATTCTCTTTTTATCTTCAAAGAGATCATAAACATTTTGCAATAACGTTAAATCGTTATCTGTAGGCATCAACACGTGAGGAACTAACACAACGTTCATATCAGTATTTTCGATTATATATTTAATTAAATTTTCGGTATTTTTAAGAATAATTCCGTCAATATTCTCTCTGCGAACCACCAGCGGGCTTACATTTATCGCAACAGTATTGCCTATAATAAAATTATCCGGAAGCTTGCACTTCTTTGCTTCTAATAAAAATGCTATATCAGAGCATTGTACAACGTTGCGCAGTCCTTTAGCCTTTAATGCATTGAATGTTAATGATTCTCTAGCCGTGATCATGTGATGGGAGCTTAAGGTACTAACCATTTCGGCATTAATCATTGATGGTTCGATGGAACAACTCCATAAGATGCTTAATGCCCCATGTTCAAGCGCAGTTTCATGTATAACCTTCCATTTCCGCCAATTATCATAACAATAGTTATCACCACCCACAGATAGGCATATTGAGTCCTTAGTTATTTTATCAAGAGTCGATTTATAGACAATCTCGTCATACTTTCCTTTTTGCAGGGAATTTTTATTCATCTCTAAATAATCTAGGTCACGTTCACAGTATTCATCAACCGGCATATTGAACTCTATATCTTGATTTTTAAAATGAGTAGATAGAATAATCTTACTCCCTGAATATAGTTTGTTGAGCAATTTGACAGTGCATTTTACTATTGCTTCCGCGCCATGGTTGTAAGCACCGCCGTGTCCATACAATAAAAACTGCTTCATTGCAACAGTCTCCCTCTCAATTCTTCGAAATCCATATCGTTAGGTAAGATTTCTTCCCAGTCTGCCAGTTCTTCTTGCGCCTCGTCGATACGGGAAAATTCAATGAGCATCCAGATATGCAATTTCTTGAAATAGATAAAATCCTTTGCGTATTCCAACTTGGCTGAAAGATTCAGCCCAAGTGTCAAAAAAGCCTCTATGTACTCATCTGGTATATCTGTTTCCCGCTCTATTATTTCCTTAATTTGTCTCAACGCCTTTTTTTCATCATGTATCATGATTGAAAAAACTATTTCGGGGTAAAATGTCAAAAACTCGGCATCCAATCCGGCAAGCAGTGGTAATTTGGAAGTGATGGAGACGATCTGATCATCGGTTTTGCACAAACTTACCGTTTTTGGCAGCTTGTTTTTTAATTTTGTCAGAAGCAAGAACACCCAGCAATCTTGCCAACCGTTAATCCTAGTGGGATGTACGCCCATCGCTGCCAGTATGTCGGCAGCGGTTTCCAAACCCATATCGCAGCAGACTTCCTTTTGAGAGAGTACCCAAACTGCAACTTGTCTAAACAGTTTATTTTTCTGTACTTCCAAACCGGGCCATTGTACAAGCTCTTGAGTATGTTGGCATTGGAAAATATCACGTAGCCTGTTAAGTTTATCTGTAACACTTATCTGAGAATTAAGCAGGACATTTATTGTATCCTGGCTTGCATTGAGATATACGTGATATAGGAAATTTAAGTTTTCTTGACTGACTGTGCCGCATTTTGTAATCAAAAAATTACGGGCTGCGTCAAAGAGAATGCTGTCAGAAGTAATTCGATCTTCGTTGAACTTGTAAGAATCAGATTTTGGGGAAATATAGTACCTATGCAAGGATTCGGATAAAATACCGACACGTTTAGCCTTCTGAAAGGCTGTCATAGTAAAAAGTGTATCTGTACCATAAAGCGTAGTTACGTATTCCTTCCAATTAGTTTCCCTAAAGACTGATACCGAGTACACTTTACCCCACATAGCGCGCATAAACTGGTAATATTGTGTGAAATGCTCGTTGAACCCGTTACACTCCAAAATGAGGTTTTTACTGAGTTTCCGAATTCCGACTAGCCTCTTTGTTTGTACATCAATAAAGTTATTTCCACAAGCGGCGATTTCCAGGTTATAATTCTTCATGAACGTAAGCATTTTTTCAAGGAAATCAGGTGCGTACTCATCATCGGCGTCAAGCTCACACACATAGCAATCATTACTATGATTTTGTATAACATCCCAAATCATATTTCCACTTCTGTTTATTTCGTTATGAAGCGGAACAATTCGTCTGTCCCGCTCTGCATATTCTTTTACGATCTCGTAAGTATTGTCAGTTGATGCATTGTCAAGTAGGTAGTACATAAAGTCGGTGTGTGTTTGAGCAAGCACACTATTGACAGTCAATTTTAACGTTTTCTCAGCATTGTATGCAGGTGTGTAGATGATTACTGTGCCCATTTTTCAGTCACTCTCATTCTAGAATTTTTTGATAATTAACTATGAATTAACGTTATATCGAAGACTGTTCAACAGTATAAGCTCTTACTAAAGCACATAATTCAGAACTTTAGCAAGAATTGATCTTATACAATCATAAATTCAAATTTGTTCCGCAGGAGCATAACGTTTGGAATCCTCAAGAAATCCGTTACAATACTCACAAGCGGAAAAAAATCTCCGATTGTAGAAATTTTTTATTTGTTTTTTCATCTCTGTTATCGGCATGGTATCGCTTGAAAAATCAACATACTCGCTAGGATTATCGGGTATAATTTCTAAACTCTCACATCGTTTATAAACACCGCATATGTATGCTTTCCCGTCAATTATAACAAAACACCTGAACGGTCCCGGATAAGCACAGTGCTTATAAATATACTCGGTCTCCTCGACAGTTCTGTTCTTTTTTGACAAGTCCGATAAATCAACCCACCCACCGTAATGTGCATCTTTGCCATAATATTTCCTGACACGGTGCTTAATTCCCGCAGCAGTAAAAGCCTCAACAATCTCAGGTACTTTTTTTGACAACTCAGGTCCGTAGTTATCTACCAAAATATCTATTTTATCTGAATGGCTTAAACTGTTCAAAAGCCGCTTATCAGGTGCAACTGCTCCATTAGTGATAATCTCCAGTGTCCCTATTCTATTAACATATTTTATCATAAAGTCCATTATGTCCGGTAACTGCGGATGTAACAGCGGCTCACCACCGTTAATAGTAAATTTATCAACATAATCAACGACTCCAAAATATCTTTTAACACTCCCTTTTAAAGATTCAAGGGAATAGTGGGGCATCACAGGGTAATAAGGTGTACTTACCGCACACAGCTTACATTTTAAATTACATCTGAACGTTACCACCAAGGTAGTATTAGAGAGATGAAGTGTCTGTTCCATTTTAAATCCCCCTTGCAGTCATTTAAATTTGTTCCGCTGGCTTGTATCGTTTTGCATCTACACAGAAACCATTGCAATATGAGCATACAGATAGCCGTTTGCGGTTTCGCAAACCTATTAACTGCGTCTTTATATCCGGTGCGGACAGTGAATCGTCCATTAAGTCTACATATTCACTTGGATTATCGGGTATAAAATCTAATAACTGCTTATTGATATAACACATATGTGCTGTTCCGTTAATAATAAAGATGTGGTTTCTAAAAGTTGTGGTGTACATACAGCGGGCAAAGAGCTCCTCATTTTCCTTTTCAGTTCTTTGTTTATCTGAGAAATCAGATATATCAAGCCATCCGCCACAATGGGCGTCTTCGCCGTAATATTTTCTGACACGATACTTTATGCCATGCTTATTAAATGCATCAACAATCTGTGAAACCTTCGTAGATAAATTTGGTCCGTAATCATCCACCATTATGTTAACTTTATCAGAGAATCCTAGCCTCTGTAACAACTTTTCATTAGGAATAACCGTGCCATTGGTTATGATTTCAAACATCCCTATCCGTTCAATATTAGACGCAAAAAAATCTATTAGTTCAGGTAGTTGCGGATGTAAGAGTGGTTCTCCGCCGCTAATGGTGAACAACTTAACATCACCTGTACTATTAAAAAAGCGTTCAACACTTGTTGTTATCCGTTCATAGAGATAATGACAAGATGACGGATGAATTGGCGAATAAGTGGCGCACAATTTACACTTCAATGTACATTTAGACGTAATGAGTACAGTTAGGTTAATTTTATTTGACGTATCTTTCATTTCTATTCCCCCGGTGTTTTAAAATTTTCTATAACTTTAGAAAATGGGTTATTATTAATATTTACCCAAAACTTATTTCTCGTGTCACTCTGACTTGCACTATTCAGTAAGCACATGTTAAACGTTCCAACGTCCTCCAAGGAATGTACTTCATAATACAAAGCTGGCTTGAGTATATCAAAGAAATTCTTCCCTTTCTCAGAATGAACCATTAACATAGATACTCCACAGTCCGTAGAGTAGTTGTTTTTCCGGAGTTTAACTCCCCAAAAATCCCCGAGGGTAATGTCTACGGGACGTTTAATCCCCTTGAACTGGCATTGTCCGCAACTTGGTCGCATATACAGGTTCAAGTTCTTTTTAATGTACCCATACATGAAGGGATCCGTATCGCGCCCCCCGAGATACTCCTGCCCATCCTCAAAAATTATCTTTGTGCAAAAATTATTCCAACCATAAATTTTATTTTTGAACCAGACCTGTTTTATACGTGAGCCATATTCCGATTCCAATTCCTCAAGATATTTTAAATATACTTTCGGAGAATTAACACCACGGCAGATAAAGTCACAAAAGATCAAGTTCTGATATGGCTTTTGTAGAAAAACTTTCAAACCAGCGCATTGACAAGGCGTACCGACAAATAAAACAGGCTTTTCAGTTTGGAGTGCCTTTTCAACCTTCTTGTATATATCTTTTGTTTCGCTCTGTACATATTTAGATTGACGTAAGGTCGCAATATCCTCTTTTCGGTCAATCAAGGCGTGTTCAACCAAATGCCTGTCAGTATATCTTGCACCTGTGACATATCCCTTTTGCTGCAATACAGCTTTGGCAAGTTCCGTGAAAATCCCGCCGGAAGTACTATTGTAGCGCACTTCCTCATCAAGGGACCAGGCAGCGTAAACTTGCGGTTCTTGTTGGCTTTCCGGTACAATAGGCGGGTATATGGCAGGACAGTAAGTTGCACAATTTCCGCAGTTACTGCAAATTGAAATGTCAACAGATGGACATGAAAAACCTTCTTCATCAGCTTTCATGAAAACACTTCCGTTTGGACAGGCATTTACACATACGCCACAGCCTGTACAGCGGCTTTTTTCAAGCTGTTCGACAGTTTGTATAACGATCACTTCCAATTAATATTTTCTTTAATTACCACAGCTGGGTTACCTGCTGCGACACACCTTGCCGGGACATCATGCGTTACAACCGAGCCTGCTGCAATCACCGCCCCGTCACCAATCGTTACACCTTTAAGTATGATTGCACCAACACCAATCCAAACATGGTTACCAATTATAATTAATTCAGGCGGGTTTTTTAGACTACCCTGTTCGTCGATAATTTTATGATGATCACTATCATAGATAAAGACCCTGCGCGCAATAGCCACGCCTTCTCCGATTGTGATACGTTTCGCGCAGGCAATCACACAATCTGAATTGATATATCCGCTTCCAAGAGTTAAAACCCCTCCGGGAAATATCTCAATGCTCGAACCATAAAAAACCTTAAAATAGCCATTAACAATCAAGCTAGATCCGGCATGCATCTTCAAGTAAGTTTCGGCATTTGAGCCCGAGCGCAGATTGTGTCCCATACTTAAATGGGAATTCAACTCTATTGATGCGGCAGGGCTCAAATCAAAAACAACATTTCCTAAAGTTTTTAGGTTTTCTTGTTGTTTTTCTTTGATTATTTTATCTATATCTCCATCCATTCTCTCACAAACCCCTCGATAAATTTCCCGCCGCAAAACTCAAATTGTTTTAAATTCAATGTCAAAATCGTTCATTGTGCTAGTGCTAGTACTCCTCGATTGTTTAGAATGTATTTCTCCATCCACTCTTTCTCAAAATCCTTTATAAATTTCCCATCAAAAAACTCATTACAATGCTTCCTCAGCTCGCCGCGCATAAACTCCAGTGGCACATCACAGTTCGTCAACCCGTACCTGTGAATTTTCTCTACCATCGAAATCATATACGACCACTCACTGTATTGAGACAAATCGACAAGCTTCGGGAGTATGCTGCTTATGTACCTAGTTCGCTCACGGAACGCAGTTATGTATTCGCGAAGCTGAGCGGGGTTGAGCAGATGGTGCTTTGTTGCTGGGCTTGAATTGTTACCAGCGTGGCGATAGAAGATGTATTTCGGAATACCGTGTGCCACAACGACATTCGCATTGGCAAAATAACGATAAGTCGTCGATATGTCGTCATAGCTGCCAGTATTAGAGAAACGTATTTTATCGAACATCTCGCGCCTTATCAGCTTTGTCGGCATGGCGCAATTGTAGTGTATACGGTGGAGATAAGCTTCAGTTGCCTGTTTCGCGTTCATGATATAAAGCTTGTCATAAACATAAATGAGATTGGGTAACACCTCACCGTTTTCCTCTTTGTTCGAGCCGCAAACTGCAATATCTGAATTGTGTGACTTGGCAAGCTTGTACAAAAACTCTAAAAAATCTGGCTCGGCGTAATCGTCATCATCGATGAAGGTAATATATTCGCCAATGGCAGCATCTAACCCTACGTTACGTCCACTTCCAATGTTCCCTCGTTCGCGATGAATTACATGGATTCGCAGATCCTTTTCGGCATATTCATCGGCAATGGTACCGCTTCGATCGGACGAACCATTGTCAACAATGATGAACTCGAAGTCGCGCAGTGTTTGGTTTAAAATACTCTCAATAGCTCGCATTACGAGTTCCTCGCGGTTATATGTGAGCATAATTACACTAATTTTAGGTTCAGTCATATCTTTAGCCTCCATTTATACAGCATATTGCACGGTGTCATTTATTCCGTCAGTACACTGCTGCAGGGAATTGCTTGGGGCAATTTTACATATCAGTTTCGGTAATTCGTATATATCTTCTGGCTTACCTAAGGAATCTTCATGTATTAAAGAGGTTCTTTTCATTACTACCACCTTTTCCAAGGCGCTTCTCCCCTTTCCCATAAATCTTCTAAAACTCCTTTATCACGTTGGGTATCCATACAATGCCAGAAACCTCTATATTTAAAAGCAGTTAATTCCCCATCTTTTGATATATTGATCATGGGGTCACGCTCAAAAATACACTGGTCATCTTCGCTCAAGTAATTGAATATTCCTGGTTCAAGAACCATAAAACCTGCATTTACCCACCCTCCGTCTTCACGAGATTTCTCAGTAAATCGTCTCACTATATTACTGTTGTCAATATCCAGAACTCCGAAACGACCGCCAGGTTGAACTGCTGTCACTGTAGCTAGCGTTCCCGAGTTTTGATGATAGTCAACTAACTCTTTAATGTCTATATCTGAAACACCATCACCATATGTTAATAAAAAAGGTTCATCACTAATATATTTTTGTACTTTTTTAATTCTTGCACCAGTCTGAGCATAAAACCCTGTATCAACAAGTGTTACCTTCCATGGTTCAGCAACGTTTTGATGGATAGTCATTTTATTTCCATTAGTAAAATCAAATGTAACATCTGACATATGTAAGTAATAATCTGCAAAAAACTCTTTTATTACGTATCCTTTATATCCTAGGCAAATAATAAATTCGTTAAATCCAAAAAAACTATATATTTTCATAATGTGCCAAAGAATTGGCTTATCCCCGATTTCAATCATAGGCTTAGGTTTTAAATGACTTTCTTCACTAATTCGGGTTCCTAACCCGCCAGCTAATATTACTGTTTTCAAGTTTATACTCCTTCCTTTGAAAGTGAGGCGTACTATAGAAACATTAATTCCTAATTTCATTTTTAAATACCTCTATGATAAACCAGTAGTCCCTCTGGCATGTCGGAATATAACTGCAATTAATCTAGAGCAGCTAGTTTTTCTTTATAATATTCTTTAAGATTATATGAATCTAGTTTAGCAAACTGAATTGCTAAATAATATAGATCCCTAACAGTATTATCTTTGTATATTTGTCCTAAAAAGTTAATAATTGACTGTTGATTTTCATGGTTAACTAATATCATCATTAGTTTTTTAAATGCTACTTCATTATATATATCCTGTTTTAGAAATCTTGCATAATAGTAAACAGCTTTATAAAGATCTTTCTTTTCATAATTATATATGTCACCCAACTTCTTATATATATTTTGATAAACACCTATATTTATGTTTGAAACATATTTTAAATCTTCCTTAAAATTACTGTCTAAAAAATCCTCTAATTGCTTTACAGCCCCATCAAGATCGCCTTTTTGCAAGAGACAATCCACCAACAACAAGTACCCATCAGGAAATCTGGGATGTTTATGTATACATTCATAGCACATATTTATTAGCTTATCTATATCGTCCCTACCTAATTCTAAACTGATCTTAATATAATTTACATAAGCCGATGCCTCTCTGCCCAGTATAGTAATCCCATAGTCCAAAGATTTTCTTGAATGATACAACACCTTTTCATGCTCTTCCATAGCAAGATATTGGAGAGATAAATAGAAATGAGTATTCCCGTCATCCGGCCTTTCTGCTATATCTTGTAACAGAAGGGACAGGTTTCGTTCATTTTTATTTTTTTGATCAGCCACAGCTTGGTTGTAGCCCGTATGAAAAATCTCTATAATGTCTGTGCAGTCAACAATGGTAAATCGACCTTTTTTTCTTAAATATTCATGAATTCTGCCTTGATACCGTATCTCGGGGCTGTTTCTGAAAACTCTGATGACAGTAAATTTATCTTTAACTTCCCCTGAAGACGATAAAATATTATAACCGTTTATCAGAAAAGCGTCCGCCTTGCCGTTTTCCTCGTTAATAGCTTTTCTAATATTTTTAAGACTGCGTTCACTGAAATACTCATCGGCGTCCAAGAAAATAATCCAGTCCTTTTTTGCTTTGGAAATAGCAAAATTTCTGGCCGCCGCAAAATCGTTTTGCCAGGCATAATTATAGACTTTATCTGTATATCTCTTGGCTATTTCCACCGTATTGTCCATTGACCCGGTATCCACAATAATTAATTCATCCAAAACCGGCAGCATACTTTTAATACATCTTTCCAGGGCTTCAGCTTCATCCTTAACGATCAAACAACCAGAAATCTTCTCTTTTTTCATTAAAATCATCCTTTATTTTATAATAAAAGGCGGGATATTGGAATCCCGCCTTTTATTGAGTTTGTTAACGAAGCAGCTGCAGCACCCCTTGTGGCTGCTGGTTCGCCTGGGCCAGCATGGCTTGCGCGGCCTGGGAAAGAATATTCATCTTGGTAAACTCCATCATCTCCTTGGCCATATCCACATCCCGGATACGGGATTCTGCGGCGGAAAGGTTTTCACTGGAAGTGCCCAGGTTATTAATGGTGTGTTCCAAGCGGTTCTGGAAGGCGCCCAGCTTGGAGCGTTCGGCCGAGACATCGCGCAGGGCCTGCTCCACAGCCGAGATGGAAGCCTCCGCACCTTTTTGGGTATCAATGTCAACTGTGTCAACCTTCAGGGCATTAGCACTCATATCGCTGACATCAACACTGATGGTCTGGGTGGAGTTTGCGCCAATCTGGAAAGCGAAGGATTTATCATCACCGGCGGCCACTGTCTGACGGGCAACAATGGCCACGCTGTCACCGGCTGAAATAGAGCCTGCAGCAAATTCCAATGTAACACCGGTAGCGACAGTCAGCGAAGTAGCAGTGTCGGCAATGGTGGCGGAAGTAGTATTTCCTGCCTCGTCAGTAATGGTGTAGTTAAAGGTACCGGCTGTGGTTGTTTCATTACCGACTTTGAATAAATAAGTTTCATTAGTGGCAATAGTAGCAATACCGGATACGGTATACTCATTGGTATTGGAAGCAAGGATCTCCGCACTGTGGCTCTTGGCTACAACATTGGCCTTGCTGCCGTCCAGCAACTTTTGACTGTTAAACTCGGTGGTATTGGAAATTCTGTCAATTTCCTTAATTAATTGGCCTACTTCCTTTTGAAGCTCGATACGGTCGGTATCGGTATTGCTGTCAGCGGAAGCCTGGACCGCCAGCTCGCGCATACGCTGGAGGATGGAGTGGGTCTCGTTCAAGGCGCCCTCAGCGGTCTGGATCAGAGAAATACCATCCTGGGCGTTGCGGGAAGCCTGGTCCAAGCCGCGAATCTGCCCGCGCATTTTTTCGGAGATGGCCAGACCGGCGGCATCGTCACCGGCGCGGTTGATACGCAGACCGGAAGACAGCTTTTCTAAAGATTTGTTGCTTTGAGTGGTGTTGGCGGTCAATGCGCGATAGGTGTTAAGAGCCGCAATATTCTGGTTGATTCTCATTTTTCATTCCTCCATGAATTTTTTCCGCCGCTTCCGTGCGGCTGAATGCTTAATCCGGTCGGCCGCCCGGATTTGCCTTCTATATTATGTTTCGTCAACCATTTCGAGAAGTTTAGGGCAAAAGGAGTTTTTTTAAAAAAAATTAAACCACCCAGGATTAGGAATTTGCTTTTCCCCTGGAGCAAACACAAGGCTGGCGGGTTATTTAACCCGCCAGCCTTGTGTTTGCCTGGTGCGGCAGAAGGGACTTGAACCCCCACGAGCCTTGCGCTCATAAGAACCTGAATCTTACGCGTCTGCCAATTCCGCCACTGCCGCATATTTAATTGCCTGTATTGCTGACAAACCATATCATAGCATAAGGCTAAACAGGTGTCAACAGCCCTTTCTGCGGAAAATTGAGGTTGAGGAAAAGCTGTGGCTGAGGCGGCTGGATTCGAACCAACGAGTGGCGGGTCCAAAGCCCGCTGCCTTACCACTTGGCTACGCCCCAGCAAGAGTTCTTTTGGTCGGGATGGAGGGATTTGAACCCCCGGCCTCCTGCTCCCAAGGCAGGCGCGCTAGCCAAACTGCGCCACATCCCGATTATCAATGCAAACTTAATACTAGCAAAAAACCATTCTTGAGTCAAGAAAAATAATATAAATGAACTGCCTATAAACAGCAAGTTTGGTAATTAGCTTATAAATTCTGGGCCGATTTAAGGGCCAGATTAAATGTAAGTATTTCCAGCTTAACCGATAAATCTACATTTCTCACTTCTACTTTATCAGGCACATTCAGGGCCACCGGGGCAAAATTTAATATGGCCTCCAGTCCGCTGCGCACCATGATGTCAGCAACCTCCTGGGCCCCATCGGGAGGAACTGCAATTATACCAATATGAATATTGTGTTCCTTTACTACAGAAGGGAAGAGGTCAAGGGGCAGCACCTCTAGATTGCCAATTTTTCTGCCTAGTTTAGTAGCATCAGAGTCAAAAACACCGATAATATGGAAGCCCCGCATATTAAATCCATGATATGTACAAAGGGCAAAACCAAGATTTCCCGCACCCACTACAACTAAATCCCATTTGCGGTCCAGGCCCAGAATTTTAAAGGTATACCTCATCAAGTCCTGTACATTATAACCAACACCTCTGGTTCCAAACTCGCCAAAATACGCCAAGTCTTTTCTTACCTGGGCAGGACTTACCCCAACCCCCTCAGCAATTTCGCCGGACGAAACAGTTGTGATACCGTTTCTGTCAAGCCCTTCCAAAAAACGTGAGTATATGGATAGTCTGGTCACCGTGGCTTCCGGGACCCGCAACGTTTTCAACCATTTCGCCTCCTCTGCTTTAATATCCCGAAGGTGATTTATGGATGGCAAGGCATGTTAAAAAAATCACATATCTTATTATTTATATCACCAGAATCACAGTGTGTCAAACATGAATTAACAGTTATACCGTATGCAGCAAGGTAGTTTCGCCCTATTGTACTGTCTGATGCGCGCTCAATTATATTATCTTAGACATCCATGCCGCTGAAGCGGCATGACTTATTTCAAGCTTACAGGCTGTGCGAAGATAAAAGAGTGTGCCCGTAATGAAAGGCACACTTGAAACATACAGTATTTTATTCAGAGTATTTTTTTAATATGGCTGGAATCTTTTCCGGTTTGATTTTAGCGTGAACTGATTCATCAATCATTAGCACAGGTCCCAGGGCACATGCGCCCAAGCAGCGCACCACTTCCAGGGAAAACTTGCCGTCTCTGGTTGTTTCACCGGCTGCTATACCCAGTTCCGAGCTGATGCGCTCCAGCAGCTGGCTGGAGCTGCGCATATAGCATGATGTGCCCTTGCAGACACTAATCTTAAACTGCCCTGCGGGTTTCTGGCTGGCCGGGGCAATAATTCCGGCCAGAGCAATGACGTCATCTAATGGCACCACAAGCTCTGCGGCAATACGGGTTAGTATTTCCCCGGGCAGATGGCCAAGTGTGGATAATAACTCCTGCAGCAGCTTAACCAGCCCGTCAGGTTTTTCTTTATACCTATTTACCAGATAGTTGACTTCTTCTAGCTTTTCTTCCAGTTCAACCAGGCACTCACAATTTTCGTGCTCAGTCAAATCAGTGCCTCCCCCCTCTGATTAGCCCTGTACTGCTGAGGTACAATTTATTTCTGTCTTTCTGAATTATACCTCAACCAGTGGGCTTGTCAAGGTCACACTCTACTAAAGCAATCGCCTCAAAGCTGCCCTGGTTGCTTCTATTGTTTTCTCAATGTGTTCGCTGGTGTGGGCCAGGGATATGAAGGAAGCCTCGAACTGGGAGGGAGCGAGGTAAATACCTTGCTCCAGCATGGCTCTGAAGAAAGCGGCAAACTTTATGGTATCAGATGAGCAGGCACAAGAGTAGTCGGTTACCGGCCGCTCGTTGAAGAACATGGAAAGCATGGAGCCGACACGGTTGATAGCCACCGCTGCGCCTGTACCGGCGGCAACTTCTCTCAGCCCTTCTTCCAGCCAGGCTGACTTTTGTTCAAGTTCTTCATAAACACCTGAGCATGATAGCAGGTCCAGGGTGGCAATGCCTGCTGAAACTGCCAGGGGATTGCCGGAGAGTGTTCCGGCCTGATACACAGGCCCCAGTGGCGCAATGTGCTCCATGATCTCCTTTTTGCCGCCATAAGCGCCAACCGGCAGGCCGCCACCAATAATTTTACCCAGACAGGTCAGGTCCGGGGCAACATTATATTTGGCCTGGGCGCCGCCATAAGCCAGGCGGAATCCAGTCATTACCTCGTCAAAAATAAGCAGGCTGCCATGCTGCCGGGTAAGCTCCCTTAAAGATTCTAAAAAGCCGGGGGCCGGAGGAATTACGCCCATGTTGCCTGGCACCGGCTCAATAATAACTGCTGCAATTTCTTCCCCGGATTGCTTAAATATGTCCTGTATCATCTGCAGGTCATTGAAGGCGGCGTTAATGGTATGGGTGGCAGTTTCAGGCGGTACACCCGGGCTGGAGGGCACACCCATGGTCAATGCCCCCGAGCCGGCTTTGATAAGCAGAAAGTCGGCATGCCCGTGGTAGCATCCCTCAAACTTAACAATCTTGCTGCGGCCGGTAAAGCCCCTGGCCAGGCGAATGGCACTCATGGTTGCCTCGGTGCCCGAGTTAACCAGGCGCGCCATTTCCATAGAGGGCACAGCTTTTACGATCATCCGGGCCAACCTGGTTTCCAGTTCCGTTGGCGCCCCGAAGCTGGTTCCGATATCCAGGCAGTCCCGCAAGGCGCTTAGCACCGCCGGGTGGCGGTGGCCCAGAATCAGCGGCCCCCATGAGCCCACATAGTCAACATAACTGTTTCCATCCACGTCCCGGATGATGGCGCCCTCGCCGCCGGCAATAAACAGGGGGTCCATACCCACCGCCTTAAAGGCCCTGACCGGGCTGTTAACGCCCCCGGGAATAAACTGTTGCGCCTCCCTGTACAGGGAGGCGGAGCGTGCAAATCCCCTGTGCATGGTAAACCACCTTTCAAACAAAATATTTCATACTGCTCTTCTTTAATTCCCTGGTGCTAAATATAAGCCTGTACTGCGGGTTTCCCGCTTCAGCCGCCATTTCGGCGGCAATTTGGGCACATTCTTCGGCTGACCCCCCATGCAGGACGGTAAAAAGGCTGTAGGGCCACCCCGGCTGTCGTGGGCGGTGGTAGCAATGGCTAACCTCAGGGAAGGCTGCCAGCCTGCGGCCAACTGAGTCCACCCGGTCTTCGGGGATGTCCCACACCACCATGGCGTTAGCTGTAAAGCCCAGATCCTGATGACGCACCGCCGCCCCAAAACGCCTGATTATCCCCTGCTCCAAAAAGACCTTGATCCGCTCCAAAAGCTCTTCCTCGGTCAGGCCGACTCTGGCGGCAATAACCTTAAAGGGCCTGTTAACCAGGGGCAAAAAATCCTGCAGTTCCCTGATTATTTGCTTGTCTTTCTCATTTAACATGCTCCACCTCGGACAGGTCAAATTGTACTTTAATCTTATAGATACCCCGGGCCGGCAGGTTCAGCAGTTGGTCAATACCGGCGGCAGCGCGTATTTCCGCCAGGATGCCGTCAATCTTGGCCTGGTTTTCCGCCAGCAGGGTAAACCACATGTTGTAGTCATGGTCGCGTATATAGTTATGGGTCACCCCGGGGTACTCGTTAATAATTTCAGCCACCTCGCTAATGCGGCCAGGCGGCACTTTAAGGGCGCACAATGTTCCCCGGTAACCAAGTTTACGGGAGTCAAATATTCCCCCCAGACGGCGAATTATACCCGTGTCTCGCATTTTCTCAAGTCGCCGTATAATTTCCTCTTCAGTGGTTCCCAGGGTTTCGGCCAATTCCCGGTAAGGTTCAGGTGTAATGGGAAAACTGGTTTGGATCAGATTTAACAGTTTGCGGTCAAAATTATCCAGATTCATATCAGTATCCCTTTCGTCCATGATACAGGCACCATGGCTCTTCGGCCATGTAGTCACCGTGATAAAAGTAGGCCCTGGCCCGGCAGCCGCCGCAAATCAGGCGGTGGTCACAGGAACCGCAGCCCCCGCTGTACGCCAGGGTGCGCAGCCGCTGAAGCACATCATTTTCCTGCCAGATAGTACTAAACGGTATTTCCCTGATATTACCCAGGGGCAGGTTAAGGTAGGCGCAGGGCTGCATATCTCCCCGGGGGCTGATGATGCAGTAGGCTGTACCGGCCAGGCAGCCCCGGCTAAAACGGGTATTCAATCCCATCTGACGGGCGATGCGGGTAAACTGGGGGGCACAGGTTGGCTTTAGTTCAATATTAACTTGCTTTTGCTTACGCATAATTCTATGCAGCAGGTTTTCGTACTGCCGGGCCCGCAGGGTCTCTGTTTCAATATTGACGGCCCTTCCAGTGGGGACCAAAAAAAAGATGTGATGCGCCATGGCCCCCGATTTGACCGCCAGATCTGTCAGACTTTCCACCTCGTCGTAATTCCAGTCCAGTACGGTGGTATGAATTTGAAACGGCAACCCTGCCTCCCGGCAGGCGGCCATACCGTCCACAGCCGCCTGCCAGGACCCGGGTGAGGAGCGAAAGCGGTCATGTTTGGCGCTGTCCACACTATCCAAACTTATGCCCATGGCCATGGCCCCGGCAGCTTTAAGTTTGACAGCCAGGTTGCCGGTTAACAGGGTGCCGTTGGTGCCAAAAACCGGCCTCAGGCCCTTGTCCCGGGCATAGGCGACCAGTTCAAGGAGATCATCCCTGAGCAGGGGTTCCCCCCCGCTAAAGATCATTATTTTAAAGCCGGCCAGGGCTATTTCATCAATCAGCTGCCGGCCTTCTTCAGTACTAAGTTCGTCCTCAGCCCTGGCGCCGGCATCCCGGTAACAGTGTTCGCAATAGAGGTTGCAGGCATTGGTGGTATTCCAGGAAACCAGCACTGGCTTTTCCCTCCTTATAGAACAAACAAAATAGAACAAACAAAATTGCAGGCTATGATTGCGGTATACATTCAGTGATACCGATTTATGCGGTCCGGTGGTTTATCACTGAACTAATCCGCCCTAAGACCCCCGCCTCTGTAGGCGGCGGGTTTCAAAGGGCGGTTAAGTCCAGTATGGACTCGGCTAACATTCAGAGGGGGTTGAATCCCCCTCTGAATGAAG
>JBFMEU010000063.1:0-16827 GCA_040753155.1 Bacillota bacterium
AAAAGGCTGAACACCACACCCAGGATTAAAAAGATGGGGTGCAGCTGCCCGGACATTAAAAACCAAAAGGCAAACATGATGACGGTTGTCAGTAAAAAACTTAGCATTGTTTTTCAACTCACATTATGAAATTTGTATACATTCAATGAATCCGGTGTTAAGACACGGCGTTATCACCGCTCACTCCAGTGCTCCGCGCCGACAGCACCCCGGCTTGTTTCAGACCAGACCAGCGGCGCCGCACAAGCGGCGATGTCGTGCATCACCGATGAGGCCACACCGAAACCAATGCAGGCAATAAAGGAGAACCGCGCCACATTGGTTCCCGTATATCTTAAAATAAAACGCCCCAGGCGTTCGGTTAAACCCACAGATTCAGCCACTAAGGCCACCATCAGGCAGCCAAACACAAAGAAAACAACAGGGTGAGCATACCCAGTCCACACATCTCTGGTCTCTCCGATCCCCAGCACAATCAGCGCAGGCCGGATACCACCATGACCAATGACAGGGTATTGGCTCAGTAAGAAATAAAACTAGTGAATTTTTATAAAAGTCTTTGCCAGATCCCCCTTTCAAGTTTTTTTAAAACCCGGCGGTGAATTTTACTGATAGCAATCAGTAAAAAAATACTTGCACCCTGGGTCTTGCGCCACAGTATTTGTGCTATTAAGTACAAATACAGGAACAACTACCCCTATGATTGTGAGAATCACCGCCCGGCTGTAACGCGGCATTCTATTGGCCAGCGCCAACGCCAGCAAACAGCTTTAGCAAGCCCATTTCCCGGTTACCCGCTGGCCTCCGCCTTAACCGCCCCACCAGAGCGCTCGTAATCCCTGGCGGAAACCGGGTCGGAGGTTCCGGTCTGCCTGAGCGCCTGATTAAGATAGTGATTGGGAAGACCATAAATCTTGGCTAGTCCGTTGATCAAGCCAACCACTGTCTCCGAGGTCAAATTATCGATATTACCCAGGTTGGCAATCACCTTGTGCTTTACCTTGCCATCTTCCCGGTAAGTCTTGATTAGTTTCAGGTAGGCATATTCCTTGCCATTACTTTTTCTGACAACTTTTCTGAAGAACATGGTTCTGCCCTCCCTTATCACTTGATTAGTTCATTAATTCACAAACCTGTTATAAAAAAAATTAACTCAACGTCACTATGATTTTTCCACTACTACCTGCGCAAAAAATAGGCTTGATACTCTTGCTCCCGGGAAGCAAGAACACCCAGCCTATCGTTGTTCGATTTGGCCTATAGCTCTTTTTACTTTGCATAAAGCATAACAAAAGTATTTTTTATTGTCAATCAGAGTTTAACATTCTTAATAATTAATTAAGCGCAGCCCCGGGATAACCCGGAGCTGCTTCTTATATTATGATGCTGCCGACTGTTTTACTGTTAAATCAACCCGATGACTTTCCACCAGGTCATGGCAATCAGGGCCAGCACCAGCACACCCACAGGCATCGCCACCAAACCGGCCTTGAGCAATTCAGAGGCCTTGAAGTAACCGAAACTGTAAGAAACCACGTTGGGCGGGCAGCCGATGACCAGCAAAAAGGCAAAGGAGGTGAACATACCCAACGACATGGCGATAATCACCGGGTTGATGCCGGACATCACAGCCATGGGAATGGCTATGGGCAGGATTAAAGCCGCAGCTGCCACGTTAGCCATCAGGTTGGTTAGAATGGCAGCGAAAACACCCACCCCGATAAACAGTAGCAGCGCACCCTTGCCATCAACCAGGGGGAAGAACACGCCGGCCAGGTACTCCGCCGCCCCGCTGTAGCCCATGGCAGTACCCAGGGCGATCCCGCCGCCAAACACCAGGAAAGTGACCGCCCACTCGGTTTTTTCGTTAAGCCAGTTCCAGTCCACCAGGCCCAGCATCAAAATCAGAAGGATGCCGCCCATTACAATGATGGAGTAGTCCAGGCCGTGCATGTTCTTGGTGAAGAAGCCTACAAAGACCAGGCCGATAACAGCCAGAGCCTTTAATTCCTTACCAGTCAGCGGCTTTTTCTTCAATTGCTCTTCGGTTAACTTTGGAAACTCCAGGGTGCGGTCCGGCCGGAAGACCAGGAAGACGGCAAACCATACGGCAGGTACAGCAATGATAGCCGCAGGCATGGCATAGATCATCCAGTCTAAAAAGGTGAGTTCAATTCCGGTAATATCCTGCAGGAAGGCCGCAGACACCATATTCCGGCCGCCCCCCACCAGGGTACCCATGCCCCCGGCGGAGCAGCTGAAGGGCAACGCCAGTAACAAGAATGCCCCGGTGCGGCTGCCTGGATGGATGTTGGCCGCCCTCATCAAGGGCAGCATGGCCATAATACCAATGGTGCAGGCCGCAATATCATGCATAAAGGCCGAGGAAATTCCCAATCCAACACAGGATACGAACGAAAATCGAACCACGTTGGTTCCGGCAAAACCCAGAATGAATCTGCCCAACCGCTCAGTCAGGCCCACCTGCTCGGCCACAATGGCCACCATCAGGCAGCCCAGGACAAAGAATACGACCGGATTGGCATAGCCGGCCCAAACTTCTTTGACATCACCGATGCCGAGAACAACCAGCCCGATTCCGGAAGTGACCATAACCATGGGCAGCGAAATGGGCTCGGTCAGGAACATAATCAGCAATCCCGCCAGCAGGGCCAAATACATGTGGCCTTTTTCCGTTAACCCGGCGGGGGTGGGGAGCATATATATTGCTGTACCTACAGCAACTGCCAGCAAAATAAGCAGCATCCTTTTTTGCATCGTCATCCCGGGGCCCAGTGCTTTTTCCTGGGCCGCTAAAACTTCAGCGGGCAGTTGAGCCATTTTTCACTCCTCCTTCTTCTCCTAAAATCTCTTTATAAAATTCACATATTTTAAAATTCACATAAAAATAATTTATAATCAATTAAGGCGGACTTATATCAAACCAGATTTGTTTATTATGAGAGCAAGTAACAAGCTTGTTCAGCGTAAGCGGTTATCAGATTTTCAATTAATCGACTGGTGTATATTTCGGAATTCAGCCTTTATATGATCACAAAAATGGCCAGAAGCCCCTGTTATATACAAGGTCTTCCGGCCTATCGTTGTTCGATTCGGACCGATATATGTGATTCTTTCCCGCACACCAGTTTACCTGTTTGAACCGTTATCCCTTTTTGTTGGCTTCTGTAATGGTTTGTCTTCCAGGCGAATAGTCTTAACCGCTTCGTAAATTAAAACCGGTTGCCCGTTCTCCACGCGTATCTTCATATCGCCCCACCCCAACTCGCGAATGAACAATATTAATTGTTTTTCTTTGTTGGTCAGGCCGCCCTGGGCGGCAGAATCTCTTCTCCCTTTTTCTTCCGGCATAGCATCACCATTTCCATTCCATTTAGGAAGCGGCTGGAAATGGGAACCTTGTACCAGGTTTCACAAGTCCAACCATATCATACCTTATGATTAGAGGGCGATAAGACTTCTATACACTTAAGCTAAAAGCTTCCTTCCCAATTTCTAATTAACAGAAGTATAACAAATTGTATTTTTGATGTCAATCAACTATTGTTGTATTTGTTCTATCTGACCTGGAAGATGACCTGGAAGCTCTAGCGCAAATCAATTATTGGCGTGGTTTTGTTTTATTTTTTTAAGAAACATATCTATAAATTGGCGAAAAATGCAGAACATACCTTGAGCCGCTTAATTCCCAGAACCTGGCCGGCGGGCATTTTTGAGTCTTAATTGCATCCACGGAAATGGAGTCATTGCTAAAGACCGCCGATCCGCAGCCGCTGACCAGGGCCTTTTCACCGGGCCTTACAACTTGATGCCGACCCTGGTAATGTTCCTCCTCGAATAAATAAACATAAAGATTCCCCGCCTCAACGGAGGTGACTTTATTCATATTCTTAAAATCTTTGATGGCTGTACCCGGGGAAAGTTCATATGAAAATTGATCATGAATAATTCTGGCCATTTGTAATTCCTCCCTATCAATGGTTTTAAATAATTGCCCATAAAAAACAGCCAGAATACCCTTGCTTTGGAACAAGAGACCTGGCCTATCGTTGTTCGATTCGACCTCAAGCTTATTGTGTTAAAAGCATACCTGACATATAAAGGCCACACATAAACATTAATCCACAATACTGCAATAATTCAGCACATCACCAGACAGCTCCACCTGACGCTTTGAATCAACCCTGCTATCTCCTGCTGGACAACACCCCCATTTCTTAACCCTATTCAACTGCTTACTATTGATCTTCAAGGAATTATGTTCCTTCTTTCACAATCAACTTTAAAAATAAAAACCACTTTTACTGTTCTGTTTTAAGTATGCATTCATTCCGGGGCAAATTACCAGCTGCAGCTGCAGGCAAAACCACTGGGGGAGCTTGCCTTTGTTCAATTTTGGCGGCGCCTCCCTTGTTCACTCTGACCAGGAGCGGGGTGGCGCTGGAAGTTGTCCGCTTATCCAATTACCGCACTGAACAGCAGCCAGGCCGGGTATTTGCCCCAAAAAAATGCACCGATTAAATGAAGGGTGTGAAAATTTAAAAATAAAAGGCCGGAAAGCTACGTTATAGATAACGCAGTTTCCAGCCTATCGTTGTTCGATTTGGCCACTTTATTTTTGGATATATTTTAGCACAGTATACATAGATGCACTTAATTTGTCAATTATTTTTTTCTCTCCCTATTTTACTGTTGCCTATGTTTTATTGTTGAATATGGGCCATTGAACAGATTCATGCGCTTCTGACCGGATAGTGAAAACATTCACTTGTTCGGGCAAAAATAAATCAGTTGCCGACCCGGACACTTTTTCTAACCTGTTCTCTGGTCTTGTCCTCAAGCTTGATGGTTCTTACGGCCTCATATATTAAAACGGGCTGGCCGCTTTCAATCCTGATCTTCATGTCACCCCAACCCAGCTCCCGAATGAATTGAATTAATTGCTTTTCCTTGCTGCTTAAGATGTTTAGATCACTACTCTCTTTATCTTCCAATTTTAGCACCCCACTCCCCTTTAAAATAAAAAGCCGAATAATCAATGCCGGAGGGGCACTGCTATTCGACCTATCGTTCTTCGATTCGGCCGATATGTTATTCTACAATATACATTTTCAGTATAACAAACAGAGTAATTTGTGTCAATCGTTCATTATAATGTTGCTTTTTTCTTAATTTTCTGTCTTAGTGCGGATTGCTTTCTTGAGCACATCAAAACCGTCTTCACGCAGGGCCTTTTTCAGGGGCCCAGCATAAACCGGGCTCCTCATCAATAATATCCATGTCACTCATCCAGTTTTGTTGATTAATGCTTCACGCTATCTTAAGTTCCCTGCAATATCCCTCGTACGGTCTCCTTTAAATCAGCCAGGTGGAAGGGCTTTGTGACGTAGGCCACGGCGCCAATTTTTATGGCCGCGGCAGCCGTGGAGATAGCGCTGTGGCCGGTCATAAAGAGAACCGGCAGGCCTGGCCACTGCGCCATAATTTTGTCCAGTACTTCCAGGCCGTCCATGCCCGGCATTTTGTAGTCCAGCAGAACCAGAGATACGTCCTTCTGGGCGGACAGCAATTCTAGTCCGGCGAAGCCGCTGGCGGCCTTGAGCACATCATACCCTTCTTCGCGCAGGGACTTTTCCAGGGCCCAGCATAAACCAGGCTCATCATCAATAATTAATACCTTTTGCTCAGCCATCTTACCGGCCTCCTTTTAGTATTATTCAAGGGGGAAGCAAACTGTAAACACAGTGTCTTCCCCGGGAATGCTCTCTACACTTATCGTCCCCCGGTGAATTTCAATAATTCTTTTGCTGATAGCCAGACCCAAGCCGCTGCCGCCGGCCTTCCTGGAGTAAAAGGGCTCGAAGATACTGGTCAGATGATCTTCCGGAATCCCTTCCCCGTTATCCCGGAAAGAAACACAGGCGCTGTTTTCCTTATGGAATACCTGAATGGTTAAATCCCCGCCTTCAGGCATGGCCTGGATGGCATTCATAATCAAATTCATAAATACCTGGGTCAGCTTTTCCCTGTTGCCGGTGACGACCGGTATCTGCTCATCGCTGACATAATTCAGGTACACCTGATTTTTCTTCAGCAGCGGTGAGGTTATGGCAACAATCTCATTCATCAGCAGCCGCAGGTTAATGGGCTCCATCTCCACGTTCGAGGGCTTCCCAAAATTCAACAGATCTGAAATCAAGGTGTTTTGCCTCTCCAATTGCTCTTTGATCATATTCAGGCACTCCGTTAATTCCTCATCCCCCCGGCTCTTTGGTTCCATCAGTTCAACTGTGGCCTGAATTATACTCACCGGGTTGCGCAGTTCATGGGCTATATCCGTAACTGTCCGGCCCAGGGTGGCCAGTCGCTCCGAGCGGCGCAACTGTTTGGCCAGGTGTTCCTTTTCCATCAAGCTGACCGCCATCTCATTAATAGCCCTGGTAATTTCACCCAGCTCCCCTGGCTGCTCCGGCAGTGTATTGTGAAAGTCGGTTTTCAGGCCCTCAAGGCCGTCCTTTATTTTCTGCACTCGCCTGACCATGGTTGCTGTAGAAAAGATAGTCGCCCCCAGGGCCAGCCAGAATATGGCCATGGCCGCAAAAACAAACACCTGCCGCACCAGGGCGCTCTTGGCAAACACCGGGTGCATACGTTTCTCGGCCCAGGTTACGGCCACCAGTTGGTCGCCATGATAAATGGGGACCAGGTATTCTAAAAACCGGTCATCCCAGGTTTCCCCGAGCATGGTTGCAGCACCGCCGCCAGCCAGCACGGCCTTGATGCCGTCAGCCGTCTCCTGGTACACCCGCTGCTGGCGGTGCTCCTGCTCCTCACCCCCGGGCGGCCGGTAATCGTGGAGATAGCCCTGGGTGATGATGTGGTCTTTACTCACGATGTACAGGCCTATGCGCACCCCCTTGTGCCTGTCGGCCAGGGGGGCGGCCACGTCAATGAACGAATCCTCAAGGAGTTTCGCCATATCCCGGTCAGGGTCTAATTGCATCTCAGCCGCTATCTGATCCTGGATTTGCCGTCCCATCACATCGACGATGACGGTTAGTTCTTCTTCCAAGCCGGCAATCAGGATGTCATCGGTTTTTGAAAGCAGGGCATAGTCATAGCCAACAACCAGCAGCGGTACCAGCAAGAGCAGGGTCACAATGGCAATCATCTGAAATTTGAAGCCTCTGACCAGAAATAGCATTTTTTTTCTCCCGTGTAATTATATTTTATTTGCTTGACCGGCTGGGTGTCATTATACCAAGCCTGAAAAAGCGTTTATCACTGAACTAATCCGCCCTAAGACCCCCGTTATGTTGAGAACGGAGTTCCTTGTAAGGACCGGACCCTTATGGCATCCTCCAAGGGAACAGTTTCCTCTTGAAGCCGTTCTTCTATGAACTTGTCAAAAGTCTTGTTCAAAATATCCTTCCGTTCAAGAAGTTTGGCTTTAAGCTCTTTTCCTTTATATCCCAAATCCATTAAGTCTTTTAAAAGCAAATCTTCCATTTCGTCCGCAATTGTAATCTCCTTAACTCTCAAATCATCGCCTTCCAGGTAAAACTTAAGTTTTGTGCCTTCTTTCCAATTGAACTTATCCCTAATCTCTTTTGGAACTGTTATCTGACCTTTTGATGTTAAAGTTGTATACTCCATTAAAGAACCCTCCTGGTATTACCATAATACTGTAAGAATATATTATCACAAAAAAGTTAATTTAAAAATATACATTATTAAGGCTCAAATGCCAGGGGTTACCTGGTATTTGAGCCTTTTTCCACGCAAAACTTCCAATTGAACCCTTTAAGAACAGTCCCCTTGTCTGTTAACCTACAACTGCCGTTTCATTAACTACAACTTTCTTCTTGTCCCGTCCCATGCGCTGGAAGGAAACAACACCATCCGCCAGGGCAAACAGGGTATCGTCTCCGCCCTTGCCTACATTAAGGCCGGGATGTATCTTGGTTCCCCGCTGGCGCACCAAAATGCAGCCGGCAGTTACAAACTGACCGTCCTGACGCTTCACGCCCAGCATCTTGGGCTGGGAATCACGACCGTTACGGGAACTTCCTACACCTTTCTTATGAGCCATTAGATTACACCTCCTGCTTCGGGTTTTAGGCTTCTATCTTCTCAACCGTTACCTTGGTAAATGGCTGCCTGTGACCTTGCTTGCGGCGATAGTTTTTCTTGGCCTTGAACTTGAATATAATTATCTTTTTACCCTTGCCGTGCTTATCCACCTTCATGATTACCCTGGCCCCGCCAACATAGGGCGTGCCGACCTGAACCTCGCCGTCCTTTTCCACTGCCAGCACCTTGTCAATCTCAACTGTTTCCCCGGCATCGGCGGGCACCTTCTCCACAAACAGGACGTCTCCCTCCTGTACCCGGTACTGTTTGCCGCCGGTTTCAATAATTGCGTACAACTGAATACCCCTTTCACTCAGGACTCGCCGGAATCAGGTACGGCAGGGCCGTTTAAGAATGAACCGGTTCCGAGCGGTTTAAAAGGTGATAAATCACCTACAGTATGCTATTTTATCACATCACATATTTTTGTCAAGCAATACTCAACCGGGCACTACTCCGGCCGCGCCAGTTTGGCCTTGGCGTAGGTGCGGTAAACCTTGCTCACCTCGATGGGCACAGTTTCCCCCACCAGGCAGCCCGCCCCCTCTACGTCCAAAATGAACCCGTCAATCCGGGCAATGCCGTCGTTGATGTTGTTGACGTGGGGCTCTTCCACCAGCACCTCCAGTACCTCCCCCGGCCTGACCGGCAGGGTGTGGGCCTTGATGTCGGCCTGGTCGAACATGGGCCGCATGGATACCGATTCAATGTGGTGGGCGGTGGCCCCCCGGATGTAAAGGTTTTTGCCAGTTTTAGCTTCCAGCTCCCGCAGGTTGGCGCCGCCGCTGCCAATGAGGCGGGCCGCCACCAGGGGGTTGGCCTCCACCAGGATGGTGTCCGCCGCCGTCTGGCGGGCCAGCTGGAAAACCTGGTGCTTGATGTGAATGCCCACGGTTTCCTCGGAAAGCACCTTGCCCCGGCCTTCGCAATAGGGGCACGGCTTCTGCAGCACCTCGGCCAGGCTGGGGCGCACCTTTTTCCTGGTCATCTCCACCAAACCCAGCTGGGTGATGCCCAGGATGTTCGTCTTGGTCTTATCGAACTTGATGGCCTCTTCCAGGGTGTCCAGCACCTTCCGGCGGTGCTCCTCCCTGACCATGTCAATAAAGTCAACAATGATAATGCCCCCGATGTTCCGCAGCCGCAGCTGGCGGGAGATCTCCACCGCCGCCTCCAGGTTGGTCCTCAGTACGGTGTCTTCCAGGTTGGTGCTGCCCACAAACTTGCCGGTGTTGACATCAATGGCCGTCAGCGCCTCGGCCTGGTCGATTACCAGATAGCCGCCGCACCGGAGCCACACCTTGCGGCGCAAGGCCCGCTCCAGCTCGGTTTCAATGCCGTACTCATCAAAAATGTACTCCTTTTCCTCCAAAAACACCTTGAATTTTAAACGGTGGCTGATAATATCCAGTAAATCCAGGATCTTTTCGTATTCGTAGCGGGAATCGACAATCAGCCGGTCCACATCTTCGGTAAAAATATCCCGTAAAATACGCTGAATCAGCTCCAGGTCACGGTGCAGCAAATTGGGTACCGGGCCGTGGGCCGAGCGGTTGGTGATTTTGCGCCACAGCCTGTTCAGCAGCTGCACGTCCTGTTTAAATTCCTCTTCATCCACACCCTGGGCCACGGTGCGCACAATCAGGCCCATCCCCTCGGGCTTGACCCGGGAGGCCAGCTCCCGCAGCCGGTCACGCTCCTTTTCATCATCAATGCGCCGGGATATGCCAATGTAGTCCACCGTCGGCATCAGCACCAGGTAGCGTCCCGGCAGGGTGATGTGGGTGGTAATCCGGGCGCCCTTGGTGCCGATGGGCTCTTTAATAATCTGCACAATAATATCCTGGCCCTGCTTTAAAATGTTGCAAATGCTGGTTCCCAGGGCGGACCCGTGGTGTCCGTGGGCGCCGTCGTGGGTCCGGGAGGGCATGGCATCTTCAACATACAAAAAAGCGTTCTTTTCCAGGCCGATATCCACAAAGGCGGCCTGCATCCCCGGCAGGACATTCTCCACCCGCCCCTTGAAAATATTGCCCACCAGGCGCTGGTTCAGGGAGCGCTCAATGAACATCTCCACCAGCTGCTTGTTTTCCAGAACGGCCACGCGGGTTTCTTCCTCACCCACGTTAATAATTATCTCTTTTAACAATTTTTATCATCCTCACTCATGAAGCAAGTTCTTAATTCAGGGGGAGATTCAACTCCCCCTGAATTTTAGAACTGCAAATGCATGACTTAGTTGGCGTTGTACTCCCACTATAAGTGGGAGACTTACGCCAAGTTAGTCAGGTTAAAACCATCCAGGCTCGTCCGGCAGATATCAAACCCGTACGCCGGCGCCGGCAGGCCGGTCAGCCCGACCAGGGCGCGCAGCGCTTCCTCCGGACGCACGTTGCCGACGCTGCCGGCCTGTAATTCCATTTCCAGGACCAGTTCCCCGTGCTCACGCAGATCGCCGCTTAAACGCAAAATACCGGGCCTGATATCCACAGGCCGGGGACCGGTCCCCTTTTTCCCCTGTCTTTCAATAATAATGGACTCCCTGTCCAAAAATTCTTTAATCATACGGCTCAAGTCCGCCCCGGAGAGGGACTCCCGGAGTCTGCCCGTAACCTGGTAGGAGGCCCTTTTAACCATGGCCATCAAGGGGCGGCTGTCCTCCGGCGCCTGCCTGACGCCGCGCACCTCAATCCCCCGGGGCAGAGCGCCGCCCAGCAGCCGGCCCACCTCGGCCGGGTCAACTTCCGTTATCAAGTCCAGGTCCATGTACTCATTTAGCCCGGCCACGCCCACCGGCAGGGGCAGGGCAAAGCTGAACCTGGGGTGGGGATTGAACCCCCCGGAAAAGGCCACCGGCAGGCCGCAGCGCCGCAGGCTCCGCTCCATGGTCCGCACCAGGTCCAGATGGGATATGTAACGGGCCGGGCCCTCCTTGGTGTAATTAATCCTGTAACGGTACAACCGGTTCACCCCCCTGCACCCGGGGCCTGATTTCCAGATTCGGGCAGAGCCCGCAGCCGGGGCACCTGCCCTGCCGGCAGTCCGGGGTGGTCTTAACTTCCAGGGCCTGCCGGTGCTCTTGCACCAGGTACTTGCGGCTAACCCCGGCGTCAATATGGTCCCAGGGCAGCACATCATCATAGCCAAAGCGCCTGCGGGCGTAGCTCTCCGGGTTAATACCCAGGGCGTCGAAGGCCTCCTGCCAGCGCTTGTAATCAAACATTTCGGTCCAGCCGTCAAACCTGGCGCCCCGGCGCCAGGCCTCTTCCAGCACATCCCCCAGCCGCCGGTCGCCCCGGGCCAGGACTGCTTCCAAAAAGCTTACCCCGGGGTCGTGGTAATTAAAAACAATCCGCCTGTGCCTTAGTTTTTCCCGCAGCAGCTGCTGCTTGCGGCGGAGTTCGGCCATACTGTCCTGGGGCTCCCACTGGAAAGGGGTGTGGGACTTGGGCACAAAGGAGGATACGCTCACCGTCACCTTCAGCCTGCCTTTGGACCTGCACCTGCGCTCCCCGGCCTCCACTACCAGCCGGGCCAGCCGGGCAATGCCCTCAATGTCTTCGTCAGTTTCCGTGGGCAGGCCGATCATAAAATACAGCTTGACCCCGTGCCAGCCCGCGCTAAAGGCGGAGGAAACCGCTTCCAGCAAATCTTCCCCGGTGACACCCTTGTTAATAACATCCCTCAGCCGCTGGGTGCCGGCCTCGGGGGCAAAGGTAAGGGTGGCCTTGCGCACCCTTTGCGCCTCCCGGGCCAGGTCCACGGAAAAGGCGTCCACCCGCAAAGAGGGCAGGGACACATTAATCCGCCGGCCCCCGTAACTGTCCAGCAAACCCGTGACCACTTCCCGGACCCGGCTATAGTCCGCCGTGCTCAGGGAGGTCAGGGAAATCTCATCCCAGCCGGTACTGCCAACCAGGTCCTCAGCCTGTCTGAACAGTGTGGCGGGGGACTTTTCCCGCACCGGGCGGTAAATCACCCCGGCCTGGCAAAATCTGCAGCCTCTGGTGCAGCCCCGCTGCACCTCCAAAACCATCCGGTCGTGCACCACACCCAGATTGGGAACGATGGGGCGGCCGGGAAACGGGGCGCTGTCCAGATCAGCCACCACCCGCTTGCGCACGGCCGGCCCGGCGGCGCCCCTTGGCTCCACCCGCAGCAAATTCCCCCCGCTATCGTAAACGGGCTTATACAGCGAGGGCACATATACACCGGGCAGGCGGGCCAGGCTTGTTAAGAGCTCCCGGCGGGAAACAGACCGCCCCCGCTTTTCCCGGCAGGCATCAATCAGCTCCAGCAGCACTTCCTCCCCCTCGCCAATGACAAACAGGTCGATGAATTCGGCCAGGGGCTCGGGATTAAAGGCGCAGGGGCCGCCGGCTACCACCAGGGGCCGGCCTTCCACCCGGTCCCGGGAGCGCAGGGGCAGTCCGGACAGGTTTAACATGTTTAAAACATTGGTAAAGCTCAGCTCATACTGCAGGGTGAAGCCAATCAGGTCAAAATCACCCAGGGGCCGGCCCGACTCCAGGCTGAACAGGGGCAGGCTGTTTTCCCGCATTAAAAGCTCCATGTCCGGCCAGGGGGCAAAAACCCGCTCCATCAGCAGATCGTCCCGGCTATTAACCACACTGTATAATATCTGCAGGCCCAGGTGGCTCATGCCCACCTCATAAACATCCGGAAAGGCGAACACAGTTTTAAAGTCCGTTTGATCCCAGTCCTTGGTCACGGAGTTCCACTCGCCCCCCACGTACCGGGCCGGCTTTTGCACCCTTGACAATAATTGCTTCAATTTTTGCTCCATCTAATCTTCCTCCTATGAAACCTATCATGATGCATATCATTTCCAGAAGAAAAAATCAAGGGCGTTAATACTATTTTATCCCAAAAGGTCAAGGAAAAATATTCCTTGACCAATTTTTATCTTGGCACAGCCTGTAAACTCGAAATAAGTGCGACTAAGGTTTAGCGGATAGGGGACACACCATCAGCGGTCAGGGGACACACCATCAGCGGTCAGGGGACACACCTCCTGCGGAGGAATGTCCCCAATGTATGAATGTCCCCAATGTATGAATGTCCCCAACGTATGGGTTAAAACCCCATCTGAACCAAGTCTTCTTTATGAGTTTAACACGAAACGCGGTGAGCGAAGCCCCCCCCATTAACGATGGCGCCCGGTTCATTGCGCTGGATGATAGCAACGATATGAGAGATAGTGCCTGTAATTAAGCAAAAAAACCACATTTAGTCTGCATAATTTGACTAAATGTGGTAAAATAAACTCGGGCATACTGAACTGAGGGCGGGCCTCACCTGCCGGGGATGGAAACATCCATGAAAGGGGGTGAGGCAGAAATGGTTACAGTATCAGATTTAATCCAAACCGTAATAGCTGTTGTTCTTCTGCTAACCCTCGTCGTACTAATAGCTGACCGGCGTAAGTAATTGAAAACCTCTGAGGCTGCTACCAACAGCTTCAGAGGCTTAAGATGAAACCCCGGCAGTTGAGGCACCACACGCTGTTTCTCAGTTTCAGTATTCCCACTTAAAAAAGGAGTGATAACCTTTAAGTAAATAATATATCCCGATTGGATAATTGTCAAGAAGTGGGGTCAGACTCCATGGATTATTTTACCGTTGCATAAATCCCCTTGGGTCTGACGCCCGAAATCCGGCGCCTACTTTCCAGTCAGGCTGCCCACTGTAAGATCAGCGCCGCCCTCCAGCAGTCTGTCCAGTATTTCGGCTTCGGTCACTACCCCCATATACCGGTAACTGCGGTCCAGCACCAGCACCAGGTGAAATTTTTGGGGCACGAAGGGCTTTACAATATCCCCCAGGGGCGTGCTTTCCACGGCCACCAAATGCTCAGCCGGCAGCACTCCGGCCCTGGCCAGTTCCTCCTTTTTGTGCATCAGGTGGCGTACAAAAAGGTAAGCCGCCTGCCCCCGCTCCCGGCTGGCGGCGTAAAACAGAAACATAGCAGTGATTAATATATCCAGCCCGGCAATTTCAAAAATAATCCCCAGGGCGCCCAGGGTTGCAATTACCATGGCCCAAAACTGGCCGGCGGCGGCCGCCCGGTGGGTGGCCTCGCGAATACCCATGCGCCTGGCCAGATAGGCCCGGTAAACCCTGCCCCCGTCCAGGGGCAAGGCGGGCAGCATATTGAACAGGGCAATGAGGATGTTGCACTGCAGAAAAAACGGCCCCAGGTCATCATGCCAGAGGCCGTAGTTTTTGCCGGCAACCGCCAGCAGAATCATTGCCAGGTTGCTGGCCGGCCCGGCCGCAGCGACGCAGATTTCCCGGCGGGGGTCCATAACCAGGTCCCCTCCGATCCGGCTAACCCCGCCAAAGGGGAGCAGCTCAACCTCACCCGCCGGCACCCCCAGGCGCCGGGCTGTGGCCACATGGGCGAATTCATGCGCCAGCACTATGGCAAAGGCCAGCAGGCCTTTGACCAGCACCCCGGCCACAAAGAAAAGGGCCAGCAAACCCAGAAAAAAGTAGTTAAGATAGATATCAACGCCATAAAAATTTCCCAAGCGCACCGGCAAGCCCCCTTTAGTGCCCGGCCTGCAGCCGGCTCAGGGGATCTACCAGTTTATCATTTTCCCGCAGCTCAAAGTGCAGTCCCCCGCCGTCCACATCCCCCTCCGGCCCAATGCGCCCGATTACTTCACCGGCGGTAAACTCCCGCTCCAGGGAAGTGTCAGCCGGCTCCAACCCGGCATAAAAAGACTTGGTTCCCGCACCGTGGTCCAGCATAAGATACGGTCCCAGCACCGGGTCCACACCGGTTTGGACCACCTTGCCAGGCAGCGCCGCCCTTACTTCGGTCCCCGGGGCAGCCTGGATGTCAATGCCGTGATGAAACTTTTCCAGCCCGTCGGCGGGATCTTTGGACCAGCCGAATTCCCGCACCACCTTGCCGGAGACCGGCAGCATAAGGCCCTCTGTCCCGGCAGGCCCGCTCACCGGGGCATAGCTGTTATCCCGGGGCACATGGTTGAAAAAAGGGGCGTCCACGTTAACCATCTGCAGGCCGATTTGGACTACCTTTTGCGCCACCGGCTGAAAGTTCCACTCGGCGGTCAGGAGGTAGCGCAGGTTGTCCCGCACCTGCTGACCCACCGGGTAAGGCAGTTCCCGCACCGCCAGCAGGAACAGCAAAATGGCCAGGGCAATGCCGGCGCGGCGCAGGGTTTTACGGTAGTCCCGGGGTCCGGACCCCCGCGGGTACGGCCGTCCGGCCTGGTAGTAGTTGTCCCAGTCTGCGGGACCATATTGCGGAGGCTTGCGTTTTCGTGTCCAGACATCCAATTTCACAATATTTCCCTCCCCCGGAAAATACAGGCACGATTAATCTGTATATTTATATTCCGGGGATGGACAAATATGACAAGCAGTATTGGTCGTCAGACGTCAGAAGAACAACCCTAACAACCGTTATAAACGAGATATTACCTGCAGCAGGTACCTATCCCTCAGGCTCATGAGCTGTGTGCCGAAAAGACTTGCGGCTCGTCGTTAAGCGGGGCTAAAGGCCCTGCAAATTGTGCACGCTATGTTGTTTTGTATTTTGAAATATTACCATACGATTTTTTTCTCTTGTGTTTAGCTATTGTTACCAGCACGTTTCGGGCCTTGACCCCGCTAAACTCCGTCACCGAGTCTTTTGGCGGCACTCCGCTAAATCGCCTGCAGGGATAGGATACCTGCTGCCCGCACATCATCCTAATTGTACCCCATGAAAAACACTGTTAACGGCTAATATCCGACGTCCTAATCAGGCGTCAAGTTTGCGGTGGAGGACAAAGTCAACTGTATCCCGGTAGTTTATAACCGCCACCTGCACCTGTGTCTCATAATCCGCCGCAGCCACCTCCACTTTATAAGTGCCCGGCCTGACGTCGTAGAAAACATATTTGCCGTCACTGCCGGCAGTAGTTGTGGTCAGCACACTTTCGTCCTCAAAGCTCAGCAGGGTCAACTGGCTTCCCCGCAGGGGCCTGCCGTGCTGAAACTCGGTAACTGTGCCGTTTAAGGACGCCGTGCTTTGGTAGTATACATTCAAGGTCAGGATGCCCGACGAGGAAACCCGGCCGGAGCGGACCCCGGTGGAACTGGTCTCTATCTGGTGCCTGATGGACAATAAGTCCTCAAAGGCGGCTAAATTGGGTAATTTAACAAATACCGGCATGTTGACCAGGGTGCTTGAGGTGCTGCCGTTTTCAGCCAGTTTGCCGTGGAGCCGGGGAAAATTCCTGGCCACGGCAAAAACCCTGATTTCAGCGTCAATGCGCAGCACAAAATCATCAAGCAATCTTGGCCTGAGCTGCTCAACCCTGGCAAAAACCTCAACATCCGCTGTTGCAGCCGGAACCGTCATGGAGGCGTACCAGTTCACCTCCCTGGTCACCGCCTGGCGCACTCTGTCATTATCTGCCATTCAGGCAAAACCCCCGTTACTATTCAGGTATTCAGAATTCAGGATTCAGGATTCAGAATGGATCGTATATCTCATACTTCGGAAGCGCCATGGTTGAACGAGACTTCATTCAGAGGGGGATTCAACCCCCTCTGAATGTTAGCCGAGTCCATACTGGACTTAACCGCCCTTTGAAACCCGCCGCCTACAGAGGCGGGGGTCTTAGGGCGGAT
>JBFMEU010000064.1:0-16816 GCA_040753155.1 Bacillota bacterium
TACGCTTAAATTTAGCAGTTACCTGTTAAACTCCAAGGACTTGCTACTGGCGGTTGGTTAGACCTTACCAGGGGGGCATTGCACCCACTATATAACATGACCTTGCCTGGCCGCACTAAGTATTCAGTAAACCCGGTAGAGGCACGGCATTATCGTTAGCGAACGACTTGCGGAGCGCCGGTAACAGCACCCGGCGCAGTGAGGGTAACCGGACTGCGGCGCGAAACCAGCGGACTACTAATGAGACGGATTTGAGAACAAGGTGCTTTGAGGAGAGCAGGTACCTTCTATTAACCAAGCAATCACCGCCTTTGCAGCGCCGCTAGTCCGGTCCGAAACAAGCCGGGGCGCTGTCGGCGCGGAGCACTGGAGTGAGCGGTGATAACGCCGTGCCTTAACACCGGTTCACTGAATGTATACGATTAATTGAACAAAAAAACCGGTAGATAATCTACCAGCCAGCCTCTCCCCGGGCGCCCAAACCAGGATGATTTGCAGGGCCTGCTACGTTAGTTATACTGATTGTCCCTGCTGTCTTTATACAGTTGCTCCAGCCGGGACACCATTTCATCCACCAGGTGCGGCAGCGGCTCACCGGTTACACCCACCAGCTCAATATTGGATCTGTTCAGGGGCAGCAGGATTTTGCGGGCCCAGCTGCCGGCCAGGGCCTCGGCCATTTTGGGGGTGAGTTCCCCCAGCTGGGCATTGGGTACCACAATGCTCAGCGAGCCCATGATCACATCCACATGGGGGGCATTAATGACGATGGCGTTCTCACCGCTGGCCCCCTCGTTGGCCCCCGCCTTGAGCATGGCCGCCGTGGCCAGGGCATTGGTACCCAGGGCCAGGATGTCCACCCGCTCCCCAAAGCGCCACCGCACCTTTTCCACAATTAATTTACCAATTCCGCCGCCCTGTCCGTCCACAATCGCTACGCGCATAGTATCCTCCCCTAAAAAACAAAACCACGAAGCTTCCCGGCTTTGCTCCTGGGCGCTTTACCTTCGTGGATAATTTGATCTGGTTGGCCCTTTGAACGAGACTTCATTCAGAGGGGGATTCAACCCCCTCTGAATGTTAGCCGAGTCCATACTGGACTTAACCGCCCTTTGAAACCCGCCGCCTACAGAGGCGGGGGTCTTAGGGCGGATTAGTTCAGTGGTAAACCTCGGTGGCAGCTTCGTGCCGCCAGATAGTAACTTATTCAACATGATTTAGTTTTCTCCTTCAGGGCAGAAAATATTTTGACCCTTCCCGGATTGTGTTATACTCAAAGAAGGCCCGGGACTACGCCCGGAAGGCTGCGGAAAAATAGTAAGTATCCAGTAAACCAGGTGGAGGCACGGCGTTATCATTAGCGAACGACTTGCGGAGCGCCGGTAACAGCACCCGGCGCAGTGAGGGTAACCGGACTGCGGCGCGAAACCAGCGGACTACTAATGAGACGGGTTTGAGAACAAGGTGCTTTGAGGAGAGCAGGCGCCTTCCATTGCAAATTAATCGCCGCCTTTGCAGCGTCGCTAGTCCGGTCCGAAACAAGCCGGGGTGCTGTCGGCGCGGAGCACTGGAGTGAGCGGTGATAACGCCGTGCCTTAACACAGGTTTCATTGAATATATACGAAAAATATATGTAACTTGAGCCCGGAATATGGGAATACTTGGCAACAAGAGGTGTTTATGGTGAAAAGACTGGGCCTGTGGTTCATTAACGGCCTCCTGGTGGTGACCCCGGTGCTGGGGACATATTACCTGGTGTCATTGATTTTTACAAAAATTGACTCCCTGGGCTGGTCCCTGCTCACCGCCCTGGATCAGAAGTTTATTCCCGGGATAGGCTTCCTTGTGGTGGTGGTTCTGCTTATGCTCATCGGTTTTTTGTCCCAACTGTTCTTCATCCGGCCTCTGATCCGCCACTTTGAGGAACTTGTCCGCCGGTTTCCCTTCATCAAGAGCATTTACTCGGTGCTGAAGGACACCATGAACAGCCTGCTGGGGGAAAAGAAAAGTTTCGACACAGTGGTGCTGGTGGACGTGGGAGGCACGTCCAAGCGCCTGGGCTTTTTAACCTCCAGGGAACCCCTGGTTAACGGGGGGCAGAAATACTACCCGGTGTACATCCCTCAGTCCCTGCAGTTTGCCGGCGACCTGTACTGGTTTGCCGAGGAGCATATTCAGTACGTCGATATCCCCCCGGACAAGGCTATGAAGCTCATCGTCAGCGGGGCCATGGCCTCCCAGGGCTAGATACGGGGGCCAGCCCCTTTTACTTTTGCCAGCCGTGCAGTGCTGCGCCCACAGCCCCCAGCACCTGGGGGTCGGGGGCGACCAGAACCCGGCAGCCCATCTTTTCCTCCAGGAGCTGCACCAGGCACCGGTTCCGGGCCACCCCGCCGCTGAACACCAGGGGCGGCTTAAAACCCACCCGGTGCAGCAGGCCCGCCGCCCGCCCGGCCACGGCGGCGTGCAGGGCCATGGCAATGTCCTCCCGGGGCACGCCCCGGTGCAACAGGGAAACTGCCTCGGACTCTGCGAAAACCGTGCACATGCTGCTGATTTTTAGCCCCCGGTCACCCTTCAGGGCCGCCCGGCCAAACCCGTCGATAGGGTAGCCCAGGGCCGCCGCCATGATCTCCAGGAACTTGCCGGTGCCCGCCGAGCATTTTTCGTTCATCTGGAAGTCAGCCACGCTGCCGTCCTAACCTCTTTGATACCGCGCTCCAGGCCGGCGGAGTCAATTTTGTTGCCGGTGAACTCTTCCACCTGGCGGGCAAAATCAGCCCCCTCGCTGCGCCACAAAAGACGATCCTTTTCCCGTTTCATGTGCGGGGTTTCCATTACGTGCACCGGCACATGCTCGGCCAGGATTTCAAAGGCCTTTTTCTTGCCGTCACAGGTGGTTTCCCCCACCACCAGGTCGCAGGATTATCCACCTCATGTAAAGTGTATCCCTCTTCGCCCGCCGGGCGCACGGGCTCGACGCTCAAAACCGGCGCCGAACCGCTACGGCCTCACCCCCGCCATACTTTGGTGATCAGGACGTGACCGCCCTTTTGCCTAATGTACTCCCGGGCTTCTGCTGAGATTTGAATACTCATGGACTTAACCTGCCTTCCCCGGGCCGCCGAGCTCCGAACCAGTGCCTGGTGCGCAGGCAGTACCTGACCAGCATCAGCATCAGCGGCACCTCAATGAGCACACCCACAACTGTGGCCAGGGCCGCCCCGGAGGCCAGGCCGAACAATGTGACCGCCGTGGCAATGGCCACCTCGAAGTGGTTGCTGGCCCCAATCATAGCGCTGGGGGCGGCATCTTCGTAGTTAAGCTTGAGCCATCTGGCCGCGGCGTAAGTAATCCCAAAAATGAACACTGTCTGGATAAACAAAGGCACGGCAATCATGGCAATAACCAGGGGTTGCTGCAAAATAACGTCCCCCTGGAGCATGAACAGGAACACCAGGGTGAGCAGCAGGGCGGTAATGGACACCTTGCCGGTGTGCTTTAAGAACACAGCCTCATACCACTCTACGCCCTTGCGCTTGATTAAGCTGCTCCGGGTGATGTAGCCGGCCACCAGGGCCACCCCCACATAAAACAGGACCGCGTAGAACAGGGTGGCAAAGGGTATCACAATGTCGGATACGCCCAGCAAAAGGCTGCCCAGGGGCGCATACAGGAGCAGCATGACCAGGGAGTTGACGGCCACCATCACCAGGGTGTGCCCCATATTCCCCTTGGCCAGATAACCCCACACCAGCACCATGGCAGTGCAGGGGGCAATGCCCAGCAGGATCATCCCGGCAATGTAGGAGTCGGCCATGTGCCCGGGAATAAAGGGCGCAAACACATAGCGCATGAAGATCAGAGCAAAGAGCAGCATGGTGAAAGGCTTAATTCCCCAGTTGACCACCAGGGTGAGCAGAACCGGTCCGGGATTCCGGATGGCCCGGGTCACCTCGCTGAAGTCGATCTGCACCATGATGGGGTACATCATAAAGAAAAGCAGGAACGCCACGGGTATGTTCACCTGGGTGCCCGGTACCTGCATGGCGTTGAGAGTCTCCGCCGTCCCGGGCAGAGCCGCCCCCAGGGCTATGCCGGTGATGATGCACAGGGTCACCCAGAGGGTGAGGTGCTTCTCAAAAAAGCCCAGGTTTCTTTCCTTTTTCAACTGTCTTATTTTTGCTTCTGCCTGTTGTTCCACATTCACAACCCCTTATGCTTTATGCTTATATCATTATATAATGATATACATAAAGCATCAACAGGGTTTTATAGATTTAGCACTTTATTAACACTAATTTCATAATTTGCGGCTCCTTACTCCTCATCTAAATGTAAAGGCTTCATGCCGGCCTTACACTGCTTGATCTCCCCGTCCGACTCCAGGCCGGCCAGGCGGCTTAACTCATCTGAAAACCCGGGCAGCTGGTCCATATCCACTATGAAAAACCGCATCAGGTCCCCCAGGCGTTTTTTTAGGCCCTCCAGGTCCAAGGAGTAAAAAATCCGCTGGGCCTCTCTGGTTTCCCCCAGCAACCCGGCCTCCTTCAACACCCTCAGGTGCTGGGAGATGCGGGGCTGGCTCATGTCCAAAACAACGTTCAGTTCGCACACATACATGGGCCTGACTGCCAGCAGGCGCAATATTTTCAGTCTGGTGGGTTCCCCCAGAGCCTTGCACAGCTTCACAAAGTCTTCCATCTCCAGCCTCCATAATGTTTTTCTTATATAAGTATACGATTACGCAAAATAGGTGTCAATGACAAGACCCAAAAGGGACAGGCTACTATTTCGCAAAGCGAAAATAGTAGCCTGTCCCTTTTGGGTTTTTACGGGCAAATTTGTAACATATTGAAAAGTCTCACCTGCGCCAGGCAGATGAGACCCTTACATTTAGCGTTGCTTACTTCTTCTCGGCGTTGATCTTGGCCAGCATTTCAGGAGTCAGGTCCTCGTAAGCACCCTTCTTGATTTCAACCTTCTCAGCAGTCTGGTAGTACTCTTTAAGGATTTCCAGGACTTCCGGACGGCCAAATTCCTTCGGCATGTCGGCGCCTTCCTGCATGGCCCGGCGGAACTGGGTGCCGGAAACTATGACCCGGTCTTCCTTGCCGTGCGGGCATGTGACCAGGGAGGCCATGCTCTCACACTTGTAGCAGTAGAATGTCCAGTTAATCTTCATGCACTTGATTTCCAGGGCGCCCGGCCACAGCTGATCAAAGATCACCTGGGCGTCGAAGGGGCCGTAGTAGTCGCCAACACCGGCATGGTCACGACCGACAATCAGGTAGTTCATGCCGAAGTTCTGACGGAATACAGCGTGCAACAGGGCCTCGCGCGGACCGCCGTAGCGCATTTCCATCGGGTAAACGGCCAGGGCGATGTATTGCTTCGGAAACCAGTTATCCACCAGGGCCTCGTAGCACTTGACGCGTACTTCACCCGGGATGTCGCCGGCCTTCAGGGCGCCAACAATGGCGTGGATGCAAGCGCCGTCCACCTGGCCGCTTTCCAGGGCAAACTTGACAAGATATTCGTGGGAGCGGTGCATGGGGTTACGGGTTTGGAAGGCCACAACATTTGACCAGCCCTTGCTCTCAAACAATTCACGGGTTTGGGCGGGATACATGTAGTAGTCGCCGTAGATAGCCTTGTATTTACCTTCGTTCAGAGCCTTGACAGGACCGCCAAGGTTGTATTCGCCCTGCCTCATGGTCTGGGCAACACCCGGGTGACCTTCGGCGTCCAGGGTCTTGTAAACTTCCCGGCACTCGGCTTCTTTGTCGATCTGGTAAATTTCTTCGATCTTCATAGTGCCGTAGAGATCACCGGTTTCCCGCTCGTACAGAGCAACTTCGGAGCCGACCTGGATACCGGCAGCCTTCATTTCTTCATCAGAGATGGACAGTGTTACCGGCATCGGCCACATTGTACCGTCGGGCAGCTTCATTTCAAATACGGTGCCTTGCCACTCGGCCTTGTTCATGAAGCCCTTCAGCGGGGTGAAAGCACCCATGCCGAGCATCAGGATGTCGGAGACTTCCTTGGAGGTCATGTAAACCTTGGGGAGACTTGCCGCGCGGGCGATTTCGTCATCTCTTTCTTTGCCTTCCAGGAACAGAGGCATCAATTTTTTTTCTGGACCATGTGGACTTGGTAACGCCATTAAGAATTCCCCTCCCTAACATATATATTTTAGCATGTGATTAGAGGAACAAAGTCCCCCTCATTACACCCACACTGCTTGTAATATATCAAATATGCCTGGTTAACGTCAAGATGAATCTGGGACAAAAGCCATGTATTAAAATTCTTACTAATTTCAACAAACTTCATTATTGACATATAAACTAAAACTACCTATAGCCCTCAAAAACTTCCCTGTGTATATATTATATATTAGATTAATAATTCTATTTTCCTTCTACCGGTAAAAAAATATGCAACCCCAAAGGGGACAGGCAACTTTTTTGCTCTACGAAAAAATTGCCCGTCCCCTTTGGGGTCTTACGGTTGAACGAGACTTCATTCAGAGGGGGATTCAACCCCCTCTGAATGTTAGCCGAGTCCATACTGGACTTAACCGCCCTTTGAAACCCGCCGCCTACAGAGGCGGGGGTCTTAGGGCGGATTAGTTCAGTGATAAATTTGCTTTAATAGTTTAATACTATTCAGGTATTCAGAATTCAGGAGTCAGGATTCAGAATGCCCCGAGAATATGGAATGTTTTCGCTGGTTTTCTCATTCTGATTTCTGACTTCTGACTCCTGACTCCTGAGTACCTTCTGCGCGGAGCACTGGAGTGAGCGGTGATAACGCAGTGCCTTAACACCGGTTTCACTGAATGTATACTAATAGTTTAATACTAGGCCGGACCTCAAACACTTAATAAAGCAGTCAACAACGCCCGGATCATATAAATTGTTGCGGCCCTGCCGGAGGCGGTTCAGCGCCTCCCGGTGGGAGAAACCCCTTCTATAGGGGCGCTCGGAGGTCATACCCTCATACGCGTCCGCTACGGCAATAATCCTTGACATCAGCGGAATATTCTCTCCGGCCAGGCCGCCGGGATAGCCCCGCCCGTTATAGTACTCGTGGTGACACAGCACCACCGGCGCCAGGTGAGCCATCTTTGTATTTGCCTGCAGCATCTGCGCCCCCTGGTGGGCATGGTCTTTAACCCTCAGCCATTCGGCATCGGTAAGGGGACCTTGTTTGACCAGGGTATTATAGGGCACCGTGAATTTACCAATGTCGTGCAGCAGGCCGCCCAGATACAGTGATGACCGGTTGGCAGGGCCCGTGAGGCCCATTACTTCCCCCACCGCCCGGACATACCTGGCCACCCGCAGGGAATGCTCGCCTATTATTTCATCACAGGCTGCCAGGGTTGCCTGTAAAACCGGGATAAACTCGCGGTCGTTGCCGTCATAGTTTTTAATTAAGGAAGCAATCAGCTCCGCCTGGTTCATGTTTCGACTCCGGTAGCCCAGTTTCTAAACTCTCTAAACTGTGTAGTTAATCTTGTTTTGCAGTACCTTGCGTACGTAATTTTGGGTCTCCCGGTAGCCGGGGATACCCCCGGCCCGGTCCACGGCCCCGGGGCCGGCGTTATACGCGGCCAGGGCCAGGCTTACGTCCCCCTGGTAACGCTTGAGCATCTGGCTCAGGTAGCGCACCCCGCCGTCCACATTTTGCACCGGGTCGAAGGGGTCTTTCACCCCCAGATAGGCGGCGGTCCGGGGCATCAGCTGCATCAGGCCCATGGCCCCGGCCTTGGAAACGGCCCCGGGATTGAAGTTGGACTCCGCCTGCACCACCGATTTTACCAGCGCCGGGTCCACCCCGTATTTCCGGGCGGTTTGCTCAATGATTTCTTTGATTCCGGGGCCGCCAGGGGCCGCGGAAGTTGTTTTTTCCGCCCTCTGGCCGGGAGGCGGATAGTCGTAATGCATGGCCGTCAGCGCGTTATAGTTGCCAACTCCCGACCTGCCCGCGCCGGCCACCAGGCCGGCGTTTTTGCCCGCCATAGCCAGGAGCAGCAACCCGGCAAAGTTTTCCTCCCGCGCCGTTTTACCTTCCCGCTTGTCTCCGGCCAAACTGGCGGTCAAGTATTCCAGCAGCAGCATCTGAATTTGGGACCCTATTTCCACGGCTAATCCCTCACAGGCAGAATTTATCTTCATACAGGCTGTAAACTCGAAATAAGTGCGACTAGGGTTCAGCGGTCAGGGGACACACCTCCTTCGGAGGAATGTCCCCAACGTATGGGTTAATACCCCACCTGAACCAAGTCTTCTTTATCTGCTATGAAAATACAACCCCGGGCCATGTTTTCCTTTGTTTTTATCCGGGCCAGGCAAACTTGGCCGCTGCCGGCTTGTCCGGATCAGGTCAAGGCGGATCCTTCCATCTTCAGGGCATTGTCCAGGCCCAGGTCACGGAGCATTTGCAGGTCATCCTGCAAGGATTCCCCGCCGGTGGTGAGATAGTCGCCTACCATAATTCCGTTTGCGCCTGCTAAAAAAGCCACCGGCTGAACACGGCGCAAACCTTCTTTCCTGCCGCCGCACAAACGTAACACCGCCCGGGGCAACAACAAGCGAAATATGGCGATGGTCCGGAGTAAATGCAGGGGCGGCAGGCCGGCCTGGTCCTGCAGGGGGGTGCCGGGAATGGGGTTTAAAAAATTCAGCGGCACAGAATCAATCTTCAGCCTTCTTAATTCCATGGCCAATTCCACCTGTTGCCCGGAAGATTCACCCAGACCCAGGATACCCCCGGCACACACCTGCAACCCGGCCTTTCCCGCCGCTGTGATGGTTTCCGCCCTGTCCCGGTAGGTATGCGTGGTACAAACCCGGTCAAAGTAACTGGCGGCAGTTTCTAAATTGTGATGATAATGGGACAATCCCGCCTCTTTGAGCATGACAGCCTGGTCATAAGTTATAATCCCCAGTGAGGCGCACAACTGAAGGCCGGTTTCCCGGCGCAGAAGACGGATGATTTCCAGCACGGTACCCAAATCGCGACCGGAAATGCCCCTGCCGCTGGTTACAATAGAAAACCGGTTTACTCCGCTCTTTTGTATTTCCATGACCCCGCGCAGCACCTTCTCCGGCCTTAACACCGGATAGGCCTCCGTGCCGGTTTTGTACTTGGCCGACTGGGCGCAAAAAACACAATCCTCGCTGCAAAGGCCGGACCGGACGTTAACAATGGAACACAGCTCCACCCGGTTACCGCTGAAATAGCGGGTAACCCGGCCGGCAACAGCCAGCAGATCATAAATTTCAGATCCTTCCAGCAGGGTGAGACTTAGGGCTTCCTCACCGGTTATGGGTAAGCCGTCCAATATTTTTCTTACCAGGTCATTCAGCACCGGGCTTTAACCTCCGTTACCTTTTTAATAGCTGTATAGGTAATGTCTATAACTTCTTGCAATTCGGACAGACTCATGGAAAGAACGGGCATCAGGACGATTACATTGCCAATTTTCCCCAGAAAGGCAGCATAAACTTTATCGGTGGTCAGGGTTGCCGCCAGCGGAAGATAGCCTCCGGTTAAACCCTTGGCCAGACACAGCAAATCCGGGCATACATTCTCTTGTTCGCAGGCAAACATCTTGCCGGTACGGCCAAAACCTACCGCCACTTCATCCGCGATAAGCAAAACATTGTACTTGGTACAGATTTCCCGGACCCTTGACAGGTAGCCTTCGGGCGCCACCAGCATACCAGCGGCCCCCTGAACCAAAGGCTCCACGATCACTCCTGCTATTTCCCGGTGGTGGGCCAACAGGGATTCCAGGACATCTGCGCATTGCATGAAGCAGCTTTCTCTGCTTAAGCCCAACGGACAGCGGTAGCAATAGGGGGCGGGGGCCTTAATGGTGTCAAAAAGCAAAGAGCTGAATATTTTATGGAACAGGTCCATACCTCCCACGCTCACCGACCCGATGGTATCACCGTGATAGGCATTTACCAGGGAAACAAACTTACGCTTGGCTTTATACTGCTCGCCTTCCAGTTGCTGCCAGTACTGATAGGCTATTTTCAGAGCGATTTCCACTGCGGTGGAACCACTTTCCGAATAAAAAACCTTGTTCAAACCTTCCGGGGTTATTTCCACCAGCTTCTTGGCCAGCAGTATGGACGGGATATTGGCCTGCCCCAGCAGCGTACAGTGGGCTATTTTATCAAGTTGCACCTTAATCGCCCGGTTTATTTCCTCTTTTCCATGACCGTGCACAGTTACCCACAGGGAGGAAATGCCGTCCAGATATTTATTACCCTCAACATCAAAAAGATAGCTTCCTTCCCCCCGTTTAACAATTAAAGGTTTTTCCCGCCGGTATTGAAACATTTGCGTAAACGGGTGCCATACGTAGTCCTTGTCCCACTGCTCCAACTGCTTAATATTATTATTGTTCATTTCGGGATTCAGCCTGCGGTAAAGGTGGCGTTCATCAAGACAGGCCAGTTCTTCTTCTATGAATTTCATTATACCGGCAGGGGAAGTCACGATAAAAATTTCTCCCTCCTTTATTGAACGAGACTTCATTCAGAGGGGGATTCAACCCCCTCTGAATGTTAGCCGAGTCCATACTGGACTTAACCGCCCTTTGAAACCCGCCTACAGAGGCGGGGGTCTTAGGGCGGATTAGTTCAGTGATCAATTTCATATTGTCTACCAATTCTAAGATCCAGGTTGACAATAAGGCTAAAAATTTACTATAGTCTGCCTTTTTGGTATGCGCAGGGAGGGACATTAACCTACTTTCTTTTTGAGCATAAATATTTCCATTTCTTGTTTGCTAATCTTTTCTAAGAAAAACTCTGCCTGAGTATCAATCTTACTTTCAATCCTGGCCTGTCCGGCTTTAAGCTGTTCTACATCATTTTCAATCCTGGCCTGTCCGGCTTTAAGCTGTTCTACATCATTTTCAATTCTGGCCTGCCCGGCTTTAAGCTGTTCTACGTCATTTTCAATTCTGGCCTGCCCGGCTTTAAGCTGTTCTACGTCATTTTCAATCCTGGCCTGTCCGGCTTTAAGCTGTTCTACGTCATTTTCAAGTCTTGTAACACTGCCTTTAAGTTGGTCAACATCTTCGGTAAGTTTTACAACCATACTCCTGGTTACTTTTGTGTGTTCCTCCAAACCGCTGTATAACTGGTATAGTTCTTTTTGGCCAGCCTCTATGCCGCCAACCCGTTTATTCAATTGTTGAAGCTCTGATAGAATTTGTTTCGATGTCTCGTCCATGTGATTTCCCTCCTGGAAAATATTATATCACGCAATCTCATATGTGTCTAGGAAGCGCTCCACTGTTTCTGCATACCCGGCGGATAACTGTCTAAAACCCGAGTGGGAAACAAAAAGTTTACTACCTCAAAGCCGGGATAATTTAGTCAGCAAAAATTGACTAAATGTGGTAAAATAATCTTGGGAATACTGAACTGAGTACGGGCCTCACCTGCCGGGGATGGAAACATCCATGAAAGGGGGTGAGGCAGAAATGGTTACAGTATCAGATTTAATCCAAACCGTAATAGCTGTTGTTCTTCTGCTAACCCTCGTCGTGCTAATAGCTGACCGGCGTAAGTAATTGAAAACCTCTGAAACTGCGGTAACAGTTTCAGAGGTCCTAGATAAAAGCCCCGGCAAGTGAGGCACACACGCCGTTCTTCGGTTTCAGCATTCCCATCTAAAATAAATAATATATCACGGTCGGTAAATTGTCAAGAAGTGGGGTCAGGCTCCATGGATTATTTTACCGCACAGGCGCGGCCTTACGGGGTTTGCTTGGGGCCGAATATGACTTAATAATCAAGGCCCTGGCCGAACGTTACATGAGCCATATCGCTTCTCTGGTGCGCGGCATGGAAGTTACCGTGGAACAAATACAGGCCACCGATAAAGAAGCCGTGGCCGTGCCTCCACCTGATTTACTGAATGCTTACAGTTCCGGAACCATCCGTTTACAGCTAAGGGGCAGCGGCCAAAAGATTTAGCCTGCCGCCCCTTCTTGAAGCACTACTTCGGCTGCATTCTGATGGCGCCGTCGATGCGGATGGTGGTGCCATTAAGCATGGGGTTTTCCACGATTTGCTGCACCAGCAGGGCAAACTCGGCGGGGTAGCCCAGGCGCTGGGGGAAGGGCGTCATTTTGCCCAGGGCGTCCTGGACGGCCTCCGGCAGGCTGTCAAACATGGGGGTTTTGAACATACCCGGGGCGATGCCCATGACCCGGATCCCGTGGGCCGCAAATTCCCGGGCCAAAGGCATGATCAGACCCACCACGCCCCCCTTGGAGGCGCTGTAGGCGACCTGACCGATCTGGCCCTCGTAGGCCGCCACGGAGCTGGTGTTGACAATTACGCCCCGCTCACCGTCGGCGCCGGGCAGGTTGCCGGCTATTTTTGCAGCGGCCAGCCGGATCACGTTAAAGGTGCCCACCAGGTTCACCTGGATGACCTTATTGAAACTCTCCAGGGGCATGGGCCCCTTTTTGCCCAGCACCTTTTGGGCCACGCCAATGCCGGCGCAGTTGACCACCACATTGATCAGGCCGAATTTGGCCACGGCGGCCTCCAACGCATTTTGCACGCTTTCCTCACTGGTAACGTCAGTCTTGATGAAGATGGCCCCCTCGCCCAGTTCCTTGGCCAGCCTGACGCCAATCTCCTCCTGCATGTCCAGGATGGCCGCCCGGCCCCCATGGGCGACAAAATTCCTTACCGTGGCCTCGCCCAGGCCCGAGGCCCCGCCGGTTACCACTGCCACTACGTTTTTAAGCTCCATTTCAACCTCCTGTAAGCTGTTTTGTGTGTTTATCACTGAACTAATCCGCCCTAAGACCCCCGCCTCTGTAGGCGGCGGGTTTCAAAGGGCGGTTAAGTCCAGTATGGACTCGGCTAACATTCAGAGGGGGTTGAATCCCCCTCTGAATGAAGTCTCGTTCAATAGTAAGCATTCAGTAAACCAGGTGGAGGCACGGCGTTATCGTTAGGATTCAGAGTGCCCCGAGAATATGGAATGTTTTCGCTGGTTTTCTCATTCTGACTTCTGACTCCTGACTCCTGACTCCTGACTCCTGACTCCTGAGCACCTTCTGCGCGGAGCACTGGAGTGAGCGGTGATAACGCAGTGCCATAACACCGGTTTCACTGAATGTATACGTTCAATAAACCATCGTGAAGGTGGGCGTCACACCCTCCCCGGCGGTATAGTTCATTTCCGACACGACCTTGTGCCCCACGGTTACCTTTTTGCCGATCAGTTCCAGGCTGGCCCGTTCCGGGTCAAAGTCCACCAGGTTGCCCATCAGCCAGGGGCCCTCCGCCAGCTCCACCATGGCCACAATATAGGGCGCTTTCAGGCCCTCCGGGGCCACCCGGATGACCGTATAGGATTTAATTTCACCCTCGCCGCTGAGGTTTAGCACCTCAAGGTCTGTTGCGGCACAGTTGTCGCAGCAGGCCTTGGGCGGGGCCGTGATTTCGCCGCAAGCGCCGCACTTGAGGCCCAGCAGTTGGCCCTGTTTCAATGCCTCAAAGTACTGCCTGTGGTTCAGTTTATAATACATGCGCGATCCCCCCTTATACTCCCAGAACCAGGTTGACGATGGTCCCGGCGTCGCCGCCCAGAGTGTCGGTCAGGCCGATTTTGGCCCCGTCCACCTGCCTGTCGCCGCACTCGCCCCGCAGCTGCTTGACTATTTCGTAGACCTGGGCCGCCCCGGTGGCGCCAATGGGGTGCCCCTTGGCCTTCAGGCCCCCGGACGGGTTAATGGGAATCCTGCCGCCAAGGGCGGTCTCCCCAGTTTCCAGGGCCTCACTCCCCTTGCCGAATTCAAAAAAGCCCAGGCACTCGCTGGCCACTATTTCAGCAATAGTGAAGCAGTCATGAAGCTCGCAGACATCAATATCCGCCGGCCCCACCCCGGCCATTTTGTAAGCCTGCCCCACCGAGGCAAGCCGCGACTGCATTACGGTATAGTCCTTTTGCCGGCTCAGGGCCCCCGCCGAGCCCTGGCCCACGCCCATGATGTAAACGGGCTTGCTGGCTAACTTTTTAGCGTTTTCCCCAGTGGTCAGAACCAGTGCCGCCGCTCCGTCGGAAAAAGGGCAGCAGTCAAACAGCTGCAGGGGGTCGGCCACCATGAAGCTGTTCAGCACCGTGTCCACACTGATTTCCTTTTGAAACTGGGCCAGGGGGTTCTTGGCCCCGTGGCGGTGGTTCTTAACGGCTACTCTGGCCATTCGCTCTTTTAACACCGGCAAGGGGAGGCCGTACTTGTGGGCATACATGTGGGTGAGCATCCCAAACACCCCGGGGAAGGTCAGGCCGCTGAATTCCTCGTACTTGCTGTCCGAGGCCATGGCGAAAGTTCTGGTGGCGATGGAGGTGCCCAGGTGCAGGATTTTTTCCACCCCGCCCACCAGCACCGTATCGTAATACCCGGAAGCCACCCACAACCAGGCGTTCCTGATAGCCACTGAGGCGGTGGCGCAGGCCCCCTCAAACCTGGTGGCCGGCGTTCCCGGCGGCAGACCCAGCTCCGAGGCCAAAAAGCCTCCGATGTTGGCCTGGCCCTCGGCAAAGTCCCCCAGGCAATTGCCCACGAACAGGGACTGGATGTCCCGGACATTGATGCCCGCAGTCTCGACGGCCTCGGCGGCCGCCTCTACAAAAAGTTCGTTCAGGCCCAGTTCCGTGGGTCCAAATTTGGTCATGCCCACCCCGGTTATGGCAACTTTGCGCAAATTATACCCCCTCCTTGCAATTCGGGATAAATAAAACTGTAAGCACTCTGAACTAATCCGCCCTAAGACCCCCGCCTCTGCAGGCGGCGGGTTTCAAAGGGCGGTTAAGTCCAGTATGAACTCAGCTAACATTCAGAGGGGGTTGAATCCCCCTCTGAATGAAGTCTCGTTCAACCATGGCGTTTCCGAAGTATGAGATATACGGTTATTCTGAATTCTGACTTCTGAATAGTAACCATAAAACCTATAGGCCCAGGCGGCGGGCGATGATCAGCTTCATCACCTCGGTGCTGCCGGCAAAGATGGTGTGGGCCCGCACATCCCGGTAGTGGCGGGCAATGGGGTATTCCTCCATGTACCCGTAGCCGCCGAACAGCTGCAGGCAGTCATAGGCTACCCGGTTGGCCATTTCCCCAATCCACCACTTGGCCATGGACACCCCGGTGATAATGTCCCGGCCCTCAATGTGTTCGGCCACCAGCCGGTCCAGATAGGTACGGCCCAGCTCCACCTCAGTGGCCATCCCGGCGATTTTAAAGGCGTTGTGCTGGAACTTGCCGATGGGCTTGCCGAACGCCTGCCGGGTTCCCGCGTACTCCAGGGCGTCTGAGAGCATCCGTTCGGCCAGGTTCTGGGACAGGGCAGCGGTGATCAGCCGCTCCTGCTGGAGCTTTTGCATCATGCAGGCAAAGCCCTGGCCCTCCTGCCCGATGAGGTTGCCCACGGGCACCCGGCAGTCCTCGAAGTAGATTTCCGCGGTGTCCTGGCAGTGCAAGCCCAGCTTTTCCAGCTTGCGGCCCTTGATCAGCCCCGGGGCGCCGGCCTCAACGGCAATCAGGCTGATACCCTTGTGGGGCGGGTCGACCCGGGGGTCGGTCTTGCAGGCCACCAGCACCAGGTCGGCGCAGATGCCGTTGCTGATAAAGGTCTTTTGCCCGTTGATGACGTACTTATTACCTTCCTTGACCGCCGTGGTCACAATAGCCTGCAGGTCCGAGCCGGCGCCGGGCTCGGTCATGGCAATGGCCATGACCATGTCCCCCGTGGCGCAGCCGGGCAGCCATCTGGCCTTTTGCTCCGCGCTGCCAAAGCTGGCCAGATAGGGGGCGGCAATTTCACTATGCACCCCCACGCCCACGGCGACCCCGCCGGCCCCGGCCCGGGCCAGTTCCTCCAGGATGATCATGGAGTACTCAAACCCGGCCCCGGCCCCGCCGTATTCTTCCGGCAGCCAGGGGCACAGGTAGCCGTACTCCCCAAACTCCCGCCAGAAATCCCGCGGCACTTCCCTGTGCCGCTCCCACTCCTCAAAACGGGGGAGTATTTCTTTGTCGACGTACTTTTTAAAGGTCCTGCGAAAGGCTTGCTGTTCTTCACTGTATAGCGGCACCCTGATTTCCCTCCTTTGGCTGAAAGTTAACGCAATATCCGTGCCACTCGTTGACAATCAGGTGTTTGCTGACGACTTAAGCTCTTTTGCGGAAAGAATAAGGGCCTGGTTTTTTCTCTGTCAGATAACAGCATCGGGAAGGGCGCAAGGAACGGGGACACACCGTCAGAGGAACGGGGACACACCGTCAGAGGAACGGGGACACACCGTCAGAGGAACGGGGACACACCGTCAGAGGAACGGGGACACACCGTCAGAGGAACGGGGACACACCTCCTTCGGAGGAATGTCCCCAATGGAGGAATGTCCCCAATGGAGGAATGTCCCCAATGGAGGAATGCCACCAATGGAAGAATGTCCCCAAATGTATATGCGACAGGGGACGTTTCCCTGTCGCACTGTCACACCCTGCGTCCCCTATTTCAATGTTACACCGGGCGCCGGCACAAAAATGGTATATATTCAGTGAAACCGGTGTTAAAGCACTACGGTATCACCGCTCGCTCCAGTGCTCCGCGCAGAAGGTACTCAGGAGTCAGGAGTCAGGAGTCAAAATGAGAAAACCAGCGAAAACATTCCATATTCTCGGGGCATTCTGAATTCTGACTCCTGAATTCTGAATGCCTGAATGGGTGATGTTACCGGCTATGCTGCG
>JBFMEU010000065.1:0-16418 GCA_040753155.1 Bacillota bacterium
TACGCTTAAATTTAGCAGTTACCTGTTAAACTCCAAGGACTTGCTACTGGCGGTTGGTTAGACCTTACCAGGGGGGCATTGCACCCACTATATAACATGACCTTGCCTGGCCGCACTAAATATTCGGCGCTGCTTAAATCCATTTCCGCAAGCCTTTGCCATTCATGCGCGCGGGTGCGGTTATCCATACAGCACCATGCCCTCTTGGGCTATTTGCCGCTCAATGGAGGGGGTGGATTTGCGTTGGTTAAACTTATTTTTTTTGCTGACTATCACATCCACAGGCATTGTCTTTTTATCCCGAATCGCTCTGTGGATCAACCTCATCGCGTCAATTTCCCGAAGATCTGTATTCTCCGACATCACCACATAAATATCCAGGTCTGAATCAGCACACGGCGTACCGTTCGCGTAGGAGCCGAACAGGAATATCTGCTCCACGGGAATGGTGTTCACGATGATATCTTTAAGGATATTCAACTCATCCTGGATTCGTTTTTCCATGTCGGCACCTCCGTTTATTTTCAGCATATCCGATAGCTTCATTAATTACCACCCATCGTGGATATAAACATTATACCATAATTTTTGGAAAAAAGGTGGGGACTTCAGTCGCCTAAAATAATCCGTGGTCACGTTCTGCTCAAGGATTCAAGGGGCGACAGCCCGAAGCAATATCAGTGTAGCAACCACCAGCGCGGGCAGCGGTTTGGTGCCAAAGGCGGTTGAACCGTCCCCATGGCTGTGCTAATATTTAAACTGCGTTGTAGTGTTAAGTCATCCTGACAAATTCTGATCCATATGATTTTGATTAGTAACAGAAAGTAACCATTAGATTGAAAAGCTCATACTATATTTAATATTTAATATATTACTTGTTGCACGAGGGGGAGCAACTTGAAGGTATTACAGATCAGCCCCACGTATTTTGATGATGAGTCTGTAATTGGGGGCGGGGAAAGATATGCGGAGTCACTGTCCAGGGCCTTAAGCGACAGAACCGATACAACTCTGCTGGCCTTTGGCCCCCGCGAAAAAAGCTGCCACATCAATAAACTTCGCGTTAAGATCTTAAAAACCCAGTGGAAAGTGCGGGGCCGGCTGTCCAATCCGGTATCCCTGGGTATGTTTACGGAGATCAACCGGGCGGATATTGTACATTGTCACCAATACCACACCCTGTCCACCAATCTGGCACTGATTTATGCCTCCTTGAGGGGGAAGAAAACCTTCGTTAGCGATCTCGGCGGGTGGGGGGAAAACATAATGGGCTTTGTCGATATGCAAAAGTATGTCACCGGCTTTTTGTGCATTTCCGAGTTTTCCCGCCAACTTCTAAAGCCCCGGGTGGGCCGGGTTATTTATGGAGGCACAGATTTTGTATATAGCGGGCTGCCCGGGAAACCGGGCCGGGACTACGTCCTGTATGTGGGCAGAATATTGCCCCACAAGGGTATTAACTACCTGATTGAAGCTGTTGGCCGTGACATCAGTTTAAGAATCGTAGGACGCCCTTACCTGCAGGAATATTTTAATTACCTGCAACAGCTGGCTGAGGGAAAGCAGGTTCAGTTTCTTACCAACGTTGGTGACGATGAATTGGCGGATCACTATGCCAATGCTCTGGTTACCGTGCTGCCTTCCGTATATAAGGATGTATACGGCACCCTAAATTTAAACACGGAGCTCCTGGGGCTGGTTGTACTTGAGTCCATGGCCCTCGGTACACCGGTCATTTGCACCAGGGTGGCCAGCCTTCCGGAACTGGTGGAGGACGGGGTAACCGGTTTTCTGGTCAGCCCCAATTCCCCCGGCGAGATTGCGGAAAAAATAAGCCTGCTGGCCGGCAATCCAGACCTGGCCGGCCAGATGGGAAAAAAGGCCAGAGAGTTCGTGGAGAATAACTTTACCTGGGAGGCCACAGTGGAACGATGCCTTAAGGCATACACTGAATTGGGCTGTTGAACAATAAACCGCAAGTACGAACAGGTGCGCCTTCTGCCATACCAGTAAATCTTCAAATGTTTTCGCTGGTTTTCTCATTCTGACTCCTGACTTCTGACTCCTGAGTAGTTACAAAACATTAACCTAAAAAGGGGCGGTGCTTCCGGCTGCCAAACAAAAAGCACCACCCCCGCAGGGCGCCTTCTTTACAGCTGAATTTCTGAACTATCAGCCAGTAACAGTTGCAGCGCCGGATTAAAGGTCTTCTTCTTGCCCACCTTACAGCCGGCCCCAATAATACTGTCCGACAGGAATACCTCACCGTCAAGGGCACAGCCTTCCAGTAAAATGGAGAAAGCAACCCCCGCCCTTGCTATGCTGCAGTTATCCCCAATGCTGGCATATGGCCCGATATAGCTGTCTTGGGCCTGAACGTTTTTGCCGAGCGCCACCGGACCCCGCACAATACAGTTTTGCAGTACACTTCCCTCACCAAGCTCCACTATTCCCGTCACCTTACTGGCCTCATCAATCAGCCCCCGGACATCTCCGGCGCTTTTTTGCCCCAGCGCCAGCCGGTTGGCATTCAGCATTCCCTCCCATGTGCCGGTATCAACCCACCAGCCTTCAAGCAGGTCACCCGCCACACCGTAACCCATTTCAATAAGCTTTTGGATCGCGTCGGTTATCTCCAACTCACCCCGCCAGGACGGCTTAATCTGACTGATTGCCTCGTGGATAACCGGCCCGAACAGGTATATCCCCGCTATGGCCAGGTTGCTGGGCGGATCCTTCGGTTTTTCTACCACCCGGACAATCCTGTTATTATTATCCCGGATCGCCACCCCGCACTGCCGGGGGTTTTTTACAGCGGCCAGTTTTAACGAAGCAGCGCAGCCCGATGCAATAAAGTCATCCACAAAACTTTGAACACCGCTCTGATAGAGATTATCCCCCAGGAACATTAAAAAGGGGGACTCCTCCAAAAAATCCCTGGCGCACGCCACCGCATGGGCCAGGCCCCCGGCATAGTCCTGCTCGATATAGGTAAAGCCAACTCCCCAGTCCAAACTACTGACAACGGCCCTTATTTGCTCCCTTTGCTCCGGTGATACTACGAGACCGATTTCTCTTATGCCGGCCTCACGTATTTGCTCCAGGATAAAGAAAATAACAGGTTTATTGGCTACAGGCAGCAGTTGTTTGGGAATCGCATAAGTTAAAGGACGCAGGCGTGTCCCCTTGCCGCCACATAGCACCAGAGCTTTTAACATTATTTTTCATGAACCCCTTTCAGGCGAGCCGGCATAACTCTTTTTTGGCGCCATAACCAGCTATGCTTTGTGAGATCTCAATTGCGCTTTCCCTTCACACTTTTTTAATATGCACTACCAGGGTCGTGCCTTCAATGTTCCACAACTTCATGCTCTGGTTGAGGCCATTTAAATATGACCACACACCAATCCAGGCGGGGGTGTAATCATGCCAGATGATCACACCCCCTTTATTCAGCAGCGGCAATATTTTCTCCGTGTCGTTTTTTACATACGCAAAGCTATGACTGCCATCAATGAAGGCCAGGTCGATTCCGCCCAGGGAGCTAAAATTAAATTCAGCTGAATCCGCAAGTATTTGTTTGATTTTATGAGCCATGGCGGACCGGGCGTAACGCCGGTTTTCCCTGTGGTCGCCGGCAATAAACTGCAGGTCGCGGGTTTCCGCACCGAGCTTTCCAGAAGATGTTCCGTCAGGCAGGTCCATGGTATAAACCATACTGTCCGGAGGTATGTTTAAAGCCATCTGCAGGGCGGTATTCCCGTCAAAAGTACCAATTTCCAGCACCACCCGGGGCTTATAATTTGCACAAAGGGCACTGAGACACATTAATTCATAGGAAGATACGTTGCCGTTCTTACTCCAGAAGTTCTCCAGCTTTATGCCGACATCATCACCCAGCAAATCAGTCATCGCCATGACAGGCACCAGCCTCTGCCCGGCATAGTATTCGTTATAACCATCCAGCAGCATATTTTTTATTGCCCCGGGTGATTTGATTAGCTGACCCAGGCCAATCATCCCCCTGGCCAGTTTGTTCAATTTAAGCCCTCCCTCTATGCCTCAGCTGTCTGTATAGGCCGGCCCCGGCTCTTTTTCCCCTGAAGGAAGCCCTAACCAGGTCCCACCCCCCGGCCAGGCCGTACCGGCCCAGCACCCAGGGGGTTGCTGCCACCCCGGGATTGGCCCGGGTGCCGACTAGAAACGTATACCATAAGAACACCTGCCTTCCGGACGCAGACAGGTTCTTCAGCAGGGCATATGTTTCGTTATGGGCATTGTTATAAGTGCTTGCCGGATTAACTTCATCCCGTTTATCCAGGTCAAACCGCCGGGCGGGGTAATGGCGCACCACCAGACCAGGGTCATAAATCAGCCGCCAGCCCAGGTTACGGACCCTGAGACAAAGATCAACCTCAAAGTACATTTGGGCGCCGGAACCCAACAGGCTGTCGTCCAGGACAAACAGGTGGCGTCTAAAGCTCATGTTTACCCCTTTGAGCACGTCCACATCTCTGGCTGCGCCACACCCCCAGTGATGGTTGCCGGTTATCCGGCCGTACCAACTGACGGCGCCGACAGGCTCAACACACCTCCCGGACGGAACACCATTCCTTATGATCAGATCCCGCCCCCCCACCCCTCCCACTCCGGGGTCCCGGTAATGTTTCTCCATATCCTTTAGCCAGTTGGGTAACGGTTCAGCATCATCATCAGTAACAGCCAGTACATCCCCCCGGGCTGCCCCGGCCCCCGCCTTAAGGGCAGCGATCACCCCTGGCGCGGTGACGTTTACAGTTCGCACCGGCATATCCCCACCTTCATAGCAGGCCAGCCACTCTCTGGTAACAATGTCTGTATCCCTAACCACCACCACAACCTCATCCGGCCTGCGCAGCTGGTTTTCAAGCCCCCGCAAGCAAACGGAGAGCTCTCCGGGGCGCCTGAAGGTGGGGATTATAACCGATATTCTCAATGTCCAACCCTCCAGTTGAGTGTTGAGTGTTGAATGTTAAGAGTTGAGTGTTGAGTGTTGAGTGTTGAGTGTTGAGTGTTGAGTGTTGAGTGTTGAGTGTTGAGTGTTGAGTGTTGAGCGTTGAGGATCAAATCTTGCTGAAGCAGAATGCAGCATCAGTCGAAAGGATTTTTTGGTAAAGGTATATATTGCATTGAAAGAATCTGCTGAAATAAAAACTCAACTCTTAACTCTTAACTCTCAAAATTATCAGTGCAACCGGTGTTAAGGCACGGCGTTATCACCGCTCACTCCTGTGCTCCGCGCCGACAGTGCCCCGGCGGCGGCCCGGAAAACCTCATGGCAGCTTATTCTTGCCATGCAGACCGCATCCCGGCAGTTATACTCGAATCCCAAATCCAGGCAGGGTGAACAAGGCTCGGGGCTTTGCACTACCGTGTGCCCCTCGCCCCGGGGACCCCATTTATGCGGGTCTGTGGGGCCATGCAGGGCCACCACCGGCACGCCAAGGGCAACGGCCATATGCATGGTCCCCGTATTGCCGCTAATAACCAGCAAGGCCCCGGAAACCAAACCCAGCAGCTGATGGATATCAGTTTTGCCGGCCATGTTTGTGATCCGGCTCCCCAGCCCGGCCGAGCTGCGATTGAACGAGACTTCATTCAGAGGGGGATTCAACCCCCTCTGAATGTTAGCCGAGTCCATACTGGACTTAACCGCCCTTTGAAACCCGCCGCCTACAGAGGCGGGGGTCTTAGGGCGGATTAGTTCAGTGATAATATCTTCAGCCAGGGCGCTCTCACCCGCGGTCCCGGTTAGCACAAAGCGCAGCTTTTCGTATCTGCCCGCCAGATCAGTGATTAACCTGGCGTAATTATTTAACGGCCAGATTCTTTTCGCGCCGTGCTTAACATTGCCGCCGGCGCCGGGGTGAATAATGACATAATGGTTCATTGCCGGCCCCGGAACTTGCAAACGGCTAATAACCCCCCGGTCCCAAACCGGCTCCGGCAAAACGTCCTCAGAAGCCGGCGGCAGCGTCCTTACCACGTCCAAAAAGATTTCGGCCACATGCCGGTCTGATTTCTCCACCGCCAGGTCATAACAATAGTGGCGGTGCTGCCCCCTGGTCTTAAAACCCACCGTATAATCCGCCCCGGCGGCAAAGCTGACCAGCGCCGAAATGCGCACCCACTTTTCAAAATCCAGAACCAGGTCGAAGTCTTTTCTTCTTAATAGCCTGATCAGCCCGGCCAAGCGCAGCAACCCCCCCGGTCCGCGCAATAGCCGACTGAACTCAAAACTAATGATTTCACTTATGCCAGGTAAGTAGCCGGCCAATTCCTTGTTTATACCGGTACAAAAAAAAGACACCCTGGCGCCGGGGTACTTCTTGGCCAGCAGGCGCATGGCAGGTAGCAGCAGCAAGGTGTCCCCCACTGCGCCCAGAAGTATGACCAGTATACGGTCCGGCTTGGCCGGAATTTGCCGCCCCCTGCGTCTGAATAATGATAATAGCCGCACTAGGGTTATCCCCAGGCAGTAATCAATGACTCTGACCAGCTTGTTACCCCGCAAAACGATCACCCGTGCTTAAGATTTTTAATCTTCTCAATTATACCCGTGGTCGATCTGCCTTCCAGCAGCGGGGCGTAATACACCTTTGCCCCGTATGCCCTGACCAGCTCAGCCTCGGGGATGGACCTGCCCGGGTAATCCCCGCCCTTAACGTAAATATCCGGCCGCAGCCGGTGCAACAAGTTCACCGGGGTCCGGTCATCAAATATAATGACCAGGTTTACACAGGCAAGAGCGGCCACCACCTCAGCCCTATCCCTCTGACCATTAACCGGTCGCCCCGGCCCCTTGAGCAAGGAAATGCTGCTATCCGAATTAAGGGCCAGAACCAGGACATCGGCCAGGGCGCGGGCATACATGAGCAGCCGCACATGGCCCGCGTGGAATACATCAAAGCAGCCGTTGGTAAAAGCGATTAGCTTTGACTGACGCCTGAACAAATCCACCTTTCTTTCCGCCTGGTCCGGGGTCATTATTTTTTCGCGCCACTGCATATAAAAACTCCTTGTCTTCAGTCGCCCACGCGTATCTATTCAGTGAAACCGGTGTTAAGGCACGGCATTATCACCGCTTACATCCACGCGCAGGCATGCCGCCAGCTCAACAGCCGGCACAACAGAAGTGCCGGACTTGCGTACCACCAGTGAAGCGGCGCGATTGGCCACCCTGGCGGCATCGTAGAGCGGCAGGCCGGCGCAAAGGCATAGGGTCAGCACGGCACATACCGTGTCACCAGCACCGCTGACGTCAAATACTTCACACTGCTCCGCCTTAATCTCCCGGCATACGCCATTTCTTTCCACCAGAACCATGCCCTCCCGGCCGCAGGTAACCAAAACCGCCCGGTAATCTTGTTCCTCCATCAATATTCGGCAAAACGATGCCAAGTCTGCCCTGCCGGTGAGTTTTCTGCCGGCTATATGCTCCAGTTCCTTATGGTTCGGCTTTAATACGTCGATGCCTTTAATCAGGGGCACATTGGGCGGCTTGGGATCCACAACCACGGGAACCCCGCGGGAGTAAAACCTGCCCTGCACCGCCTCCAGCAGATCCGCCGTAACAACTCCCTTGTTATAGTCCGATATGATGATGCCGTCAAACAACGGGCCAACTTCTTCAACGGCGGCAATTATTTCTGCCGCCAGCTTGGCATCCAGGCTGTCCCGGCTCTCCCGGTCGATTCTTAATAATTGTTGATGCCCTGAGACAACCCTGGTCTTAATGACGGTAGGCCGGTTAAACACCTTGATCAACCCGGCGGTGTCTACGCCGTCATGGCGCAACAATTCCCGCAAGGAATTCCCCTCGGCATCGGTGCCCACAACACCTGCTATAACAGCCCGGGCGCCCAGGGCGGTGATGTTCCTGGCCACGTTGCCACACCCGCCGGGCATTTCCCTGACTACATCCATCAGCACAACGGGCACCGGCGCCTCAGGGGAAATACGGTCAACTGTTCCGTACAGATACCGGTCCAGCATCACATCTCCCACAACCAGTAATCGCTTGCCGGTAAAGCGTTTGATAATATCCTGCAAGCATATCACGCCCCCGCTGCGTCACCCTTTACAAGCAATTTTTCAACCAGCTCACATATTATGTGGCCAATGGTGGTATGCGCCTCCTGAATTCTTGCCGTTACATTGCTGGGCACTGCAATCAGCACATCGCACAAGTCTTTAATTGGCCCGGTATTTTCTCCGGACAGGCCGATGGTAAAACAACTCTTTGCTTTTGCCGCCTCCAGCGCCCTGACCACATTTGGCGAACCCCCGCTGGTGGTTATGCCCACCAGCACATCACCAGGCCGGGCAAGGGCTTCCACTTGCCGGGCAAAAACATGCTCATAGCCAAAATCGTTCCCCAGCGCCGTCACCACAGAGGGGTCCGTACATAGTGAAACGGCCGGCAGGGCCGCCCGCTCCAGCCTGAAGCGGCCAACCATTTCCGCCGCTATATGCTGGGCCTCGGCCGCACTCCCGCCGTTGCCCACCAGGAGTATTTTGCCGCCTGATAACAGCGCTTTATATATGCGCCGCACAGCAGCCCCGATTTCAGTCGTATTACCCAGCGCCAGGTCCTTTTTTACCATCGCGCTGGCATTTAGAATATTGGCTATCTCATTTTGCAACCAGGTCAATTACATCTCCCCCATTTATTACAAAGATGTATAAAGGGCCTCCCATTCTCCAGCGATGGATGGCATGCCGTACTTTTCTCCGGCCAGCAAAAAGCCCTGGCAGCCGTATGCGCCAATGCTCCCGGGGTCAGCCAGGACTTTTTTTATAGCCGCCGCCAGGGCAAAGGGGTCACCGGGCTCAACCAGCAGCCCGGTCCGGCCATTAACCACAATTTCCGCCGGCCCCCCGGCGTCCGCCGCAATGACCATTCTTCCCCCGGCCATGGCCTCTATCACCACCTGGCCAAAGGGTTCCGGTATTGTTGAGCAGTGGGCAACTATATGCGCCTCTTTGAGCAACTCCCCCACTTGCTCGATAAAACCGGTAAATTTTACCTTGACAAGATTGTTTGCCGCGACGAAATCAAGCAGTTTTTGCTCATAGTCTTGCTCCCCGAACAGTGGCGCGCCGGCGACAATGAATTCCACCGGCTCATGCCGCAGCAACCTTGCGGCCTCAAGAAAAACCATTTGACCCTTCCAGGGGGCAATGCGGCCAATCAGGGCAATCTTACAGGGGGGTAAGGGGGGAACAGGTTCCGGCCTGCTGTCAACCACAGTCCCGCAATTTATTATTTTTAGTTTCTCCGGCCTGACCCTCAACGTTCGGGCATTGCTCGCGGAAATGGCCACCACGATATCAGGCAGCGCCTTAGCCAGAACTCTTAAAAAAAATACCGCCGTTTGTGGCAGGTAAGGGGTGTCAATGTGGTCCAAAACGTGCCAAACCAGTTTTTTGCGGGCCAGCTTAGCCGCCAGCCCGCCATACAGGTGGGCCTTCAGGGAGCATGTATGGACAATATCGATCTGTTCTGCCCGGATCAGCCGCACCAGACTAAAAACATATCTAAATATACATAGCCAGGCCATCAGGTCAAGTATAGCCAGCATTCCAACGGTGTCTTTCCTTTTTGCCCGCACCCTCTCGCTTAAGGGCGCCACCTTTACGGCCAGGCCTTCTTTCCGCAAGCGCTCAACAAAGGGGCCGTCAGTGGCCGTAACCACCAGGGGCCTGACTTTTTTCCCGTCCAGGTGCTTGCAAATATTATATATGGCCACTTCTCCGCCGCCCCAGACGGCACTGTGGTCCAACAGCATAACTCTTTTCACGGTTGTCACCAAGGTTCACCACCAAGTCCGGCCATATTACGCAACTCCGGCGCCTGAAAAAATGCCCGCGCACACTTTACTTCCTGGAAGTATATACTAACTAAAAATCTATTTAAAACAAGGAGGATGGTTGTGGACCCAGTAAAAACTCTTCAAGTCCTGCTAAAAGCACGATACCTGATTATTGCCGTAATCATTATCGCCATACTTACCGGAACAGTAATCAGTCTGTTCATTATCCCGCCAACCTACGAGGCAACAACAGTGCTGCTGATTGGCAAGGTATACATCGGGTCTTACGGCTCGGTTATGCTAAGGGATGACATTCACCTGGCCAACTCGCTCATGCGAAGTTACGAGCAGTTGCTGCACAGCAGGTCCGTGGCGGAAAAAGCAACCGAGGTGGGCAAACTGGACGTCTCTCCAAACGAACTGCTAACCAGGATATCAACTCACATACCGGCGGACTCCCAGATCATAGAATTAACCGCCAGGTCAACCAACCCCATCCTGGCAACCAATTACGCCAACGCCACAGCAAAGGGATTTGCCCTCCGGGTGGAAGAACTGATGGGTGTCACTAACGTGAGTATCGTGGATAGGGCTGTCACTCCGGGCGCCCCGGCAAAGCCAAATCTGCGGGAAAACCTTTTCCGGTCGGGTTTTATAGGGCTGCTGACAGCATTGATAATTGTATTCAGCCTTGCCGCCCGTGGGCAAGTAAAAGAAGGCTCGTAAGCGAGCCTTCTTTTACTTGCTTGCTAAGTAATCACGGTACCAGGCAATTGTTTCCAGTAAAGCCTCCTCCAACTTCCAGCCGGGGGCCCAGCCCAGGACCCTCCTGGCTTTCCCGGCAGAAAGAAACTGACTCTTGATCTCATTCCCTGCCTGGTTCAGGATTATCGGCCCAATATGCCCCTTCCCCATTAGCCCCGCTATCAGTTCAGTAACCTGCTTTACTGTTAAACGGATTTCATTACTGAAATTAAAGGCCTCCCCCACCACCCCGGGCTCAGCCATTTTTTCAGCCAGCAGCAGGTAGGCCCTGACCCCGTCCTTTACATACAGGTAATCTCTAATGTAAGTGCCGTCACTTCTTATTACCGGCGCCTCACCAGACAGGAGTGTTTTAATGGTGCCCGGAACCAGACGGTTAAAGTTCAGGTCCCCGCCCCCGAAGAAATTGCCGCAGCGGGTAACGGACACAGGCAAGCCGTAAGTCTCATAATAAGCCCGGCACAACAAGTCGGCACAGCTCTTGGATACATCGTAAGGATGCCGGCCTATCAGCGGGGCGTCCTCGGTATAGGGAAGATTAGCCTGGGAACCATAAGCTTTGTCACTGGATGCCACCACTATCCTTTTAACCGCAGGTGCCCTGCGACAGGCCTCCAGCAGGCACCAGGCGCCCTTTATATTTGACTCAAAGGTGGACAGGGGATTACTATTGGCTATGCCAACTATGGCCTGGGCGGCCAGGTGAAAAACTGTATCCGCCTCGTATTCGGCCAGCGCCCTCTCCAGGGTCTCAACATCCTCCACGCTTCCCTGAACGATGTTCATATCGCCGTGGATTTGCTCACGAAACAACATTGAGTGGGGAACCCGGTCTCTGACCACACCCGTTACCCGGGCCCCCAAACCTGCAAGTTCCCGGCACAGCCAGGAGCCCAAAAAACCCGTGCAGCCTGTTACCAGTACATTTTTGTCCCGCCAAAATACTCCGGTCAATTGGCTCACCACACCTTCCAGGGAGCGTTGCCGCTGCTCCACATACGGTTAAGTTCTTCATACTGTTTGTAAGTGTCCATGCCCATCCAGAATCCCCGGTGCTCATAAACACAAAGTTGCCCGTCATTAACCAGCTTGCGAAACGGCTCTTCCTCCAGCACACAATCGGCGTCCAGATAATCAAAAATCTTCCGGTCAAAAACAAAAAACCCCCCGTTAACCAACCCCTCTACAGGAGGTTTTTCCCGGAAGTTTTTAACCACGCCATCGTCCGCCTCCAGCAGGCCATAGGGCAGGGGCGGGCGCACTGCAGTGAGGGTGGCAACCCTTTTGTGCTTAAGGTGATACTCATGCAACTGCTTGATATTTACATTACATACCCCGTCCCCATAAGTGGCAAAGAACCTTTGATCTTTAATCAGCCCGGCAGCCTGCAATAACCTGCCGCCGGTATTGGTTTCCCGCCCCGTGTCCAAAAGAGTTATCTTCCAGCCGGTGATGTTGGTGTCATGATAAGTAATCCTCCGCCCCGTTCTGTTATACTCAACCGTAAAACTGCCGGCATAGTTTCGTATGTTCAGGAAGTAATCCTTGATTAACTCCCCCTTATAGCCGAGGCATAAGACGAACTCCCTGACCCCATACGTTTCATAGGCCTTCATTATGTGCCACAAAACAGGCATCTCCCCAATCCTGACCAGCGGCTTGGGTACATTGACCGTTTCTTCCCGCAACCGGGTTCCCTTTCCCCCGCACAGAATAACCGCTTGCATATAAAAAACCTCCATCAAACCTGAAGTGCAACCTTAATACCGCATTAACTCTAAATAAACCTGCTCATAATTTTTGGCCATGGCCTGCCAGGTCATTTGCTCTGTAAGCTTACGCCCGGCATAAGACAGTTTTTGCCACAGGTTCTTCCCGGCTGCAAGCAAATCAACCCGCTCCGCAAGATCTGCCGCACTCCACGGGCTGCTGATCAGCATGGCGTTGTGATAATCCCTCAGCAATTCGCTTACCCCGCAATATTCACTGCCCGGCACCACCACCGGGGTTCCGGAGGAAAGAGCCTCCATGACAACTGTTGGAAAAGAATCGGTCCTTGTCGGATACACAAAAACATCTGCCGCCCGCATGTAATGATTGATGCCTTTTTGGAAACCCGCCCAGGTAATCCTGTCCCCCAGGCCCATTTTCTCCGCCTGGCGGACATAGGGACTGCCGGAGGCATCACCCAGTACAAGCAAGTGACCATCTGCCTTTAAAAGATGGAGTGCTTCCAGAACCGTGGAAATGCCTTTGCGGTCATTGCGCAGGTCCCCGGCAAATAGCAGCAACAGTCTGCCGGGGGGGATGCGCCACCTTGCCAGCACTTCTCTCCTTGCCCCGGACCGGTTCACCGGACTAAACTCGTCACCGTCTATACCGTTATAAATTACCCTGATTTTTTCTTCGTCCACCCCGGCGTAATGCACCAGCTCTCTTTTTACCTTATGGGATACGGCAACCACTATCTTTGCCGCGGCATAAGCTTTTTTTTCCAGGTGGGCATACAGGCTGGTGGCGAACCTGAGATAAACCCCCTCCTTACAGGACCCGTGGGGAAAGCGCTTCCACCAGTTATGCACGAAATGTGAGGTGTTCAGATGATGGGGCCCCAGCAGCACTCCACCGTTGGCATGAACAAAATCAAAGTTGCCTGCGGCAACAAACTTCCCGGCCTGCCTGATAAAGACCATGCTTTTGACTACATTTGGCCGCTCCACAGGGTTTGGCAAAAGGTGCGCGGTAATCTTGCCCCAACCCGGAAGTTCTTCACTTACACTGTGGGCAACCAGGTGTATCTCGTGACCCTGTCCGGCCAGATACCTGGTCAGTTCAAAATTCACCCGCCCCTGGCCGTCGTTTTTACACACGTGATGGCTAATTATGGCCACTTTCACCGGCATCACTTCCCATGGCGCCTGCTTCCGGGCGCCCGATTTCGCAATACTGCTGATCAAGCCAGCCCACCAGCAGCCAGACCAGGCTGGTCAAAAAATAATTGCCGCCGTTTAGCCAGTGCCCGCCAAAATATAAAAGGATCCAAAGCGCCAGGAAGTACCGGCGATTACCCGGGTACCGCATATTTAGCCTGGCAGCTTGAAAAATTGTCACCGCGACAATTATAAATGCGATAATTCCGCCAGACCAACCTGTTGCAAGCAGAATATCTGTTAAATCAATTTCCGTGCTCATGTTAATACCCCCGAACTTGCTACCGGCAAGATTAGTGCTGCCTAACCCAAAACCCAGGGGATTCGCCGAGCCTGTGATGATGCCCCGGACCAGTGAGTCTAAATGGTACAGCAAGGATGATTTTTGCGGATTTAAAGGTTCTGTCAGGCCGCCAATGAGATGTTCTATCAACGGGGCGCTCTCTTCCGAAAACTCTACCTGGCCGGCTATGGTAATAAACAAAAAAACTAGCAAAAAAACTGTGCTGACGCTAAGGATTATTTTAAAGGGGCGCCTGTAGTGGCGCACTGAATATACAACGATTGTGGACAGAACCAGCATCACCACAACGCCGCGAATGCCTGCGTACATGATACAGGCAAGGGATATAGCCCCTAATAATACAAAAAAGAACCAGTTTTTATCTTTGAATATTAGTTTCGAACAACATAGCAGCAACACCACAGCCATAAAATTAATAAATTCGGTCACGCTGGGAAAAGTGGAAAAAGCCCTTATTTTATCGTAAGCCACCAGGGTCACGTACTTGTCCCGGACAGAATCCACCCATGCTTCCTCAAAGGGGAAAAATCCTACAAAATTCTGCCAGAGACCGTACAGGCCGCAAATCAGCCCCAGGGCAATGATAATCCTTTCAACACTGTTAAAATTGCCATACCTTTTGCCGATAAAGAACCAAAACAGGGGGGTTATAAAAAACAGCGCCCCTGCCAGTCCTACCAGTATCCCGCCCTGAAGAGGGTTGGCCATCTGGTACAAAAATATAATCATTAACAGACAAACCAGCCAGGAAAGCGTGGACTTAAACGCCTGGGGGTATTTCCAGATGGCCGCCATAAACAGTACCGACGAGGCCGCCGGCGCTATCAGGACCAGAGGATCATAAGCCGGCATACCGGTCACCGAAATCAGCAAGCGGCGGATAAAACCTATCAATGGCAGCAGGAATAAGATTACCAATACCGCCCGGGGGGGATTCCTGACAATGAGGCCGCCGACTGCCAGCAGCGCCAAAAAAGCCAACATGAGCCTCTCTTGCCCGGGAAAAACAGACAGAATCCCGGCGGCTATCCCGCAGGCTACTAACAAACCGGTCTGAAGTTTTATTGGAAAACGCACCTGCACAGGCCTACCCCCAATTCCAACCCGGTAACGTTTTTTGCGCGGTATACATTCAATGAAACCGGTGTTTAGGCACGGCGTTATCATCGCTTACTCCGGCGCTCCGCCAAATCACTGCGCTGGTAAGCATCCGTTCCCTTCCCGGTATTTTCATCTTCGCACAATCTGTAAACTCGAAATAAGTGCGACTAAGGTTTAGCGGTCAGGGGACACACCTCCTTCGGAGGAATGTCCCCAACGTATGGGTTAAAACCCCACCTGAACCAAGTCTTCTTTATCCTCTGCCGGCGCCGCTTCAGCGGCCTGGACGTCTATATGGGCCGGCTTTTTTTACTTGCGCCCAACTTTTTTTGCCAGCGGGCCAGATCCTCGTCAACCATTAATTTAACTAATTGCTCAAAAGAAACTTCAGGCTGCCAGCCCAGTTTAATCCTGGCTTTGGCCGGGTCGCCCAGCAGCAGGTCAACTTCCGCCGGCCTGTAGAACCTGGGATCTATGACTACATACTTCTTGTAATTCAAGCCCACATGGGCAAAGGCTATTTTTACAAATTCCCGCACCGTATGCGTTTCTCCGGTGGCCAGAACATAATCATCCGGGGTTTCCTGCTGAAGCATCAGCCACATCCCCCTTACGTAGTCTCCGGCATAACCCCAGTCCCTTCTGGCATCCAGGTTGCCCAGGGCCAGGTCTTCCTGCAGGCCTGATTTTATCCTGGCCACGGCGTTGGTTATTTTTCTGGTAACAAACTCCATGCCGCGCCGGGGTGATTCGTGATTGAACAGTATGCCGGAACAGGCAAACATTCCGTAACTTTCGCGATAATTAATGGTGATATAGTGGCCGTATACCTTGGCCGCGCCATAGGGGCTCCGGGGATAAAAAGGCGTTTTTTCTGTTTGCGGCACCTCCTGCACCTGGCCAAACATTTCACTGCTGGAGGCCTGATAAAATTTTATCTTGTCATTTACAGTACGAATGGCCTCCAGCATCCTGGTCACCCCCAGGCCGGTCAATTCAGCGGTTAATACAGGCTGGCCCCACGAAACAGGGACAAAAGACTGGGCCGCCAGGTTGTACACCTCGTCGGGCGCAGCTGTTGCTACAGCGTTAATCAATGATTTTTGGTCAATCAAATCACCCGGAATCAGTGTTATTTTATCCGCCAGGTGTTCGATACGCTCAAAATTTTCCGTGCTGCTCCGCCTTACCAGACCGCATACGCGATACCCCCTGGACAACAGCCATTCAGCCAGGTACGAGCCATCCTGCCCCGTAATACCAGTTATTAAGGCGCACTTTTGCTGCACCACGGCACCTCCTTTAGGCTTCTGCCGGCAATAAAGAAGTCGAGTGTGGGTACCTTCCGCTCACTGAGTCGGCCTTATAAATGGACGAGCTCGTTCGGCTCCGGGCGGCTGCATAACTCGGCCCTTCGGGCCTCAAACAGATTCGCCGCTTATCCTCCGCCTCACTCGCTCTTTG
>JBFMEU010000066.1:0-15960 GCA_040753155.1 Bacillota bacterium
GATTATCACAATAGTTTCCCATGCCGCAAACGGCGCCACGAGTCATGAAAATAGCAAGGCAATTCTTTCTCGCTGAGCAGAACATTGTTTGATGTCAATGGTTTTAATATCTAAATATATGCTTATATATTGCCTCAAGTAAATAATATTTATTTACGGTGAGGATGACGATCTAAATCTATTATGTTGTCAAAGGTATAATAAACTATTAATGTGGGATACTATTATCACTCCGCTTTGGTGAGTTCTATCTCTCCCCGTCCAGCTATCAGCTGGACTTTTTTTTGTCATTAAGCGTACTGTATGTCAATCCTGACTTCTGCCTCGCCCAGCTCTACGGCCAGCTGGGCTACAAATTCATAAAAACGAAAAACCAGCCGGAAGCCTTGCCCTGGCTGGTTTTTTACTGGTGGGGACAGGTGGTTTCGAACCACCGGCCTCTTGAATGTGAGTCAAGCGCTCTCCCGCTGAGCTATGCCCCCATTAATTGTTTGCAAGACATATTTTAGCATACAACAAGTCTTCATGCAACTATTTGCAGTATTCGACATAAAACGACACGAATAAAAGAAAACCATAAAATATTTTAAAATTACATGAAAAATTTTCAAAAGATATTGCCAAAATTAAGTAGATATTGTAATATATTAATTAACTAAATAGAAACCGAGGGCAAACTTGTTGAAAAACAGGGGCGCAAAGCCATGGGTCTAAGGTGTGGTATTGCCATGCTATGATTGCCAGGCTGCAGGTTTGATGTCCCTCATAGGCCCTGTGGCCTTTTTATGTTGGTCTGCTCTCGGGTGTTTGGGGGAAATATCTTTGCCTACAGTAAAATACATAGCTATTGATGAACTGGCCTACCTGGCCAAAACTGATTCTTGTGCCTTTGAAATACTGTACCTGCGCCTGCAGAATCTGGTGAAAGCCTGGATCAGGCCGTATCATCTGCCAGGAGCTTCAAGAGAAGATATATTGCAAGAAGCTTCACTGGGACTCCTGACGGCAGTAAAGATCTATGATCCCGAGTTCAGTAAGGATTTTATGGCCCTGGCCAAAACTTGTATTATGAGACATGTATTTAATGTGGTAAAAAAGGAAATGCGCAAGAAAAACATGGTTTTTTATAATAGCTTGCGTTTGGAGGAACCGCTGGGTGAAAGTGATGATTGCACCCTGGCAGATGTTGTGCCGTCTGCGGAAAACGCTTATGATGACTTAATCGCAAGCATTGACATAGCCGAAATTTTAAATACAGTTTCGTTCAGCAAGCTTGAAGACGCAGTTTTTCGGTTGCGCCTGGAAAAAGATTTGGGTATCCAGGAAATTTGCAGTCATTTGGGCTGCTCATACAAAAGAGTTGACAACGCTCTCCAGCGCATAAAGAATAAGCTGGCCTGCAAGGCCAGGGTTAAAAATGTCCTGATAAAAACTTCTTAAGCGTATAGAAAACACGCATTCATTCAAAACCCCAAAGGGACAGGCAACTTTTTCGCAAAGCGAAATTAGCAGCCTGTCCCTTTGGGGTTTTATTATTTGGTGTTATACATAGTAAGCTCCAAATATTTGTCCAGGGCAATTGCCTGATCAATCATCTCATCGGTTATTAAATCCCCTGCTTCTCCAATCACTTCCCCGGTATTTGCCACCAGGCTTTTGTCCAATTTACGGCCCACCAGGAATTGACGCTGACGGTCACCGGACAGTTTTGCCGGGTCTGCAATCTGTTTGAAATCTTCCTGTGTCTCTACAGTTGCATTGCCGCCAATATCCCCTTCATTGGTTTCAGGAGACTCTACGGGCTGAATTTCAGATTCTAACTCCACCGGTTGCGCAGCCAGCCGGAAAACACAATCTTCTTTTACTACCAGATGCTGAGAGCCATATGTAATAATGTCCGAGCGACGAATAAAACCGGCAGCCTTTTCAGCATTAGCCGGGGTTAATTCACAGCCGGCGATGACCCCTGTCTTTTCATCAATAGCTATTTCTGTAACAGTGCCGATAAGCTTGCCCTCCCGGGTCAGTACCCTGCTGCCCAGGACTTTCACATCGTGCTGGAGCAGGGCATAAACTGTCGGCTGGGTGGTTACCCGCCTGGCCAAAGACGCATTGTTGACGGTTACCGCAAAGTCGCCGATACCAACAACAGTGTCAATGAGGATTGCGCGCAGCTCAAGGTAGTAAGCCTCTCCGTCAAGAAGGAGCGCATCAACCTTTCCTTCGCCGGGATTGCACACAAAGCCCTTAACGGTCCCAATCTCCCGGCCCTCAGCAAGGCCATAAAGTGGTAATCCTACAATTTGCTTGCCAATTTTCAAGCTATTCATCTCCTTTTGGTGATTAAATATATTATTCATTTTAAGCTGGGATTTTCCTGTATTATTTAGACGAATGTGAGGCCAACAGGTAAATATTTGCCGGCAAACTGCCGATTAATTTAAAGGAAGTACTGTTGCTAAGTTGTAAGTTAAACATAGCAGGAAATATTATGGAAATTGCGGGGAGAGGTTTATGGATACAAAACAGAACAATTCCAAGCAAGAGTTGCAAAACAGTGCAAGCCCACTGTCTATCCCGCCTGCCGTAATAATCAGTCAGGATAAGCTGTCCGCGTTTATAAAAATAGTTGACCCTATGAATTGCTCATCCGATGATAAGAATTTGCTAGATTTGTTAACCAGCAAGGGCGTGGTTTATGGTATTAATAAAGACATCCTGGCTGATTTAGCATTTTCCCGCCACGCTGGATTGACTCTGGTTGCCGCGGGCACTCCGCCCGGTGAGCCGGAAGACGAAAGGGTGCAGCTCCTGTTCAAGGAAAATATTGAATCGGTCCTGGGTTCCGACAGCAAGGATAAAATCGATTACCGGGAAATATTCAAAATACCTTCTGTGGAGCCCGGCACACTGCTGGCCGTAAAACATCCGGGCAGGCCGGGTACTGCGGGAACAGCCGTCACCGGGGAAAAAACCCCCCCCAGGGAGCCGGTCGCCATAGAGCTGCGGCCAGGCAAGGGCGCAGAATTGACCAAGGATGGGCAAGGAGTTAAGAGTACCGGCAGCGGCCGGCCCTGGGCGGTTACCCGGGGCAGGGTTGTGCAGGTTGGCATTGAGCCGGCTTACCGGCACCAGGGTGATGTGGATATGAAAACCGGCAACATCCGATTTAAGGGCCGGGTTGAAATTACGGGCAACATTACTGATGGGATGGAGGTCCAGGTTACTGATAAGCTTAACGTAGCCGGCTTTGTTTCCAAGGCCAGGATTCTCTCCGGCGGTGATATCCACATCATAAAAACAATTACCGGCAGCACCGTCAGGGCCGGCGGTAACTCTGCAACCTATGCAGCTTTTGAAAAAAGTTTTGAAGAATTACTTGTTCAGCTAACCAGCCTGAATAATGCTGTGGTCCAACTATACTCCGCCTCACCAGCCTTCCAGGAAAAGGGATTCGGACAGGTAGTGATGGCGCTGCTGGACAAAAACAAAAAATTTACCGGCGTTCATAAGCTTGCCAGGTATACCCAGGACATGGTAACCAGGTGTAAAGTCGATCTGCCGGAGATATTGCTGAAAACGGCCGGTTCCCTGGAAAGCCTGAAGGGTATTCATGTATTGAACCTGAAGAATTTTGATGATTTGTTGGCCAACTTGAACGCAGGACTGCAAGTGATTAGAGAGCTCAAAGAAAACAAGGCCAGCGTCAGGGTTAGCAGCATCAGAAACTCAGTGGTTGAAACTACGGGAAATATACTGGTAGACGGCCAGGGGTGTTTCAGTTCACGTCTGATTGCTTTGGGAATGATTCAAATTCAGGGGGTATTCCGGGGCGGTGAACTTTACGCCCGGGAAGGCATAGCTGCTGGTGAACTGGGAGCCCCCATCGGCACCGTTACTATGGCCAGGGTGGATGACAGAGCAACTATTAAAGCCCGGATTGTCCACCCGGGGACCCTTTTACAGGTGGGTAACCGTAAATATGAAGTGATAGTCACAACTCAGCCGGTGCGGGCGCGGCTAAACCGGCAGGGCGATCTGATCCTTATTTAGTTTCAGTGCGCCAAGGGAAGGGGAACCCGGCCTTGCGAAGATACAGGAAAACACATAAGCATGAAAACTCCTTGAAGGAGCGCTGGCTAATAACTTATGCCGACATGATCACGGTGCTTTTAATCTTCTTTATTGTCATGTACGCACTGAGCAAGGTGGATGTGGACAAGTTCAAGGTTTTAACCCAGTCCATGTCCGCGGCCTTCGGGGCTTCCGGCAGTATCATGGAAAACCCGGGCCCCTCAATTGTGCCGGACGTGGCCCCCGATGAAATTCAGAGGCAACTGGAAGAACAGGTCAGGCTGGAGGAAATCCGGGCCAAGCTGGAGACCTTCGTTGAGGAAACGGGTCTGGAGGGCAGAATTACAGTTACCACAGAGGAGCGCGGCATTGTAATCAGCTTCCAGGATGAGGTGTTGTTTGCCCTGGGCTCGGCGGAGCTAATGCCGGAGGCCAGAGAGATTATTCATAATGTGGCCAAGGTCTTAAGCAGTTCCAAGAATTATATCCGCATTGAGGGCCATACAGATGACTTGCCCATCAGAACCAGCAGGTATCCCTCCAACTGGGAGCTGTCGGCAGCCAGGGCCACCGGTGTGGTGCAGGAGTTAATCAAAATTCCGGGGTTTCCCCCGCACCGCCTATCGGCAGTGGCATACGGCGAATACCGCCCCAGAGTGCCCAACACCTCGGAAGAAAGCCGCCAGCAAAACCGTAGGGTTGACCTGGTCATATTGCGCGATGAGTTTATTATCGCCGAACCCAATGCCTTTATTCCCACTGAGACCGGTATCGTGGAACCCAGTTACGTTCATTAAAAAGGAAAGGCCGATTAAACGGATGGACATTATGGCTGTCGGCGGACTAATAATCGCCCTGTGCTCGCTGGTATTAGGCTTTCTGTCCGAGGGGGGGCACCTTGATGCCCTGCTGGCACCCAGTGCCGCACTGATTGTGTTCGGCGGAACCATCGGCGCAACGGTAATCAGTTTTTCCCTGAAAGAAATTAAGACTATACCCGCACTACTAAAAATTATTTTTATGAACAAGCTGCCCGAGCCCGGGGAAACCATCGACTTGCTTGTCTCTATGGCCGAGGAGGCTCGCCGGGAGGGACTCTTGTATCTGGAGAACCGCCTGTCCGAGGTTAATGACCCTTTTTTGCGCAAGGGTGTGCAGCTGGTGGTGGACGGCACCGACCCCGAGGTGGTAAAGGCTATCCTGGAGGTGGAGGTGTATTCCCAGCAGGAACGTCATAGCACCGGGGCCAACATTTTTGAAACCGCCGGCGGTTATGCCCCCACCATGGGTATTATCGGTACGGTGATGGGACTGGTGCACGTTTTGGGCAACGTTGAATCGCCCGAGGGACTCGGCCCGGCCATTGCCATGGCCTTTATGGCTACCCTCTACGGTGTTGTCAGCGCCAACGTGATTTGGTTTCCTCTGGGCGCCAAGCTGCAAAACTTGAGTAAAAAGGAATTGTTGCAGCGGGAGATCATGATGGAGGGCATTATATCCCTTCAGGCAGGATATAATCCCGTGCTGATCAGGGAGCGCCTCACCGCCTTCCTGATTCCCGCCGCCCGGGATAGATACGATAGAATGGAAATTAATGAGTAGGGAGTGACAACAAAATGAACACACATTCCGGGGATCTGGAAGAACAAGTTGTGGTGTTTCAGTTGGCCAACCAGATCTGCGGTATCGGGATTGGCGCGGTGGTTGAAATAATCCGCATGGAAAAAATTACGCAGGTTCCAGGCGCCCCTGATTTTGTTGAGGGCATTATAAATATTCGGGGGCGGGTAATTCCGGTGATTGACCTGCGCACCCGGTTTGAGTTCGAGGCTCTGGACTTTACAGACTCTTCCCGGATCATTATTGTGGAGACCGGAGATACCACCGTGGGCATGATTGTTGATGCCGTGGCGGAAGTATTGAAATTCTCCTCCGGCAATGTTTCGCCGCCCCCCGGTATAATCAGCGGCGCCGGCTCTGACTATGTCAGAGGGATTGTGCTGGACGGAGACCGGCTGGTGATTTTGGTTAATATAGACGGCATATTAAAGAAAACCGAAATTGAGGACCTTGAGCATATTCTATCAGGGCCGGAAGAACCGGTGCAGCAGGGGGTGTAGATTTTGTTCAGTGATGCTGAAATTGGCATTTTTCTGGAGGAATTGGAAGAAAAAGTCCAGGTAATTAATGAAAACATTTTGATTTTAGAGCGGAGGGAGGCCAATTCCGCCGTCATCCAGGAGATCTTCAGGGCGGCCCACACCATCAAGGGCTCGTCGGCGGTGATGGGTTACGACAAAATGGCCCGGCTTACCCACGAGCTGGAAAATCTGTTTGACCGGCTGCGCAGTGGCGCCTTACAGGTGTCTACGCCCCTGGTGGACACCTTGTTTGAAGCCCTGGATACCCTCAAGCTGTTGCAAAAGGAGATTGTTGCCGGTGGCGGGGACAACGGTGACATAGAAGCCGTAGTGGCTAAATTAAGGGATCATCATAATGATAACTGCCCATCGCCCACCCTGGATGTGGCTGCCCCAGGTGCGGAACCGGTTGTGGTGGAGCAGCCGGACGGCTTGCTGGAGAGCATGGTAAGGGAAGCTGAATTAAAGGGCTTCCATGCGTTCAGAGTACATGTTACCCTTGATTCGGACTGCCAGATGAAAGAGATCCGGGTATTCCTTGTTTTTGAAACCCTGCAGCAGTCCGGTGAGATTATAAGCAGCGCGCCTCCGGCCGAAGAATTACAGGAAGGCCGGTTTGGGCATGAGTTTAGCCTGGTATTGCTGACCGGGGACGACCTTGACCAGGTTAAAAACCTTGTTCTTTCCATAGCAGAGATTAAATCCGTCATGGTAACCCCCATCCAGTTTCGGGAGACTTCCATCCAGGCGGAAAAAGAAATTGTCAAGAACAACAATGGTCCGGCTGCTATTGAGCGTCAGGAGCGTCAGAATATTAAAACCGTCCGGGTAGACGTACAAAAACTCGATACGCTGATGAATCTGGTGGGTGAGCTGGTAATTGACCGTACCAGGCTGGACAGGTTTGCTGAAATATTTGAAAGCAAATACGGTTCTGACGAGCTTGCCGAGAGCATTAGCGATATTTCCAATCACCTCAGCCAGGTCTCCCGGGATTTGCAGGTAGAGATCATGAAGGCCCGCATGCTGCCTGTGGCCAATGTTTTCAACAGGCTGCCGCGGCTGGTGAGGGATGTGGCCCAAAAGCTGGGGAAAGAAATTGATTTCGTGGTGGAGGGTAAAGAGACCGAACTGGACCGCAATGTCATTGAGGTCATCGGCGACCCGCTGATTCACTTGATTCGCAATGCGGTGGACCACGGGATTGAGACCCCACTAGAGCGGGAAACGGCCGGCAAGCCCCGGACCGGAACGATACACCTTAAGGCCTCTTATATGGAAAGCCAGATTATGATCACCATTACCGATGACGGGCGCGGGGTAGATGTGGAAAACATCAGGCGCCTGGCCGTGAAGCGGGGCCTGTGTGACGAAATGCAGGCGGCGCGGCTTAGTGACCGGGAGGCTCTGGAATTCATCTTTGCGCCCGGCTTTTCCACCGCCGGCACGGTAAGCGATATTTCCGGGCGCGGCGTGGGTATGGACATTGTGCGCAGTCAGATTGAGCAAATCAACGGCTCGGTGGAGTTTGCCACCAGGCCCGGGCATGGGACTACCTTTACTATAAAACTGCCCCTGACTCTGGCCATAATCAAGGCCCTGATGGTGGGACTGGGGGACAGTGTGATTGCCTTCCCGCTTATTTATGTGGTTGAAACCATTATCATCAAGCCCACAGACATCAAGTATGTGCGGCATAATGAAGTGGTGGTGGTGCGGGGCAAGGTGCTGCCGCTGCACCGGTTGCGGGAGATATTCAACGGGCAGCAGGATGTTGAGCAGGATAAGCTGTCGGTTGTGGTACTGGGCTCTGCCGACAAAAAGATTGGCGTTATTGTTGACAAGCTGATTGGTGAACAGGAGATAGTGATTAAATCTCTGGGCTCTTATCTGGGACAGGTGCCCGGGCTGGCCGGGGCCACTATTCTGGGCGACGGTCAGGTGGGTCTGATCGTGGACGCCCGGAGCCTGATCAAAGATACGGGTGTAGAGGATGTCGCTTATGCAGCGGCAAATTAAAGTACTGATCGTTGATGACTCTGTGTTAATCCGCCGGCTGATAGCCCGGGCGCTGGAGGCGGAAAAAGATTTCAAGGTGGCGGGCAACGCCGCCAACGGGCAGGAAGCCCTCAGCCTGGTACGCAGCCTCAGGCCGGATGTGGTTACCATGGATGTGGAGATGCCGGTAATGGACGGCCTGGAGGCGCTGCGCCGGCTGATGCGGGAAAGCCCGGTGCCGGTGGTGATGCTGAGCGCCCACACTACCGAGGGTGCCCGGGTCACCATGGAGGCGCTGTCTGCCGGGGCGGTGGACTTTGTGGCCAAGCCCTCCCGTTCCGCTGAAACCGGGGTAATGATGGCTGAGCTGGTAAGTAAGCTGCGGGTGGCCGCCCGGGCCTCGGTGACCAGGTTACCCGGGCCGGTATTACGGCCCCGGCCGCCCCAGACCGGGGCTGCCCCAGTCCCGGCTGCCGGACAGCGGGCCGACCTGGTAGTTATCGGCTCCTCCACCGGGGGGCCCTCCGCCCTGCACAAACTGTTACCGGCGCTGCCCAAGAATTTGCGGGCCGGAGTGGTGGTGGTGCAGCATATCCCGGTGGGCTTCAGCGGACCCATGGCCGAGCATCTGAACCGCAACTCGGCGCTTGCCGTTAAACATGCCGCCAACGGCGATCAGGTTCAGCCCGGTCAGGCCCTGGTGGCCCCCGCCGGCTCCGATCTGGTTTTCCGCCGCTCCGGCAGCGGTGCCGTGATCCAGTTGCTGCCAGGCGCATCGCCCCTTCCCCCCGGCAGCTTTCGACCTTCGGTGGACGGGGTAATGATCTCGGCCGCCGCAGTTTACGGCAACCGGGTCTTGGGGGTGCTCTTAACCGGTATGGGCCGGGACGGTGCCGCCGGCATGTCTGAAATAAAGGCTGTCCGGGGCCGCACTATCGCCGAGGACCAAAGTACCTGCGTTGTATTCGGGATGCCCAAGGCGGCCATTGACGCCGGTGCGGCGGACATTGTGCTGCCCCTGCAAAAAATTGCCGAAGAAATTATCCGCCAGGTCTAAATATTTTTATGGAGCTGCCGATAAATAGAATAAGAAATTGTAAAGAAGGTATGCCCTGTGAAAATAACCGGCAACGGCGTCAAAGCAATTGAAACTTATGCGGCTCAGGCCAAAAAAGGCGTGAACAAGGCCGGTGAGAAAGGCAATACCGGCCCGGGTCAGGGGGACCGGGTGGAAATCTCCAAAGAGGCCAGGGAAATCAGGACCTACATGGACGCCCTGCAAAGGGAACCGGCCATCAGGGAGGAACTGGTGGCAAAGATTAAGAAAAAGGTGCAGGCTGGCGCCTACCAGCCGGCCACGGAAAAAATCGTGGACGGCCTGATTAACGAAATCTTACTGGATAAGAAGGGATAACATGGTCCATACAATAGAGGAGTTATTCCGCCGCCTGCTGGACTTAATGAAGCAGCAGGATGAATTAATGGAGCGCCTGCTGCAAGCCGGCGGGCGGCAGCAGGACGCCTTGCGGGCTAACAATATTATGGAACTAAACAGCGCTGTGACCGCCATTAGTGAACTGGCCCGGCAGCTGACGGGCATCGAGAAAGATCGCCTGGCTGTTCAGCGGGAAGCGGAAGCTAACCTGGGCCTGCCCAAAGACAGTACCCTGCAGGCCCTTTTGACTGTTGCCCCGGAGTATTTGCGGGATGAACTGAAAGACCGCCGCCGGCTCCTGCGCTGCAAGACCGACCTTTTCAAAGACTTGAACAGCGTTAATCAGCTAATGGTAAAAAACGCGTTAAGGCTTAATCACTACATGATTAAGACCCTGCTGCCCCCGGAGGAAACTTATGGCGGAAACGGCACATTGACCGGCGCCAGGGCCAACACCCTGGTGAACAAGACTATTTAGGGGTGGTTCCACTATGATCAGCACCTTTTTCGGCATTGAATCAGCCCGCCGGGGCCTGCAGGTCCACCGGCGCTCCATGGAAACCACGGGGCACAACATCGCCAACGCCAACACCCCGGGCTACTCCCGTCAGGAGGCGGTGCACACCGCCTCCACTCCTTACACCGCCCCGGCCCTGCACCGGGTGCTTACCCCGGGCCAACTTGGCTCCGGCGTATCAGTGGACCAGGTAAGAAGGATCAGGAACGAGTACTTGGACGCCCAGTACCGGGACAACGCCGCCAACGAGGGTTTTTGGAAAGCAAAGGCGGACGTGGCCCAGCAAGCGGAACTGATCTTCCCCGAGCCCCTGGGCCGGGGCATTCAGAGTGTAATGCTGAACTTCTTCAATGACTGGCACGAACTGAACAACAATCCCCAGGACGCCGGCGTAAAGGCGGCGGTACGGGAGTCAGGCCTGGAGCTGGCGTCACTGTTCCGGCAGACCTATAGCCAGCTGGACCATGTAAGGGAAAGCATCGCCGAAGCAGACGCCGTTGGTAATATTATCAAAGGCCGTGTACATGACCAAATCGGGCAAATTAACGGGATAGTAAAGGAAATTCAGGAACTCAACACAGCTATTGAGCGTATTAAGGCCCTGGGCAACCAGCCCAACGACCTTATGGATCGCCGTGATGTTTTATTAGATAAACTCTCCTTGCATGGTGAACTGGATATACAAGTTCAATCTGCTGCTCAGAATATGATATCAATCAAGATGTTTGATAGCTATCTGCTTGATGATAACAACAACCAGCAAACTTTATCTGCGACAATGGATTCTAATTATAACTTCACATTTGTGTTTGGAACTTTACCACCAGTACCACCAAGCGGCACAGGTTATCTGGCAGGGCTGCAAAAGTCAATAACTGAAGTTAATGGATTTATTAATTCATTAAACCTGCTAGCCAAAGAACTAATTGAAGGAGTTAACGCAACTCACAACCCAAAACCGCCTAATAGTGGGAATGACTTTTTTACTGGCGATTCCGCGAGTACCATTGAGGTAGCAGGAAATATAATTGCTACCACCGCCAATATTGATGGTAACAAGGCCCTGGCGGTGGCTCAATTACGCAGCGTTCCTATAGTAAACCTAAATAATGGCACAATGGAAGGATACTACCAGGGCCTGGTCTCCGAGGTGGGCGCCAATTCCAAAACCGCTCTAGACCAGCTAACCAACCAGTTGGCCATCCGGGAGCAGGTGGAGTCTTTGCGGGAATCCGCCGCAGGCGTCTCCCTGGACGAGGAACTGTCGCGAATGGTTCAATTTCAGTACGGCTTCCAGGCCTCGGCCCGGATGATGGCAGCCCTGGATGACATGCTGGACGTAATCATAAACCGTCTTTTTTAGGCAGGTGAAATAAGATGCGCGTAACCAATAAAATGATCGGCAACAGCCTGGCGTACAACATCCAGGTCAACATGCAAAAGCTGGCCCGGACCCAGCAGGAAATGTCCACCGGCAGGCGGGTGCTGCGCCCCAGCGACGACCCCCTGGTGATTAGCCGCCTGCTCAGCATCCAGGGAGCCCTGGAATCCAACAACCAGTATGTGCGCAACATTGACGACGGCCTGGCCTACCTCTACGCCGCCGACACCGCCCTGGGCACTGCCGGGGATTTACTGCATGACGCCCACGAGCTGGCGGTGCAGGGGGCCAACGGCACCCTGACCAAGGAGGACATGGCGCATATCGGCGAGCAAGTGGACAAGATGATTGACAACATGGTGAATTTGGCCAATACCGACCTGGGCGGGAAATACATCTTTGCCGGTAAGCGTAATAATCTGCCTCCATTCAACCGGGTTGACAACACCATCACATACAGCGGGGATTTTGCCCTGATCGAAAGGGAAATTGCCTTTGACACCCCCTACCAGGTGGCAGGCCCGGGGGTTTCAGACTTCACGGTAACACCAAGCCCGGAACAGGGTACATTCGGGTGGGCTGACAGCGCGACGCCGCCCATTAACCCTGACAACCCCCCTTTTGAGCTGAGGAGAGATGCAAATAACGAATACTACGGCGTTTTCGGAACCCTGTTTCAGCTAAGAAACGCGCTGTACAATGGAAACCCGGGTGAAGTAAACGACGCCCTGGGCAGGGTTCAGAAAGAAGTTGACTTCCTGTTGCAGGAACGGGTAAAAGTAGGTGCCCGTACCCGGCACTTTGAGTCGGTGAAGGACCAAATCCTGGACCACGAAATTAGACTTAAGCAAATTGAACTGGACCTGGGCAGTGTGCATATGGAAAAGGTGAGCATCGACTTCGCCCAGCAAACGCTTACCTACCAGGCAGCCCTGGGTGCCGGCGCCCAAATCCTGCAAACCAGCCTGCTCCAATTCTTGCGTTAAGGAGGGATAGGATATGAAAATAGCCGATGGCGGCCTCCAGTCACTATTAATGGAAGGCAACATTAATCTGCGCCAACTGGATCCGGCCAGGGACAGCGCCACTGCACCCAAAACTGCCGACCCGGCAGGAACAGCCCGGAAGGTGGATGAAAGGGCGCTGCACAAAGCAGTGGAACAGCTGAACTCAACGGCCCAAAAATTCAACCAGCCCCTGCACTTTGATTTAACCGAAGCAAACAAAACCGTACTGGTCACCCACACCCAGAGTGGCGAAACAATGGAAATGACTCCCGAGCAAATCCAAAGACTCAATCACAACACTTCAGGAGCACTCGTAGATAAAGAAGTATAAAGACGCAAATTATCCCCCCAAGCCAGGGGGGATTTCTTATTTTTAAGGAAATTATTATATGACATATTAGTATGGAGACCTTTTTGAAAGGCCAAAAAAACTAATCTATGAAAATGGTGCTTGACATTTTAGCGCAGGGCTTTAAAAAATTGTTACTTTGCAAACTGCTGGGCCAACCAAACGCTCTGCTGGTTCATTTTATCCAAGGCTTTCTCCATGGCAGTAAACTGCTTCCAGTAACGATCCTCTATCTGCTTTAACTTATCTTCCCACTTGATTATCTCATTATCCAAACCTTTAATTTTTTTACCCATGAAGCTATTATCCACCGCACTGAAACTAGAAGCGGTCCCTGCTTTATCAAACAAGAATTTCAACCCGTTTACCAGATCATCGTAAAGCCTTACGGCAATCCCCTTTTCTTGATTATTTTGCGATGACTTGGTAAACAGTTCAATAACTTCGGATAAATTACTATTAATGGCCTCCTTCAATTTTCCTTCGTCGATATAGAGTTTGCCTCTCTCGGTGTAATCAGCGCCTGTTTTGATTCCTATATCCGCCAGGGTGTCAAATTTCGAATTCGCACCTGAAACCACCGAGGACATAGATAGCCGCATTTTATCAACAATGGATGCCAGCAGAGGATCTCCTTTAAGCAACCCGCTGCGGGCCTTTTCTTCCCATTTCTTCTGCTGATCCTCGCTAAGGCTCTCCCTCTGTTTATCTGTGAGGGGTGGGTAATCTTTAAAGCGTTCCTCTTTTAGCTTTGTATTCACTTTATCAATAGTGGAGTTATGCAGTTCAATAAAAACCTTAATGGAGTTAAATACAGCATCAGTATCCTTGAAAACAGATATGGATGTATTTGTTAAGGCATCCGGTGAGTTGCCCGTTAATTCATAGGTAACCCCGGCTATGGTAAACCTGTTGACGCTTTGTTCCAATACTGTGCCGTTCAGGGTAAACCTGGCGTTTTTGCCCCTTAGTTCAGTAAACCTTATATCTGAAGCAGGCTCAGTATTAACGGCCCAGCCCAGCGTTACAAACAACTCCTCGGAATTGCTTGTAACAGCAGGGTCGGAACTTAAGTCGTCCAAATTAATTCTGGCCTCTGCCCCGGTTGAAGTGGTCATTAAAAACAACCTGTTCAGGGTACGGTCATAGCTGGCCTGAACCCCAGCCTTCTGCTCATTTATTTTTGCCGCAAGGTTTTCAATGTTGTCAGTGTCAATATTTATATTAATGGTTTTATCGTTTAAGGTGAAGGAAAGATCAGCTGGCTGTGCGCCACTTATCCCCAACTGCTGTCTGATTGTCAATGTGTTCCCTCCGGAATCAACAAGAGGACTAAGACCTTGACTGGTTAAGTGCGCTCCTTCAGCCAGTTGGGAAACATTGATTTGATATATTCCTTCTGTAGCTATCCCCGAGGCCGATACCTTAACTACAGCTTCGTTGCCGGAGGATGCCTTACGGCTAAGAAAAGTCCCCTGGAGCTTCATGTTAAAGGTATTATCCCTTAATGCCCGCAAGGAATTATTAATTTCCCGATAGTATTCACGTTGCCATTCGGCAACCTGCTTGTTTTGTTTGACCTGGTCAACCCTCATTCGCTGGGCCTTCATTAGGTCAGTAACCATTTGACTTATATCCATTCCCGAGGCTAACCCGCCTATGCGAAAGCTGGACATAATAATCCCACCCCTCAGTAAGAGAATCTATACTTTTATTTCGGCAAATTAATATTAATCTTAAGCGGTAATATGGTAAATTAAGAAGAGATAAAAAATTTTTTATTAAGGGTGGGTAATTGTGAAACAAATTGAATTTAGTGGAAAAAAAATTTTCTTTGAAAGGGGTTTGCCCGGGTTTGAAGATCTAAAACATTTCACTATTTCAAGACCCTTTGAGGAGTACCCTTTTTTTTACTTGCAATCTAATGACGAAGAAGTGGTTGCCTTTCTTACAATAAACCCCTTTGAAATAACTAAGGAGTACGAATTTGAAATTTCTGATGCTGTTCAGGAAACACTGGAAATAACAGACCTGGCTGATGTAGCTGTTATTAATATTGTTAATGCCAGTAACGGCCTCAATGAGGCTACCGTTAACCTGCAAGCTCCGGTAATAATTAATACTAAGAACCAGAAAGGGATGCAAGTGGTATTGAATAACCAGTCCCTGAATTTAAAGGAACCACTGAAAAATATGCTTCAGGGAACGGAGGGATAGGTTTTGCTGGTACTGGCAAGAAAAAAGAACGAATCCATCTATATTGGGGATAACATTAAAATCTTTATCCTGGATATCTCCGGAGAAACTGTTAAAATTGGCGTGGAAGCACCTCGAAACATAGATGTATACCGCAGTGAGGTTTTCCGGGCCATCCAGCAAGAAAACCGACAGGCTGCCACTACTAAAATGAACGTTAGTGACTTGGCCAATCTTATGAAAAACAATTCTCCTTGCCATACGGACGAACGCGGTCCAGCCTTGATTCCTTCCCCGGAGTGTAGTTAGTCCTGAATTTCCCTGCTCACTCTCTTCCCTGCAACCCGGATACACGTTCTCCAAATCCGGGAGGACAACACCGAAGAACTATTGAGCGAAGATTTGGAGATCCACTTCCTGGAACTGGAGAAAATAAAGAAACTTAAGCACAGGCCCAAAGACGATATCGAAGCCTGGATGCTATACCTGGGTAATCTTCATTTTGTGGCCCCAAAAGAGCAGTGCACTTTGCATGATGCGGCACAGTGGCTGGTTAAAATAAAATTCAAATGGCTGAAGATACCTTCCGTGTAAGACTTTTCAATTAACAGGCGGAATGATAGAATTGATAAAAACGGGGAAATGACAGTGAGCGATTTTGATCCCATCAGCAAACTGCTACTGGAAAACTACGGCGGCGATATAATTCAATTAATCAGAGGTTACCGCCTGGAATCAGTAGCGTTGCACAAACCAATCATCAAAACTGCAAGTCTTAAATTCACTTAAATTTAATTAAATTTGCCCAAATTCGGCTAATTTCCATAAATATCATGGTATTTCATTAAAAAACTCCTTATAA
>JBFMEU010000067.1:0-15951 GCA_040753155.1 Bacillota bacterium
TAGTGTGTATTTAGCCAGTTACCTTTCTTCGGGGGAGCTGGCTTTTCTGTTTATGGACTGACTGACGGACTGTCGTAGTCTATTTTAATTTGATTGCTTTAGTCTATATTAAAATGATTGCTAACAAGATCGGCCAAACACTAAAGCAGTCGAACTTTTTCAAACAGAAGGGCTTTCCTTGCAAAGATTTGCTACAGTTTCTCGTGATGCTGGTCTTTATGGGCAAAAACCTGTGGCGGTATCTGGACACCGATGCCGGCAACACTCTATTTCAAAAGGATGCTGTCTACCGGTTTCTGAACAACTGCTACTATAACTGGCGTAAGTTCTTGCTGCTGCTCAGTTCGCAGATCATTCAAAACCGCATCGTACCGCTCACCGACGAGAAGCGAGTCAATGTCTTCATCATTGATGACTCCCTTTTCAGCCGCTCCCGAAGCAAGGCAGTAGAAGGGTCTACGATCATGTTGAACACAAATACGTCCGAGGCTTTCGGATGCTGACCTTGGGCTGGCCGGATGGCAACACCTTTCTGCCTCTGGCTTTCTCCCTGCTCAGTTCCGAGAAGGAATCGAACCGACTACAAGGCATGAATGCTATGGACAAACGGACAAACGGCTATCAGAGACGGAAAGAAGCCATCCGCAAGAGTACCGAAGTGTTGCTGGATCTGCTGAAACAAGCCAAGGCATCCATGATTCCGACCAGCTACCTCCTGTTTGACAGTTGGTTCTCCTTTCCCGGCGTGATCAGGAAGGTGTTGGAACAACAGCTTCACATCATCTGTATGCTCAAGCCGGTGCCTACGATCAAATATGAATACCATGGACAGAAGCTCACCCTGAACAAGCTGTATGCCGCCGTTAAAAAGCAGCGGGGCCGGGCCAAGATCCTTGCCTCTATCATGCCGGCGCGCTGCTGCACGACATAGGAAAAGTGGGGGAATACAGCCTAGGCACTGATATTGACTTTACCGACGAAGGCCGCCTACTTGGGCATATAGTCCTGGGCGTGCGGCTTTTGGACCGGTACGCTGACCGTCTGCATGAATTTCCTGAGGACCTCAGGCTTAAGCTTACTCACATGCTTGTCAGCCATCACGGGCAGTACGAGTGGCAGTCACCCAAAAGGCCAAAGTTTATTGAAGCTGCCGTCCTGCACCACCTGGACATGATCGATGCAGCAGTGGACATGTTCAATACCGCAGTGGAAAGCCGCAAGGACCCGGAAGAACACTGGTCAGGCTGGGTAAAAGAATTGGAGAGGCAGGTTTTTTGCAAATAATCGTAGTCAAAAAGAGGAAAATGTAAGACTTTGGCCGTATTTCCCTTTACAGCAAAAATGTAACTGTTTTCGTCTGCTCTTAGACCACAGCCGTTACATGAAGAGGGATACAAATTGGCCGGTTCTGACCTGGACACCACAAAGGCATTAAGAATAGCCAAATTAATGGACCTCATGAACAAGAAGAGCCCATACGGGGGCGTTTCTTGCAGGGAGATGGCGGAGGTTTGCGAAGTCAGCTCGAGAACCATTCTTCGCTACCTGGAGCATATTGAAAATGACTTGAGGGTTCCTATCGTCAGGCCGGAAAAAAACACCTCCAGGAAAGAGGGTTTGTACCGCCTGGACGCCGGCTACCTGCCGTCCATCAGCCCGGAAAAAGCGATGATCATATTCTTAAGTCTGCTGCAGCAGAAGGGCTCCGCCCTGGCCGGCTATATCAATGAAATAAAGGATGCATTGGTTGGAACGCTTTTCAAATATAAATACTCGCCTCAGAGCCTGCCTGTTGAGCAGTTGCAAGAAAGGATTTATGTCGTAGAAGAGCATCTGGCCAACCCGGCCAAAGTGGGTGAAATTTTTGCCAAACTGGTACAGGCCATCCAGGGATGCTACCGGATTAAGCTCTGGTATTTCGTTGCTTACAGCAGACAAGACTCGGAGAGAATAGTGGAGCCCTTTGGCTTAGTTTGTAAGCGGCACAACTGGTACCTGGTCGCCCGCTGCCTTACCCGGGAAGCAATCCGCGTCTTCCGGGTGGACCAAATTACCGATATCATCCCCTATTCATCAGAGCGTTTTGACTACCCTCCGGATTTCTCCTTAAAAGACTATATGTCCCGGAGTTGGGGCGTGATCAATGACGGAGAGGTCAGCAAAGTCAGACTGAAATTCAGACCGGAGGTTGTCCACCGGGTTAAAAATCTGGTCTATCACCCCTCGCAATTAATCGAAAATGAGCTCGACGATGGCTCATTAATCATGTCTTTTGAAGTATGTGGTATTGCAGAAATGAAAACATGGATTGTACAGTGGAGTGATATGGTAGAAGTACTGGAACCGGAACGGCTCAGGGAAGAAATGAGCGAAGCGGCCCTCAAGCTGCTGGCGCTTTACCAGGTATAGGAATGGTAGTATTACCGGAGATTAAACCTCACCCGGTGGGGAGAAAGGAGCACCACAATGAACGGGGGTATTTTTCTTATCACGGGAAATATTTGTAGAACTGGTCTCATGGTATATTATTCCATAAAATTGGGTTTGGGAAACCTTTGTTCGATTAAACCTCATCGCCTCATAAATTCTGCTACCAGATTTCCACCCAGTACTTCCAGTTCACGTCTATTGTCCATGGCATAATTTTGAGCCAATTGTGTTATGTAGTTATATGCAGCATAACAACTTGTTTTACTGGTGACGTTTTCTTGGAATTCATCAAATATTTTCTTGCCAAGCAGCCTTTTTGCCACGTTTAGCAGTTTTAGCGTCCGCTTAACACCAAGCTCGACCTTAATCATTTCTTCGAGCGCGCTAGCTATTAGTTGCGTGTATTGAGTGAGTGTACTCACACTATCCTTTATCGCGCTAGTTAATAATTCCTTTTCAGAAGCCCGATGCATAAAGACACTAGTACCTTTTTCTGTTACAACCGCTCCATTTAAGCATACCAGCCTAAAGAGGAAATGTGCTATGTGCAGGGCACCCTGTCCCCTGTCATTGTGATTGAGGTCCCAACCCCCATGTATGATATCCCCAACCTTCGGGGTAAAAGCAACTTTCTCATTAATTACGGATGCCCACAGCCAACCGTTCCGGAGGTGTATGCGGCATTTTTCAACCCCTACCTCCGCCAATGCTTTTAATATATCAAGATTTGAAACGGGACAATAGACTTCAGTTAGTGCAGCTGTAACTACACCGCTGTTCATCCTAAACAACAGTTCCTTGTTGTTATTACGAAACCATTCATTAATGTCTTTAATTAAGGTAGCCAGTTCCGAGTCATCAATGTCTGCTAGCTTAGCATCCCTCCCCGCCAGCCTTAGTAACTGCCGCCAGGCAGCGGGCGTCATGTAGGTTAGGTTTTTTCCTAAGCCTACAGTACCATCAGTAAATAACTCTATCTCGCTCGTCTTTAAAGTTAAATCTTCAGGCTCATAGTAATTTAAGTATTCCGTCGCTATTTTTACATTGTTAAATAACATCCCCTCATCGTAACTGGCTAAAAGCACTTATTATCCCTCCCCGAAATAAACTTTATAGTTGACGGGGTTTAAAAGAAAGCTGCCACTCGTTAATTTCTGTAATTAATCCCTGCAGAGCTTTGCGCTACCGCATTGCTTAAGCTTAGTTCAGCTAGTACGAGGGTTTCTTCTGTAATCCTTTTTCATAAGCCTAGCTTAATTGGATTTTTCGCCAGGATGTTCCAATATCCTGCTGGCAGCTAATTTTAATTAAAATTGCTGTTTGAATAATTTTAGCCTTTTGGTTTGACAACAGTCTGACCGTAGAAAAATTAAAAAATTTTTTCTAGAAAAAAGAAAAACCCGGAACAGTGCCGGGATCCATTAAAACCTCCTGCTTTATTTTCTTCTCAACCTGCCAAACTCACGTCATAACTTTCACCTGGATTTTTTCAAACTCTTATACAAGCTTTCTTGCTACCCTTCCCACCGTGCCCGGTACCCCCTTGCGTCCACATGCACAAACCCCTGCTCCGGATAGATACCGCCTACAGAGGCGGGGGTCTTAGGGCGGATTAGTTCAGTGATTAAGTATGGCTGCCAGATCCTGGTCGGGGGTGCTGATGGGTTTGATGTTGAAGTTCTCCACCAGAACATTCAGGATATTGGGCGAGATAAAGGCCGGCAGGCTGGGTCCCAGGTGAATGTCTTTAATACCCAGATGCAGCAATGTCAGCAGAATGGCCACAGCCTTTTGCTCGTACCAGGAGAGCACCATGTGCAGGGGCAGATCATTCACCTCACAGTCAAAGGCTTTGGCCAGGGCCAGGGCAATTTGGATCGCCGAATAAGTGTCGTTGCACTGTCCGATGTCGATCAGCCGGGGAATACCCTCAATGTCTCCCAGCTTCAGGTCAAAGAAGCGGAATTTTCCGCAGGCCAGGGTCAGGACCACGGCATTTTGGGGCGCCTTTTGCACAAACTCGGTGAAGTAGTTCCGGCCCGGCTTGGCCCCGTCACATCCCGCCACCAGGAAGAAGTGCTTGATGGCGCCTCGCTTAACCGCATCAATTATTTTGTCCGACACTCCAAACAGGGCACTGCGCCCGAAGCCAACCATTACCGTGTCCTTGACCTCGTCCGAGGGGAAGCCCTCCATCTCCAGGGCCTTTTCAATGACCGGGCCAAATTCACCGTTTTCCACGTGCCTGATCCCCGGCCAGCCCACCAGGCCGGTGCTGAAAATGTTGTTTTTATACACTTCCTGAGGCTCCTGGAGGCAGTTGGTGGTCATCAGGATGGCCCCGGGGAAAGTAGGAAATTCTTTTTTCTGGTTTTGCCAAGCCGTACCGAAGTGGCCGTACAGGTGCTTGTGCTTATTTAGCCCCGGATAGCCGTGGGCCGGCAGCATTTCACCGTGGGTGTAGATGTTGATGTCCTTGCCCTCGGTCTGCTCCAGGAGGTCGGACAGGTCTTTCAGGTCATGGCCGGAAACCAGGATGCACTTACCTTTTTTATGCCCCAGGGGTACCTCGGTGGGGGTGGGGTGGCCAAAGGTGTCCGTGTTGGCCTTGTCCAGGAGTTCCAGGGTGCGCAGGTTAATCTCCCCGCAGCGCAGCACCAGTTTCAGCCAGTCATCCATTTGCAGCCCCTTGTTGGTCAGGCTGGCCAGACCTTCGTGGATGAAGGCATACACCTGCTCATCTTCCTGGCCCAAAGTGCGGGCGTGGTCGGCATAAGCCGCAACACCTTTAATTCCATAAACCAGAATGGTCTGCAGGGATTGGATATCCTCTTGGGCCTCCCGGTCGATGATCAGGCCCATGTCCTCTCCCTGTTTGATCATCCCCGCCAGGTCGGCAGCGGGCCTGAAGGTTGCCGCCGGGTCGGCAAAGTCCGCCTTGCCTCCCGCCGCTTGTACCTTTTCCTTCAATTGATTCTTGAGATCAACGCAGCGCCTGATTAACCCTTCAAAGCGCCCGGGGTCGAAACCAACATTGGTCAGGGTGGGAAAAATTGCTCGTACGGTGAATCTGTTAATCTCCGGGTCGGTAACGCCATGCTTGCGCCCCTCGGCGGCAAATAAAGACAACCCCTTTACGGCGTGGAGTAAAAGATCCTGCAGAGCTGCCACATCGGGTGTCTTGCCGCAAACTCCCGCAACTGTACAGGCAAATCCTTTGGCAGTTTGCTCACACTGGTTACAAAACATGCCCATATTATTCATTCCCCTTCACTAATTTTTAGTCCGCTGCCAAAACGCGGTCAATTATGTTAATTAACACTACAGCGTAATAGTGATTATTTTGCTATGCCCGCTACGCACGGGGACGGTTTTATCACTGGACTCGGCTAACATTCAGAGGGGGTTGAACCCCCCTCTGAATGAAGTCTCGTTCAACGTCTTCCCTCCAGCCCTTCGCTGCGCTCCGGGGATGCTTGAACTGTCTCTGCGGCTTCGCTTACTCTTAAATTACACTGTGGTGTTAGAAATAATCTTTACCTTTACCTGGTGAAAAATACAATGTCACCGAAATTTGCGCCGGCTACTTTACCCACGCACTCGCATTTGATTTTTAGCAGGAAGAAAATACGGCCTTTAGCCAGTTCTTCATGCTCCAGGGACTCGAAGTTGGCCTGCCCCTTGGAGATGATCAAGTTTGCTTGCTTCAGCAACTCCAGTACCTCCGGGGATACCTTGTCCGATTTGGGGTTTTGACGCAAGTTTTACCAACTTATGATAATATAAAGGCAGAGTATCCCGAATAATAAAGTATGACGGCAACTACCCAGGAGTCAGAAGTCAGAATGTATGGCAGAGGGCGCACCTGTTTGTACTTGCGGTTTATCGTTTATTCATGGCGTTTCCGAAGCATGAGATATACAGTTATTCTGACTCCTGAATTCTGAATACCTGAATAGTAATGGATGGTATTTTGGACCAGATATGAAAGGTTAGGGTGGTTAGATTGCCTGGAGATGCAAGAAGAATGGCTGCTGGCGCCGGGGAGGAGTTGCAGCGCCTGCTGGCCATAAGCAGCGTCAGCGGCGATGAGGGGGCAATGCTGGCCTACCTGGAACAAAGGTGCGCCGGCCTTGGTCTGGCCACCTGGCGTCAGCAAGTGGATGGTGACCGTCACAACCTGCTGGTAAACCCGTTACCGGAGCCGGTCCTGATCATAACCGCCCATATGGACACAGTGCCCGAGATGATCAACGGCCGGGCCTGCCGCCGGGAGATTGTGGGCCAGCGCTTTTACGGCCGGGGAGCGGCCGATGTAAAGGGTGGCATGGCCGCGCTGCTGACAGCACTGGCAGAGTTAATCACCTGGGGCAACTTGAAGGCCGGGGAGATGCCGCCGGTTACCCTGGCTTTTACCGTTGACGAGGAGCGGGAGGGCAAGGGTTCCGAGGAGTTGGCCAAACTGGGCGGGCATGCGGCGGTGGTTATTGAGCCCACGGACTTAAAGTTGTGCACGGCCCAGGCCGGGTCAGTGGTCATGAAAGCGCAGATCCACGGCCGTTCCGCCCACGGCAGTACTTTGGAGTCCGGGCAGAACGCAGTGCTAAGGGCTATGGGCCTGCTCCACGAGCTGGGGCGGCTGCCGGTTTTCAGACGGAGCCATAACCTCATTGGCCAGGGTGGTTACAACGTGCAGATGATCTCTGGGGGCAGCCGGGAAATGGCCGTTCCCCATTGGTGCGAGCTGATCCTGGACTGCAGGGTTTTGCCCGGACAGACTACGGCGGCAGTGCAGCAGGCCGTCGAGAGTCTGGTGGGCGGCCGGGACTGGGTTGACAGCAGGTGGCTGGATGTGTCGGGGTCCTACGAGATCGGGGGGCATGAGCCGGTTGTGGCCCTGGCCGGATCCTGCATCTGGGAGGCCCTGGGGGAAGAGCCCCGGGCGGGGGGGATGCCCAGTTGGACCGATGGCGAAAACCTGCATGCCGCAGGAATCAAGCCGGTAATATTCGGCCCGGGCAGCCTGGCGGTGGCCCACACCGGGGAGGAGTACATAGACCTGCCGGAAGTAGTAAAGGCGGCCCGGGTTTTTGCCGGGCTATTGACCAGAGCTGGTGAGCTAAGGACTTGAAGCAGAACTAATATTCAATCTGACACAAAGCGGGTGTCCGTTAACAGACACCCGCCCATGCTGCTTGAGGAATGCCTGGCTATTTTGGGGTCCAGGTAAAAGAACAATGCAAGTATTCAGTAAACCCGGTAGAGGCACGCATTAAGGGGGTATTGTTTCTCAGTGTTATGGACCAAGTGCCGTCAACCCCGGGCCCGGGGTGCAGTGCGCCTGTCCCGGTCAGCTGGCTGCCAGATTGTGCTGCTTGGGTTTATACCTGTCCAGGCTGGCGGTAATGCCCCTGGGCAATTTGCCCCGGCGTTCCATTCTAACCCACTGGTGAACGGTATAAATGCTTCTGAAGCCGTACTTGTCATATAGTGCCTGGGCCGGTTTGTTATGTTTGCCCACCCACAGCCCTATTTTCTGCAGGCCGCTGCTTTCCAGGCGCCTGATTCCGGCGTCCAGCAGCCGGGGCCCGATTTTACGTCCCTGGTGTCTGCCGTCCACCACGATCTCCTGAATTTCTCCCACCGGCTTGCCCTTATGAATTCTGTAACACTTATCCACCACAATAAATCCTAATATTTCCCCTTTGTTCTCTGCCACCAGAAAGCCGTCCGGGCATTTCTCCCACAGGTCCTCCAGGTAGCCTTGAATGTCCCGGCCGCCGGTATCGGCATATTCGGGGTAATTTTGGTACGCCCTGGCATAGATTTGGGCCAGGTCCCTAATTCTGATTTCCGGTTGGCTCAGCTGGCAAATGGTATAGTCAAATTCCTCGATACATCGGTCGCACTCACCGGAATCAACTGCTTGGCCTAACATTTTATGATACCTCCTAATATTTTGGGTGGACAGTCTTACAACTAAATATATTATAACGCCCCGCTTTTATGCCGGTCAAAACGCCCGGGCCGGAGCCATCCGGCAAAACTCCTGCTGGCGCATGGTTAAAGCGAATAGGGCATGTTATTCAGGGCGTCTCTTCGTTATATGATTGAATGCTAGGTCATCATATGACATAAAGAAACAAAAAAGACCTATGGTAATATGTCAAGATCTGGCTGTCTCAAGCAGGGCATGCCTTCGACCGGGCGGGTCCGGTTGCCGGTGGGGGTGAGTTGAACTGAGGCTGGCGGAGGTGTCATAAGCGTGGCCAGTGAGTCCGGCGAGAAGTAATTTCAAAAATGAGAGGATCAATATTTTCCTGGTACTCGACAGCAATCGACATATTATCCAAAGGTATTATTGCGAAATATGGTGAATATTAGCAACATGGAACAAATGCTAAAAATTCTGAGGAGGTTTTGTCAGTTGACTGGTAAAGCCATGATCATTTCTGTTGGCGGTTCACCAGAGCCAATCGTTTTCACCATCAAGGAAAACCGTCCCGATTTTGTATGTTTCTTTGCCTCGGAGCAAAGTGTGGATAAGGTTGGGGAAATAAAAAACGGGTTGGGGTTTTCTATCCGGGACTGTAAGGTGTTAGTAAGAGATCACCAGAATATCCTGGAATGCTATAGGAGAAGTCTGGAGTGCATAGAACGGGTGCGCGAAGCTGGTTACAACAACGGAGAAGTATTGGTGGACTTCACCGGCGGAACCAAGCCCATGTCGGCAGCTCTTTTTTCCGTTACCCTGGCGGAAGGGTGCAGCTTTGTTTATGTGGGCGGTAATGAGCGTGACAAAAACAGCCTGGGGATTGTAAAAGAAGGCACTGAAAAGATTATCCCCTGTAACAACCCGTGGGACTTATATTTTGTGGAGCAACGCAAGAACCTGTGCCTGTTTTTCAACCGTTATCAGTTTGCTGCCGGCCGGGAAATAATCAGCGGGGTGCTTGACCACTGCCGGGAAGAATCGCCGGAAAAGGATCTTTTTGAGGGCCTCAAGCTAGTCGTTGAGGGATATTTTGAATGGGACAGGTTCAAGCACAAAGAGGCGCGGGAATTACTGGCTGAAGCAAGAGAACTGCTTACTGTGTTTGCCCGTCTTACTCGCAATGTAAAAGCAGGAGATTTTTTAGCGGGGCTCGAGTTCAACCTGCAATATCTGAATGAATTCTCCCGAGACACCAGGGGCTACAAGGACTTGTCCCGCTGGCATGTGCTGGATATGCTGGGAAACGCCCACCGACGTTTTAGGGAAGGGCGCTATGATGATGCCATTGCCAGACTGTACAGGGTACTGGAAATGTCTGCCCAGTGGAAACTAAACTCCGCACACGGCATAGATACATCAAGCGTTCCGGCTAACAAAGTGCCGGAAGCAATAAGAGCAGAATATATCAAAAAATACAGCAGGGGTGATATTCTGCAGCTGCCCCTGACTGCTTCCTTTAGGCTGCTGCATGTTTTAGGGGATCCCATGGGTAATGTATTCAATGGGCAACGAGAGGAAGTGGATAAGATTCTTCATGTCCGTAATTACTCTATTCTTGCCCACGGCATCCAGCCTGTGGGAGCGGAGCCCTTTAAAAAGTTTGCCGTCCAGGTAATGAATATATGTCATGTTGATGCTGCAGAGCTGCCAGAGTTTCCAATGTTAATTTTGTAGGCAACATGTTTGATTAAATTGTGGTAAGCTCTAAGGGGAGGGGATGGTATTACTGTTGTTATAATGCTAGCCGGTTTTATCACTGAACTAATCCTCCCTAAGACCCCCGCCTCTGTAGGCGGCGGGTTTCAAAGGGCGGTTAAGTCCAGTATGGACTCGGCTAACATTCAGAGGGGTTTGAATCCCCCTCTGAATGAAGTCTTGTTCAAGGGTGCCCTGCTGGGTAGTTGGGCAGCCTGCATCGGGTACAGGGTGCCAAGGGGCATTTCGGGTTGCAAAACCAACAAGGATGGTATAGAATAAGATAGTAGGAAAATAATAAAGTTAAATAATAATACTCCTACTACCACATGCCATATACCATCCGGAGGTGTTTAACATGGAAAGCAAAGTCAATTACACAAAAGCGGGCTACCGTCCTAAAAAAGTTCGTCTAAGAAGCAAGGGACAATTCACAATACCCTTTGAGTACAGAGAAAAAGTAGGTATTGGTGAGGACGCGGTATTGGATGTTTACCAAATTGGGAAGGTGATAATAATCTCACCAGATAAACTAAACGTTAAAGAGCTTGCTATGGAAGTAAGCGCGGGTATGAAGGAGCAGGGAATCAGCCTTAATGAATTGTTAGCGGAGTTAAGAGAGGGAAGCCATGAATATCAGCAAGAAGAATAGGGTTTTTTTTGACAGCAGCGTTATCATTGCGGGCCTCGCTTCTCCCAACGGCGCATCATCGGTTTTATTGGGTCTTTCCGAGATGGGCCTTATTATACCGGTAATATCCGAAAAGGTAGTTATGGAGGTAATAAGAAACATAGAAAAGAAATTACCCAACTATGTTACTCACTTTTATCGGCTTTTCAAAGTCATGCCTTTTATACTTGTCGAACTGACGGAAAAAAATATAAAGGTCGCCGGCAAAATTATTAACGAGAAAGATTCTGTCATCTTAGCCGCAGCCATGAGTTCGGAAATTGACTATCTGGTAAGCCTGGATAAGCATTTCCTTAGTATTCAATGCAAAACACTTTCATTTAAAGTGTGCACCCCGTCAAAGGTTGTAAGAGAGGTCTATATTGAAAACCATTGAGTGGCTGGAAGGAACGGCAGAACACCCCGGTTTCCCCACCATTAAGGGTGGAGACGGCACAGAAATTGTTCGGGCTGCTGGTTCCCCTTTGCGACAGGCAGTTTGTCTTCATGCTATTGTCATTGCTGTAGGGTTAGATTATAATTGTTGACACAAATAATATATTCAAAGGAGACGATTTGCTTTGAGCACTAAGGAACAAGTTTTAAAGGCCATGACCGAGGCAGGGAAACCGGTTAGTGCTGGAGAGATTGAAAAAATACTGGGATTAGACCGTAAGGAGATTGATAAAGCGTTTAAAGAATTAAAAAAAGAGGAAGCTATTATATCACCAGTACGGTGCAAATGGGAGCCTGCCAAAAAATAGAAATGTTGAATGAAAAGCTGTATGCCAGATGATTTGTTACTGGTATACAGCTTTTTTACTTTACAGAACACGTATTTTAGGTCTGATTAATTGCTAACGGTTTCAGGCATCACAATTACCGGTGCTCCTAGACGTGTGGTTACCAAATCCGCCAGTCCGTGCCGGCAGGTGAACAGAAACACCTGTCTGGCTGCGGATATATCCTGGAATAACTGCAATCCGTTTTCCAGGCGCGCATCGTCCCAGTTCACCAGCCCTTCGTCCAGAAAAATTGGCAGGGTCTCGTGTTCCGCGTCCAGATGGTCGATAACCGCCAACCGGAAGGCCAAAAAGATCTGGTCCAGGGTGCCCCGGCTGAGGGGATGTTCCACCGTCACCGGTTCAGCCCGGTCATGCCGCTGCACCACCAGTGTGTCACCGCTGTCTTCAGTGGTTAACATCATCAGCCGGTTGTAACGCCCGCCGGTGATCTTTTCCAGATAAGCGCTTGCCCGGCGCAATACGTCCGGCTGGTGCCGTTCACGAAATTCCCGGTCCGCCCGCTGCAGCACCATTCGCATCAGCATAAGCCGGTCCCGTTCCCGGGCCAAAGCTTCCAGCTCTTCCTCCAGGGCAGTCACCTGTCCATACAGCTCCCCGGGGGAGGGTCCCTGAAGATAGCCTTTTATATCGCTATCCAGTTTAACAATTAGTTCTACCAGCTCCCGGTGCTGCTCCTCCAGTTCTTCCAACCTTTCTTTGGCCAACTCCACCTCAGTACGGTCCAGAACCCAGGCCAAATCGGCATCATTTTCCAGCCCCCGAATTTCCTCCTGGAGGGCCGCCAGGTTAACGTACTGCCTTTGCAGTTCGGTTTCATGGTGGTTTAATAGACTCAGTGTATGCTGCATCTCAGATACCCGGGCTGCAGCCTTTTTCAGCACTGTGCTGCTGTCGTCCCCGGTAATACCGCCGGTTAAACCGGCCACCTCCAGCATCTCCTGTTCCAGCTGCGCCTGTTCCTTCTGCAGTTTTTCTAATTCCTCCCGGGTGTTTTGCTCCTTTGCTACGAGAGCGGTCAATCCAGCCACAGCCAAATCGTGTGCTGTTCCGGCCTGCCCGGCTTCAGCCAACCTTGCCGCCAGCCTGTCTACCACCGGCCCGGCCCAATCACCCATGAACTCGCCCAGGTCATCCGCCAGATCCTTCAAGCGGCTGCGTTCTGCCTGCCACTTCCTTTGTCTATCCTTTAGCCGCCCAGCCAGCCGGTTAAGCTCTATTACTTCATGGCGCAGCTTGATCACGGATTCATACAGGGGCATTTGCGGTTGCTCCAGTAACCCGGCAGCTAGGGGCAGGGGTTTCAACAGGGTTGCCAACCGTTGGCGGGACTTGTCCAATGCCCTGGTTGCCGCCTTTTCCTCCTCCTGGAGCCGGCTTAGTTCAGCGGTGTGTTGTTCCCTGAGCTGCCGTGAAGTGTGTCCCATCACCCGGCCCAGGATCAGGACTCCCGCCGCAACCACCAGGGCCGTCACTGCGCCCGCCTGCAGGAGCAAATTGGCCCCCAGCCATCCGAAGACGCCCAATAAAAGGCCCGCCGCGCCAAAAATATAGCCGATCCAGCCAGGCGCCGGATGCAATGCCCGGGGCGCGTTGTGTTCTTTGTGCCGGCGGGCATCCCGGCATTGCCGCAGGGTTTCCTGTTTCTCCGCGCAATTTGTAATACAGGTCTTTAGTTCAGCCGGCGCAATAGTTACCAACGATCCGGTCAAGGCCTCCGACCAGGGCTCCGCCAGGACTTCTTCGGCCAGCTCACTCAGGCGTTCACGGCGCAGCCGGATTTCATCCTCCTCACGGCCCATGCTCTGCCGCTCCTGGTCATGGGCTTCGGCGCGCCGCACCCATTCCCTAATATCATCCCCCCGGTCAAGCACCCTTTGCTCCCCGTCACCAAAAGCGGTAATCGCCTCCTGCTCCCCTTGCAGCTGATCCCGGATACCGGCCAGTTCGGTTTCCCTGGTCCCTGCTTTTTCCTGCCGCCGCTTCAGCTCGCCGGCGATATCCACCGGCAGCGCGGCCAGGCGCTTTGTATCCCCGATATCCCGCCGCCACTCTGCCAGTTGTTGGAGGGCGCCGGCCACTGGAGCCAGGGCCTCGGCCTGGCGCACCAGGGCCTTATACCTGGCTCGCTCACGCTCCAGTGTATCACGTTTAGCCTGTAGGTTTCCCAGCTCAGTCAGATGTTGCTGTAGCTCCGCCTCTCTCTTTACCGCCTCTTTGCATTTCCCTTTCACAAGGCGCAGTTCTTCCTGTAAATCTGAATATCGCGTCCGGCGCCGGTCCGTGCGCCAAAGTTTGTTGGCTTCCCGTTCCAGTTCCTGAAGCACCCTGGATACCGGCCGGAAACGGGTGGTGGTCAGTTCCCCCAAGAGGCGGTCCTGAATCTCTGTCTGGTGGCTCTCGTGCAAATTATGGAAGTCGTAGGCGGTCAGGGCATACAATGCCTGGTACAGGTTGCGGTTCACGTGCTGTACAAAAGGCAGGGGCCGGTTGGCGATGTTCTCTGCCGCCTCCCCGCGCACCAGAGTTCCCCGGGGTGTGTTTAAAAGACGCCGGTTAACCTGCACCACCCGGTCGTCCTGCAGCACCAGCGCCGCCTCAAAGTCTAAAGGATGGTCATCCTCCCAGGAAGTGTACGGGTGTTTAGCTGCCTTAGCCGGTGAGAATCCGTACAACATGCTGGTTAGAAGGTCGAACATGGTGGACTTTCCCGTCTCGTTAGGTCCGTGCACCACGCATACCCCCGGGGAAAAATCAACCGGGCCCCAATCCCGGATTGCCCCGTAGCGTTTGATATGTAAAGCCTTTATTCTCATTCTTCTTCCTCCGGCATCAAACGCTCTGCCAGTTCCCCGTCCAGGCCCGCTAAAAGTTCCTGTAAATACGCGGCCTGCGCTTCCGGCGGCCCATTATAAGCCAGCCTCTCCGGGGTCAGGGTGCCAAGAGTAGCTTCATTTTTTTGCGCCTCGCCAATTAACTCCAGCGCTGTAGCCAGCACGCCGGGTCCCTGGCGCATTGCAGCCAGGTCCAGCGGGCGGGTTAGCGAACCAGGGCGCACCTCCACCCACGGTATCCCCGCAGCCTGTTCCAAATCACCCGCCAGGGTCGCCAGTTCGTCCGGATCCCGCAGAAGATCCGCCAGCGGTGAACGCCCGTTTAATACCAGGCGCACTAAATACCCGGGTTCCAGCCCCCCGGGAGCAGGGTTTGGCTTCAGGGCGGCCTTCATCTGGCCCGCCAGGTCTTGCAGCAGCTCGGCCAGGTTGGCGATCTCCGGTGAGCACACCGCATTCACTGTCTGCCACACCAGCCGGCCCAGGGGCACGAACTCGGGCTCCACCGGAAACCCCTTTTGCGCCTCCACCCAGAGGCCGCCCCGGAGGCCGGTTTCCCGGGGATTGCGCCCCTGTATATTGCCCGCGTACCAGGCCGGGACCCCCGCTGCCACCTGCTGCCTGAGGTGGATATGGCCCAAGGCCCAGTAGTCGAAGCCCCCCGCCGCCAGGTCTTCCGGCGCAGACGGGGCATAGCGCCCGTGATTCTCCGCCCCCCGGGCGGACACCACCTGGGTATGCAAAAGAGCTATGTGGGGAAGTTCCTTCCTGGCCCGGCCAAATTCAGCCGCCAGGTTGCGGTCCTCCCGGTGGGTGCTGTGACCGGCGCCGGTAATCCAGCCCGCCACCTCCCCGGAGGCATCTTTGATGGGTACTTCTTCCGGCTGGCCTTGGCGAAAAATGTGTACATTGTCCGGCCAGGCCAGCTTATGAGCACGGTAGTTACTGCGCCCCGGGTCATGATTCCCGGTGGCGTAGAAAAAGTAAACCCCCGCCTCCCGCAGCCTTCCCACCTGTTCCAGCAAGAACTGTTCTGTGGCGAAGGTAAGGAGTTCGTTATCAAAAAGGTCACCGGCCACTAGAACGGCGTGGGCGCGGCGCTCAATGGCCACATCGATGCCCCGGGTGAAAGCAGCCCGTACGGCATCCCGCAAGCGGCTGCGCCACAGCCCGTTTTTGCCGTAAAATGGCGTGTCCAGGTGAACGTCGGCCAGGTGTAATAAGCGTAAGGTATTCATTTTTTACCTCCAACTCTGTAACAAGATCCGGTTCAGGTTATGAAAGCATATGTCAGCCAGCATTTCGCCATAATTACAATAATCTCCTGCCAGAACTTCCTTTAGATGGATTGAGTAACAGTTAAGCTGCTTCCCTGCTCTTCGCGGGCTTTTATCACTGAACTAATCCGCCCTAAGACCCCCGCCTCTGTAGGCGGCGGGTTTCAAAGGGCGGTTAAGTCCAGTATGGACTCGGCTAACATTCAGAGGGGGTTGAATCCCCCTCTGAATGAAGTCTCGTTCAAGA
>JBFMEU010000068.1:0-15943 GCA_040753155.1 Bacillota bacterium
CCGTGCGGAGGGCCAGACCCAGTTGGTCCTACGGCAGTTGAAGAAGCTTTTTGGAGAGGTGCCTGCCGATGTGGAAGAGAAGATAAAGGCTATGGGGGCGGAAAGAATTGAACGGTTAGGAGAAGCCTTGCTGGACGTAAAGACCATAGAGGAACTGAAACCTCTGCTTCATTAAGTCCAACGGGGCCTGTCCCCTAACTTGCAAGCAAGTGGGGACGGTTCTTAAAGGGTTCAATTGCCCCAGAAGATAAATATCAGTGCGTATGTCTTGAAAGAAATAGACTCCGTTTTGTTGAAATGAAATATACCTGCTAGCCCATAATGTTGTATTGAAGTGCATGTACCAACTGTTGGATTCGCAAGGAATCGTAGCCATAAGAGAAATTCCTTCCCGGGATCCTGTCTTCGGGCGCTTCCCGGAAAGCATCGCCGGTCCGGGTGCCGGCTGTCTCGGTATGCGACGGTGATACGCCGCGCGAACAGAGGCAGTCTATTTTAAGGGAAGCCGGTGTTATCCTGACCACCCCCGACTTTCTGCACTGCGTGGCCCTGCCGAATCACCGATCATCGTGGATAAATAAGGTCGCAGCTGAGAGACAAATATGCCGAAAAATAGTTACAGTTTGAGGCGAGATAAGGGGGCTAATTTTTACCAGGTCTCCCCGATTGTGCCGCCAGCGCCCCCCGTATAATGGCCTTCTCCAGTACCACCGCGGCGGCTGTGCCCACAATAGTAACGACGGCGTCTCTCGACATATTACTGGTGTGTGAACCCAGGGCGAGGCAGAAGACCGTGTCACCGTCCCACTGAGTGTGATTGGGGGAGATGGCCCGGGCCATTCCATCGTCGGCGAGTTTTGCCACCCGGTTGGCCTCCGCCTTGGTCAGACGCTCTGTGGTAGCCACAACGGCGATAGTGGTGCTCTGGAAGTACAGCGGTGACGGCACACCGTCCAGCATCGCCCGGGTCTGATTGACGAAGTTCCCATCAGGACGCAGCGCTCCCACTACGATACGCCCCCGATCCCATATGTCTCCGAGGGCATTGACCACCGCCAGGGCCGCCACCACGGGACCGCCGGGAATGCGCAAGGAGGCAGTGCCCAGTCCGCCCTTCATCGGCCTCCCGTAGATTTTCCCTACCGTTGCTCCCGCCCCGGCGCCCACATTTCCTTCGGCCACGGGACCCGCATTGGCAGCCCGGCAGGCGGCGTAGGCCAGAGCCGCATCAGGCGGAGGTGAGCCCTTGGCGAAAGGGAGGTCGTAGATGACCGCCGCAGGTACGAGAGGCACCTCGGCGATCCCTTGCTCAACGATCCAGCGCATCACCCCGCCCGCCGCCGGCAGCCCGAAGAAACTGCCGCCTGTGAGGAGGACGCCATACACAGGATACTCTGATGTGCCGGGGCGGATGATATCGGTATTCATGGTGCCGGGGCTGCCTCCGCTTGCGTCTACGCCGGGAACTGCCCCACCCGGGCAGAGAATCACCGTGCATCCGGTACGGCCGCTTTTGTCCTCAGCGTTTCCCACCAGGATGCCGGGAACATCGGTAAGTCCTCCCATAGTGTCTTCTTTCATTTTTGGTTTTTTTCCTATGAACAATTATCTCACCCTTATCGTTGATTATGTCCTGCGTTTCCTGGGCGAAGACGATGACCAACGGAAACCTGTTGAAAAAGGTGTTGAATTCCTCTCGGGCTGCGTCGTATTGCGGCTCTCCCGGTAAAACGAACGTCCAGTCAGTTCAGGTTCCTTTTTGTGGGACATGTAAACCTCTCACCCTATCTTAAGGTGGTGTATTAGATAATATTCCAAGCATGGAAATATTGTGCAGCGCCATTGGGGCGTTTTTTTACAGGTAAAACGGTATAGATAACAATGGGCTGGGTCTTTAAGGTTTATATTTATCCGGTTTTTGCGCGATAGAGTTGAAAAATCTCCGCTGGATAAAATATAATTATGATGTCATAGCAATTTTATAAAGAAGGGGATTGAAATAGTATATGGCGTTTGTGAATGAAAACTACCTTAAGCTGCCCGGGAGTTATCTTTTTTCAGAAATAGCCCGTAAGATCAACCAGTTTAAAAAGGACAACCCTGATGCCGACATGATCAGACTGGGTATCGGGGACGTGACCCGGCCTCTCCCTGCCGCCGTAATGGTGGCAATGAAAAAAGCCGTGGAGGAAATGGGCCGCCAGGCAACCTTCAGGGGTTATGGTCCGGAACAGGGATACGATTTCCTTATTGAGAAAATAATCGAAAACGATTTCAGGCCGAGGGGAGTGGAACTGACGGTTGACGAAGTTTTTATCAGCGACGGCGCCAAGACCGATACGGCCAACTTCCAGGAGCTTTTCGGCCCCGATAACATACTGGCGGTAACCGATCCGGTCTACCCGGTTTACGTCGACAGCAATGTCATGGCCGGGCGTACCGGCCCCATAAACACCAAAGGGCAGTTTGACAAAATCGTCTACCTCCCATGCACCGAGGAAAACGGCATGAAGCCGCCCCTCCCCCGGATCAGAGTGGACATGATCTACCTGTGCTTCCCCAACAACCCCACCGGGATGACCCTTTCCAAAGAAGAACTGAAGAAATGGGTGGATTACGCTCACGAAAACAGGTCGGTCATATTGTTTGACGCCGCCTATGAGGCTTACATCCAAGAGGAAGGGGTTCCCCGGAGTATTTTCGAGGTTGAGGGCGCCCGCGAGGTGGCGGTGGAGTTCAGGAGCTTTTCCAAGACCGCCGGCTTTACCGGCACCAGGTGCGCCTACACCATCGTGCCCAAGGAGGTTAAGGTTTATGACGCGTCCGGCCGGGCCCACAGCCTGAACCCCCTGTGGCTGAGAAGACAGACCACCAAGTTCAACGGGGTTTCCTACCCCGTGCAGGCGGGAGCCGCCGCCGTTTTCTCCGATGAAGGCAAGGCACAGGTAAAGGAAACGGTCAATTACTACATGGAAAATGCCAGAATCATCAGGGAGGGCCTGGAAAAAGCCGGTTTCAAGGTGTTCGGAGGGGTGAACGCCCCCTACATCTGGCTTAAAACTCCTGGCAGCATGAAATCCTGGGACTTTTTCGACAAACTCATGAAGGACGCCCACGTGGTGGGGACCCCCGGAGCCGGTTTTGGAGCAAGCGGAGAGGGATATTTCAGGTTAACCGCCTTCGGTACCAGGGATAATACCGAGAGGGCCGTGGAGAGGATCAGGACCAGGCTGTAGTTGAACAGTAGATCCACCAAAAAACCAGGCCGACACAGCCCGGTCAGACTGTTGATAATAATGGAGCTAGCCGCCGGTGAAGAAAGCGAATATGGTTGCCGTAAGCTGGCCATTTGCCTAAAGCGGCAGCATAACCTGGTGATTAACCACAAAAAGGTTTACAGGTTATGCAAGGAATTAGATATATTAGCACCCCAGCGTCGGATCAAAATCAAGCATCCCAGGCGCCTGGCTATCAACCGCCAGGTAACCGCCTCCGACCAACTTTGGAAAATTGATGTAAAATATTAAAGGTAGCGCCCTCGGCATACCCGAACAGCCCGACACCCTCCATCAGGAGATGTTACCATTTTATTGCAATTTGAAATTTCTCTATTGCTAATAGTGGGTTAATAATTGTTTATATCTTTTTTTCCGCCGCTACCATGAACATGGGTGTTGTCCTGTACATCACTTTATACCTTTCATCCCATACCCTATCGCTAATATCTGCTTCAATAAATATCTTGCCAAAGCCACAGTCCATCAATGCCCCCACATCCCACTGCGGACGCAAGCGGTTGCTTAAATACAGGTTCCGGGAGATATCGTCGCTTTCTTCTTTATCAATATTGGCGTGGGGGTCCGGAATACCCATTTGCCTTGCCCGCTCCAGATCTTCCCGGTGCTGCCTGTCAACCTCGGGGTCAAAAAGACGCAAGTGCCAGTTGGCATCAAAAATCAAAAGTCTTCCCCCGGGCTTTAGAATCCTGTGCCATTCCCGGTAGGCCCGCTGTGGTTCCCGTAGGGTCCAGGTCAAGTTCCGGCAAATAAGCAGGTCAAAAGTTTCATCAACAAAGATAAGTTCATGAGAATCCATATTGTAAAATTCGGCCTGAAAACCAGCCCTCAGCACATTCTCCCTGGCCACCGCCAACATGTTATCTGAGCAGTCGATTGCGGCAACCCGGTGACCCATGCCGGACAGAAGCAATACAAAAAAGCCCGGGCCGGTACCAATATCGAGGACCTGCAATGATTTACCCGCCGGCCTGTATTCATTAATCAGTTCGGTCCATGCATCCTTTGTATGGCTGCTCATTTCCTCCTGAATTATTTTGTTGTAACTGGTTGAGCGGTTTTGCCAATAGTTTTCGATTCTGTTCTGTAGATCCATTATTTCCTTCTCCTTTTTATTTTGACATCATGTTAATTGATTGCTGAAACCGGTGGATATATTAGAATTGATTATCTAATCATAGCTTCAGGCTAACATGGCATACTGGGAGGAAATAAAGCTGCTGTAATATCCCCCCTTCCTTAGCAACTCGGTATGGGTACCGGTTTCCATCACCCTTCCACTGTTTAAAACCACCAGTTTATCCGCATCCCGGAAGGTGGACAGGCGGTGAGCCACGATCAAGGTGGTCCGCCCGCGGCGCAGGTTTTTAATGGACTCTTGCAAAAGCCTTTCATTTTCCGTATCCAGACTGGACAACGCCTCATCCATTATCAGTATGGGAGAATTTTTAAGCAGCGCCCTGGCAATGGCTATCCTCTGCTTCTGCCCGCCGGACATTTTTGCACCCCGCTCACCGGCTATCGTGTCATAACCCTCCGGCAAACCGCTGATGAATTCATGGATGTAAGCTGCCCGGGCGGCCTCCTCCACCTCTTCCCGGGTAGCTTCCGGCCTGCCCAGACGTATGTTTTCCAGGATGGAAGCATTAAACAGGTAAATATCCTGCGGCACTATGGTAATCATGCCGCGCAGGTAATCCAGAGGCATTTCCCTTATATCAATCCCGCCAATGGTTATTTGTCCTTTTCCCATGTCCCAGAATCTTTGCAGCAGGTTTATGCAGGTGGTCTTGCCCACTCCGGAGTGGCCCACCAGGGCCACAGTTTCCCCTTCTCCTGCGGTAAAGCTGACGCCGCTCAGCACATCAGGCAGCTCCTCCCGGTAACGAAAGTGCACGTTATCAAAACGCACTTCCGGTATAATTGCAACTTCAGGCATATTACGCGCCTGATCCCGTACAAGATCTTTGCTCTCCATTACTGAAGACACCCTGTCCGAAGCCGCTACGATGATACCAAAGTTTCTGGCCATATTCGATATCTCCAGTACCGGTACAAATATGTTGGCGGATATTATCACGGCCACCGGAAGCCAGCTAAACTCCATCCGGTCACTGACGATTAGATATGCGGACATCCCCAGCACGCTGATCATAGCCAGGGAGGAAAAAGTATTCAGCAAGCAACCCTCAAAACCCAGCCTTTTGCCGTATAAATACAGGCTGTTGCCCAGACGATCGGAATAAAGTTTCAATCTATCCAAAAAACCTCTTTCATAGTTAAATGAAACAATTTCCCTCAGCCCCTGTACCGCATCAACTGCTTCAGAATTGATTTCCGCCAGCTTTACCCGGGTATCCTTGCCCTGCCGGTCGGCCTGTGCCCGAAGCCAGAAGGGCACACTGAAAAGCAGAATAACCCAGGGAATCACCACCAGGGGCAGTAACATATGAATAAATCCCAGCATGATCAGTGTGATCACGGAAACCAGCAAGGCCACCAGCATCGTTCCGGCGGTGTGGGCAAAAAACCATTCCAGCACTTCGATGTCGGACATGAGAGTAGAAGCCAATTCCCCGGAGCGCATGTTAAGCAAATAAGCCGGGGACACCCTTTCCACTGCCTGATAAATCTTGACCCTTAATTCAACCAGGATACGAAAAGCAACCTCATGGGCAACCCACATGTCGGAAAAGTACATGATCACTCGCAGGATCACCAGCAGAGCCACCCCCGGCAGGAGCGGCAAAATATGCTCCTTTTCCGCCCCCATGGCTGCCAGCCCGACCAGATAGGCGGCCATGGCCGTACTGATAATAGCGAATAAATGGTGCAAAGTACCGCTGCCCACGGATATGCCCATACCCTTCCAGTAAGGGCGAAGGTATGCCAAAAGTCTCAGTAAACCTGTAAGATTCATTCTAGCCAGGAAATTGCTCACTTTAATACCCCGTTTCAGCTGTTTTACAACCTTATCAGTTGCGCATAAATACCCCCGGAATTCAACAGTTCGCTATGGGTGCCTGCTTCCTTTACCCGCTGGTCATCCAGGACAATGATGCGGTCTGCCCGTTGGATGGTGGATAGCCTGTGGGCGATGATGATGGTGGTCCTGTCACGAACCAAGTTTTCCAAAGACTCTTGAATTAATTTTTCACTGGCGCCATCTACGTTGGAAGTAGCCTCGTCCAGAATCAGAAACGGGGCGTTTTTCAAAATCGCCCTGGCAATGGACAGCCTTTGTTTTTGCCCCCCGGACAGGTGCACCCCACGCTCGCCGATGTGGGTTTGGTAACCGTCTTTAAGATCCATAATGAACTCATGGGCATTGGCCAGGACAGCTGCCCTTTCCAATTCCGCCCAGGTTGCCGTGGGCCTGGCCAGGCGTAAATTATCGGCAACGGTGCCGTAAAAAAGGTAAGTATCTTGAAAAACAACGGCAATTTGACTGCGCAGCGTGGACAGGGGGTAATCCTTAATGTCCCTGCCGTTTAACAAAACTTTTCCCTCCTGGGGGTCGAAAAAGCGTAATAGCAAGTTTACCAGGGTAGACTTGCCGGAACCTGATTTCCCCACCAGGGCGACTGTTTCCCCTGGGTTAACACGCAGGGATACATTTTTCACCGCAGACCTTCCGCCTTCGCCATAGGCAAAAGTTACATTTACAAACTCAAGTTCGGGGCGGGAAAAGGAGTGTCCGACGCTGTCATTACCATTAGCAGATAAATTATTTTGGATAGTTGGCTTGGTGTCCAGAATATCAAAAATACCCCTGACTGCAGCAATGCCCAGAAAACTGCGGTGCCATTGCATGACAAGATCATTAAGGGGCCTGAAGCATTCCACAGACAGAAAAAGTATGATAAACAAACCCACCAGGGACAGATCTCCGGTGCTTACCCTGAGTGCCCCTACACCTGCGGCCATGGCGGCGCCGGCAGCTGCAGCCCATTTAACCACGGCGGAATCCAGCAGGGCGACACCCAGTCCCCGCATGGAGTGGCGGTAATGCCCCCAGGCATCTTCCGCCAGTTCCTTACCCTTCCTTCCGCCGGCATTGAACATTTTCAGGGTGGGCATGCCCTGCATGGCATCTATATAGTGAGAATTAAGACGGGCGTATGACTGCCAGTATTCCACCATTATTTTCCCAACCGGTTTACTCATCAGTTGGGGAAATACCACCGTTATGATAATACCAGCCAGGGCGATTATTCCTACCACCGGGTCCAAGCTGAATATATATAATGCAATTAACCCGGAGCCTAAAAAGGCTACCATCAACTGAGGGATGTAACCGGTCAGCAAAGGCTCCAGGGATTCCACCCCATCTGTAAGCAGCGCCTGGATATTGCCGCTCCGGCAGCTTTCCTGATAGCCCGGCCCCAGGTTTAAGAGGTGTTGAAACAATCTCTCCCTGAGCCTGCTTTTCACCTTAAAAGCAATACTTATGCCATAAATCTCGCTCAACCAATGGAGCAGTCCCCGCACCAGCACCAGTAGACCGATAGTTAATAAAATCAGCCCCAGACCCTCCATGCTTTTCTGATAGAACACAATTTTAAGGCCGGTGGCAACAGCCAGAGCCTGCCCCACATAGATAGCAGTTATTAATACTCCCAGGGCAATCTTACCGGCGATATGATGATAAGAACCCTGCAATAAGGTGAACACTCTCAAGAAAAACAACATCATATTTACCTCATGTTTAATCTTTTGACTGATACAACACTTTAAAAATCACCAGCGACAACAACTTACTCATTATGAAGTTTCCAGTTCATCTTGTGACACGCTGCCAGGTGACCCTCGGAAACGTTACTCAAAGCAGGTTTAACCTTGGAACAAACTTGATCTTTGATGTTACATCGATCAAAACAACTGCATCCATTTCTAGCGTTAGAATTTCTTTGCAACTCGTCAAATTCTACGTTTAACTCCGTCCTGAAGTGAGGATGGAGACACAGTACGGAAGATAAAAGTTTTTTAGAATAAGGATGGGCAAGTTGGTCAAAAACTGATATGTCCTCAATAAATTCTACTATTTCACCCAGATACATCACAGCAATGGCATCAGATAAATAGTAAACAGCCTCTATGTCATGAGAAATAAATAAATACGAAAGATTCAATTCCCTTTTTAAATCAGCCAGCAGGTTCAAAATCTGCGCCTGGATCGAAACATCCAAACTGCTGACCGCTTCGTCTAAAACTATCAATTTTGGATTTAAAGCCAGCGCTCTGGCAATGTTAATTCTTTGCAGTTGACCGCCACTAAACTGAAAAGGATACTTATTCATGTCTTCAGGGTTCAAGCCTACCATTTCTAATAACTCTTCAATCCTTTTTATCTCCTCTGAGGGGCTAAGCCTTAAATAATTCCTTAGAGGTTCACTAATGGCTACTTTCACAGGATATTTTGGGTTAAGCGCGCTATTATAGTCCTGAAATACCGCCTGGAGGTCTTTTCTTAAATTCTTTCTTGCCTGGCGTGATACTTTGTAAAAATCCTTGCCTTGAAATATTACCTGACCTGACTCAGGTGGCTCTAAACCCAAGATAATATGACCCAAGGTGGTCTTGCCACATCCACTTTCACCAACCAGCCCCAGGCACACACCTTCGTTAATAACTAAGGAGATGTCTTTAACTGCTTCAACAACTCTGCCTTTACTAAAAAAATGTCCGGATCTAAATGTTTTAGAAACATGGTCAACCTTAAGCAAATCCATGTTTCAACATCCCTTGCTCCGCTGGATATTTAGCACACCCCACCCAGTGCTGGTAATCATATGGGGTTAGTTGCGGTTGATAATGTGAACAACACCGGTCCTTTTCATTGCACCGTACGAAAAATGGACAACCATCAGCAAGGTTCAGCAGGGACGACGCTTGTCCGCCAATGACTTGCAAAGGTTTTTTTTGCATTTGGGGCTTTGAGGCCAATAAAGCCCTGGTATAAGGATGAAGAGGATAATTATACAACTGCTCCACAGGTGCACGCTCCACTATGTATCCGCAGTACATCACCGCCACTTCATCAGCCATTTGGGCAATTACTCCCAAGTCATGAGACACGAGCAGCATTCCTGTCCGTACCCTTTCCTTCAACTGTGCCAGTTGACCCAGGATCTGGCGCTGAACTGTCACATCCAGTGAAGTAGTAGGCTCATCTGCAATGAGCACCTTGGGCTCCATGGCCAGGGCTATAGCAATCATAACCCTTTGGAGCATTCCGCCACTGAATTGGAACGAATATTGTCTCATTAGCTTATCAGGTTGAGGAAGGCCTACATATCCAAGGTATTTGGCTGCCAAATCCCTGCTTTCTTTTTCTGAAACCGGCAAATGACTGCGGATTGTCTCCTTAAAGTGCTGTCCTATAGTGTTCAAAGGGTTAAAGGCCGCCATTGGGTTTTGCATAATAATAGCGATATCTTTTCCCCTGTGTCTTCGGATTTCTTCAGCATTAAGGGCCAGCAAGTTTTTCCCCTGCATGAGGGCCTCGCCGGTTAAAACCCAGCCATTGTCCCTGGTCAAGCCTAACAGGGATAAGCAGGTTATGGACTTGCCACAGCCACTCTCACCCACCAAACCCAGGACTTTACCCTGCATGATTTGCAGGTTGATACCGTTCACCGCCCTAACCACACCACGTTTAACGGGCAATTGAGCATGAAAATTTTTTAAATCTAACACTAATTGTTCATTCATGACCTGCTTCTCAACTTTCATGGTACTCAATAACATCCCTTAAGGCATCCCCCAACAAGTTAAATGACATAACCACCAGTAAAATCATCGTTCCAGGATACATGATCAAAATGGGGTCACTTCTTAAAAACTGTTTGGCATCATTGAGCATGGCCCCCCATTCAGGAGTTGGTGGTTGCACTCCCAATCCCAAAAAGGATAATCCGGAGATATGCAGAATTACCATGCCCAAATCCAGGGTGGCCAGCACCACTATATAAGGGATAATATTAGGAAAAATATGCCTGATGATGATTAGCCAGGGTGGTGTTCCGGCGACTCTGGCAGACAGAATGAAGCTGCGTTCCTTTAGACTTAACACCATTCCCCTGATAATCCTGGCATACCACACCCATTGCACCGCTACCATGGCAATGATGACATTCACCAGACTGGGCCCCAACATCCCTACAATTACTAGAGTTAACACAAGATTGGGAACGGCCAGGATAACGTCGCACGTCCGCATAAGCAAACTATCAACCCAACCCCCTGCATATCCCGACAGCGTACCTATGATTGCGCTGATCACAATAGTTATAACCATCACTATCAGCGCAGAGCCTAAAGAGACCATAGCGCCATACATGAGTCTGGATAGAATGCACCTGCCTAAATGATCCGTACCGAGGGGAAACTGGGCGCCGGGTGACATAAATTTACTTTCCAAACTCACCAGCGTGGGATCATTTGGCGCTAATACCGGCGCCAGAGCACCTGCAAGGAAAACTAGTCCCAGTATGGTCAAACTCAGTATAGTAAGTTTATTTTGCAATAGTCCCTTCAATTTTCCTTGCAATTTCATCTATTTATCCCATCCCAATCTAATTTTGGGATCTAGAAGGCCGCAAATAATATCTACCATTAAATTTAACAATACAAATATTACTGCCATGAACAGGACATAAGCTTGAATGACCGGGTAATCCCTGTTAAAAATAGCCGAAACTATATGTCTGCCTACCCCGGGCCAGGCAAAGACGTTTTCCACAATGACACTGCCTGCCAGCATGTGCCCAAGCGTCATGCCGAAAGCAATTACTACAGGGATTAAAGCATTCTTCAAAATATGCCTGACCACAATCAATCTTTCTTTCAAGCCACGAGCTCTGGCATAGAGCACAAAATATTGTTTCAAATTCTCCAACATACTGGTTCTCAAAAGCCTGGTGTATACGGCTGCCGAACCTAACGCCAGAGTCAAGGCCGGCAGCACAAGATGGGCCAGTGTCCCTCTGCCATAAACAGGAAATAGGTCTAATTTTAAAGATAACAAGTAAATCAAGACAAACCCCAGCCAAAAACTGGGCATAGACGCACCAATGAATGTAAATAGCCTGCATACCTGGTCAAAAACAGTATCCTTATACAAGGCTGAAAACACACCTAAAGGGATACTGATTAATAATACAATTACTAATGAAACCGCCGTTAGTTTTAAAGTAGCGGGAAAGTAGTACAACAGCACCTCCATCGCCGGCTTTTTGGTGACGAATGACGTGCCAAAATCCAGCTGTACTACTTTCCTTAACCAGTCGAAATACTGTATATACAACGGCTTGTCCAAACCCAGCTCTGCCCTGGTAATGGCTACTGCCTCGTCAGTAGGTGGTATTTGCGACAAACGCAAATACACTTCGGCCGGGTCCACAGGTACAAGTTGAATTAGAATAAAAGTGAGGAGAGATATCCCCAACAATACAGGGATCAGACTGATAATCCGGTTAATAATGTACTTTCCCATGGCCTCTCCTCACACGAAAACTGCTATTTAATATCAACGTTTACCAGTGGAATTCTATTTTTCTGAGGGTCAAAGCTTACTCCGGTAATGTTTTTGTGTGCAACGGCAATATTTGTCCCGTAAGAGAGGGGTAAATATACTGCCTGTTCGTGCAATGTGCCTAAAATATACCTGTAAAGCTCTTGTCTTACCTGTTCATCCGTACTTAATAGCACTTCTGTTATTTTTTCATCAATCTCGGCTTTCATGGGCAAACCAGCCTGTGCCTGGTAGTCGGCGTGGGAAGGGGTCCGCATGGAGGATACCAGAGAGTGGGGGTCATAGGGGGCGCCCCAGGTGTCACCGAAAATCAAGTGAAAGTTTCCATCTTTCTGTCTTTGTAAATAGGATTGGCGTTCTTCCCCAACCAGTTTTAACTTGACACCAATCTTTTTGTATTCTCCCTGTAATGCTTCAGCAAAGGCCTTTTGAACATTGTCGGCGCTATCAAAACATAGCTCAAGCTCCAACAGTTGGCCGTTTTTCTCCCTGAATTCTTGTCCGGTCTTCAGCACCCATCCTGCCGACTCTAAGATATCTTTGGCTTTTTCCACATCGTATGCATATGGCTGCAATCCCAGGTCACAATAGGGGAACTGCGGAGAAAACAACGTATCTGCTTTAACTTCGGTACCGTAAAGAATATTGTCAATCAAAGATTGTTTATTGACACCATGCTGTAATGCTATCCTTACTGCCTGTTCCCCGGTGGAACCTCTGTTGGAATTCAACGCCAGCGCATTGGTGTTCAAGGGGTTGGAAATCATAGTCTGGTATTTACCTGAATCTCTGAACTGTCTAAATGAATCTAAACTAATTAGTCCGCTGCCAAAGATTAAATCAATTTCCTGTTTCTCAAAGGCAATTGCTCTTGTCTCCTCATCAGGAATAATCTTCACTACAACCTTATCAATCTTTGGCTTGGCGCCCCAATAGTATTGATTCTTAACAAACACGGCATATTCGTTTTGTTTATACTCTGACAACGCCCAGGGTCCGGTACCGATTGGCGCCTTGATGCTTTCAGAAGTCTTCCCGTCATCTGGGAAACCGGCCTCCCCCAGGAACCGCAGCGGTCTAATCAGACTTAATTCTTGCAGCGCTGGATAATATGGATTTTTGAAGGTTATTTCAATAGTGTTTTCATCTACTGCCTCAACTCCTTCAATCTGATTGATGAGTTCCAACCATTTATGCCCGTCCCGATTAGCCAAAACCGCATCAAAATTCTTTTTGGCTATCGCTGCATTGAACTCGCTGCCATCAGAAAACTTAACTCCTTGTTGCAACTTGAAGGTATACACCTTGCCATCGGGAGAAATAGTCCAACTCTCGGCCAGGTGGGGCTTAATGACACCGCCTTCCCCATACTCCACCAGCGACTCATAGACAAAATCCTGGGCAAACATTTGACTTGGACTGTATAAATGGGGATTAAGATTGCCAACATCCTGAGCCCAGGAAATATTCAAGACCTTTTCTGATGGTTGAACATTGTTGCTTGCGCCACCGCAACCACTAATTATAATTGCCAGGACAATTAATATACTTACAAATGAACTCTTTTTTAACATTTTCATCTTTCACTCCATTCCATAAAATTCCAGACAACCGTACTGACCATAATAGCTTTTTGCATAGATTTTACTGCAGTTCAGGTTATGGTTTGGTCACCTAACTAATTCTATAAGCTCACATCAATTTTTTACCACTCCTAACAGTTAGATTTTAAACAAGGAAAGCAAAAACAGCCAAAAAAGCTCCCCTTCGTGGGAACGCCTTCTTGGCTGTTAGTTTGATATAATACATATATGTCTTTTTACGCAATATTACACTTTCATAGTGTAATTGTTAATTCATTACTATAATGTTAATGCCTCTGCTAATTTCATTTGTTAAACCTCCTTCCGGCCTTTTTTCGTAATATAGCAACCTTTACATCAATCTTACCTCATGACATAGTTTGGGTTTGATTCCATTATACCACCAATAATATTATTAAGACAAGAAAGCACTGCCTACATCTGCTTAAAAGGAAGTCCGGCTATTATTCTCACTTGATCTGCATCAGCAGGTTCAAGAACTGGGACTGCACCGACAGGTCTAGGCTTGAGAGCTTTATTCAACACGATCAAACCAGACCCCGTCGCCAAAGCCCGGGCTAATCCCCGCAGTTATGACGCACCTCGGGCAAATAACTGCCCAGGTACCCGCTTACTTATTGACCTTTAATATTTAAACTGCGTTGTAGTGTTAATGTTTCGAGATAAAATAATAATTTCCTTCCTTATCTTCATGAAAATCTAAAGTAAGTTGAGCCAATCCCATCTGCTATAAAGAATTCTGACGACTGTTACTGTAACCGCCTTTTCTGAAACAAACATAAAACACTATATAACAGTAGTTATGCAGTTTCAGGATAATAATCCCAAACCCATAACTTAGAGTCCAAATTTTTTGGCCACAATTTATCCAGAACTGAAATAGGTATTGACAGCTAAACAACTTGGTTGTTATTGGCCATCATCAAAGTATTCGTTTAGTACATTAACTACTAGTTGCAAACTATTCTCTTCTTCTTTGGCAACCAGCATGACAAAGTCCTTAATATCTCCATCGTCTGCCTTCATTAAAGCTCTGTAGTAATCCTCTCTCGACTCGTTTTTAATTATTACCGGTAAGTAGCCACGTTTCATAAGGATCAGATTCATCAATAATCTCCCCACTCTGCCATTGCCATCATCAAAGGGATGGATGGCCACAAAGCGGTAGTGGGCACGAGCTGCTACTTCTACAGGATGGGCTTCAGATGTGTTTATGAAGTCTACCAATCCCTCCATTTCTTCCGGAACTTTTATGGGTTCACAATACTTATGTATTTTACCCTCTAGTGTTATTACATGATTGGGTTTTGTCTTATATTTTCCCGGCGCAATCTTCTTTTTTGCCCTACTATCTTTAGGGCCCACCCAGATATAATCTATCCCTTTCAAAAGTAATGCCTGAAGCTCTTTTATAAATCCTTCGGTAATAGGGCGATCCAATTTAATTATTTCCTTTAACCAGTCAATAGCCTCTGCATGGTTTTGTATCTCCAGATATTCCCTTAATGTTTTGCCTTTAGATGTTAAGCCGTGTTGTAGAAAAAAGGCGGTTTCCTGCAATGTTAGGGTATTCCCTTCTATGGCATTTGAATTATATGTCCAATCGATTTTGAATTTTTCTTCTATTGTTTCCATTAACTCTGGAGAAAGAGGTCTAAAACTATCTAGCTTAACTTTTAGGGCATCAATATTCTTGAATTGCATAATTATCACCTTCGCTTATTAGATTTTTTTCTCTGCCAGCCTCCTGTCTATGATGGCTCTTTGACAGTTCTGATAAACGCTACTACGTATGGCGCATGAATCTTGTGTCTACCATGGCTGTTCTAAAGAACGGCTTGGAATATCCAATGCTCTGACGCTTTTGGATTAAAACCGGTCAAGAGAATGAAAAGCAAACTAAAATCGATTTAGCCAAACTAATGCTTTCAGAGTTTCGTCAAAATTAATAACGCCAGACTGTGGGTTGCTATGGATCGCTGGTTCTTATGCAAAGAATACCCTTCTTTGTTATGCCACATGGGAGTGTAATAAAGAAGGCGTTGAACAAGCCCTCTCCCTGTGCGAGGTGATCGGGTACTTTTTCAACGCCGGTTGTCGGATCCGCTGCTGCAACCAACAGACCCAAGTCTATTTTGACACGGCAACCGAGCGCTTTGCAAGTCTGATTGATAAATTGTGGCCAAAAAATTTGGACTCTAAGTTATGGGTTTGGGATTATTATCCTGAAACTGCATAACTACTGAACTAAACTATTACGATATTTGACATTTGTATCTACCTGCCGTTTTTTGATCTTATCTTGAATAACAGGGGCTGCGGAATTCGGCATTTTTAGTTGAAAAGCGGTTTCTAAAGAAGTAATATAAGATGTGGTCCCGTTAATCACTGAACTAATCCGCCCTAAGACCCCCGCCTCTGTAGGCGGCGGGTTTCAAAGGGCGGTTAAGTCCAGTATGGACTCGGCTAACATTCAGAGGGGGTTGAATCCCCCTCTGAATGAAGTC
>JBFMEU010000069.1:0-15238 GCA_040753155.1 Bacillota bacterium
TGAACTAATCCGCCCTAAGACCCCCGCCTCTGTAGGCGGCGGGTTTCAAAGGGCGGTTAAGTCCAGTATGGACTCGGCTAACATTCAGAGGGGGTTGAATCCCCCTCTGAATGAAGTCTCGTTCAATCTCCTATTCCAGGCTAAATTATAACACGCAAGGCTTAAGCAGGCAATTTAATCCAGTCGGGCAGATTTTTGTTTTTTCTACAGAAGGATTTTTTTCGACAGCATGGAACTTAACTTAGGTATGTGTTGAACGGCTATACCCGGCCAAGCCGGAGATGCTTTTTAAGGAGGGGATGCCCAACCCCTGTAATGTATAAGGATTTACAATTTCGATTTTACATGACATTAGTTGCATTGATCCTGAGGAGGTGTGGAAGTTGTCCTTATTAAGGAGTAAAAAGCTTTTTCTACTTACCATAATTCTGTCCATTGCGCTGGTGGCTGCAGGTTGCGGCGGTGGCGGCGACAACCAGCCGCAGGGTGAAGAAAAAATGAAGGTAGCCTTTATGTATGTGGGACCTGTTGGTGACGGTGGCTGGAACTACGCCCACGATCAGGGCCGCCAGTATCTTGAGTCACAACTGGGCAATGTGGAAACAACCTACATTGAATCTGTACCCGGAGATGCCACTGCCGAACAGGTATTAACCCGGTTGGCGGAAGAGGGCAACAAGGTTATATTCTCTACCAGCTTTGGTTTTATGGACTATACTTTAAAAGTCGCTGAAAAGTATCCCGATGTCGTCTTTCTTCATTGCTCGGGCTATAAGACAGCAGAAAATGTGGGCACCTACTTTGGCCGGATGTACCAGGCCCGCTACCTTACAGGCATTGCCGCAGGCAAGGCCACCGGGAGCAACCTCATCGGTTATGTGGCTGCTCATCCCATTCCCGAAGTAATCCGTGGCATCAACGCCTTTACCCTTGGTGTTCGCTCGGTTAATCCCGAGGCCAAAGTTAAAGTTGTCTGGACCAACACCTGGTATGACCCGGCCAAGGAGAAGGATGCGGCCAAGGTTCTGCTGGATGACGGCGCAGATGTGATTGCCCAGCACCAGGACACACCCGGACCGCAACAGGCAGCCCAGGAGCGTGGTAAGTTAGGCATTGGCTACAACAGTGACATGAGCGCCTTTGCCCCCAACGCCGTAATGACCTCGGCGGTATGGAACTGGGGCCCCTACTATGTGGACACTGTTAAGGCAGTGCAGGACGGCGCCTGGAAATCCAGTGAGTACTGGGGACCCATGTCCGAGAATATTGTTAACCTGGCCCCTTACGGACCTATGGTTACTGATGAGGTTAAGCAACTAATTGAGGAGGAAAAGGGAAAAATCCTCTCCGGCTCCTGGGATGTCTTTTACGGCCCGATTATGAATCAGCAGGGTGAGCTGGTGGTGGCTGAAGGAGAATCCATGACTGATAGGGAAATGCTGGAAATGATGTGGTTTGTGCAGGGTGTTGAAGGGACTATCCCCAACTAATTCGGCTAACTGGCGGGATGCTGGCAGGTTTCTGCCAGCACCCGTTTGTTGAGGGGCGGTTACTGAATAGTGGCTGTAATAATGTTGCACATGAATGCTATAACCAAGCGCTTTCCCGGTGTGGTTGCCAATGCGGGCATCGATTTTGATTTGCGGACCGGAGAGATTCATGCCCTGCTGGGTGAAAACGGCTCTGGCAAAAGTACCCTGATGAGTATTTTGGCCGGCCTTTACCGCCAGGATGAGGGTGAGATAATTTTCAAAGGCCGGCGGGTTGATTTCCGCTCCCCCCGGGATGCCATCGGCGCCGGCATTGGTATGGTTCACCAGCACTTCAAACTGGTTGAGACCTTCACCGTGGCCGATAATATCCTGCTGGGAGATAAGCGCGCCGCCTTTTTTCTAAACCGGTCCAAATCGGAAGCCAGCATAGAAGGCCTGTCCGCCCGGTATGGGCTGCAAATTAATCCCCGGGCCAAAATCTGGCAATTATCAGTGGGCGAAAAGCAAAGGGTTGAAATAGTAAAAATGCTTTACCGGGGTTCCGAGGTATTAATCCTGGATGAGCCCACGGCCGTTTTAACTCCCCGGGAGGCCGGCGAGCTGTTCAATAATCTGCGCCGCATGACCGGCGGGGGCCGTTCGGTAATCGTAATCACGCACAAATTGCAGGAAGTAATGGAAATTGCCGACCGGGTTACAGTTTTAAGGGCCGGCCGGGCCGTGGCCACCCTGGAGCGGGATGAGCTTTCTGAAAGAAAGTTAGCCTGGTTAATGGTGGGCCGGGATGTGGTTGTCCAGCATAAAAAGGAACCGGTCCACAGCAGTAATATAATTCTTGATTTATATAACGTTAGCGCCCTTAACGACCAGAGCCGGCCGGGATTGGAAGATGTGTCCCTCAATATCAGGGGCGGTGAAATACTGGGTATGGCCGGCGTGGCCGGGAACGGCCAGCGGGAACTGGCCGAGGTTATCGCAGGCTTAAGACCGGTTACCCGGGGCGCTATCACCATTGAGGGCAGGGATATCACCAACCGCACACCCCGGGAAATAATTGCGGCCGGGGTAAGTCATATACCCGAGGACCGCCTGGGCACGGGGCTGATTCCCGGCCTGGGGGCGGTGGACAACCTGATCCTGAAGGAATACCGGCAGCCTTCCCTGGCCAGGGGCCCGCTAATTGATTGGAAGCGGGCCAGGGCCGATGCTGAAAGACTGGTGGACCGTTTTAATGTTTTACTCACCAGCCTGGACGCGCCCGTTAAATTTCTTTCCGGGGGCAATCTCCAAAAACTTTTACTGGCCCGGGAGATTTCGGCCTGCCCCAAGCTCATTGTAGCAGTTTATCCGGTGCGTGGTCTGGACATCGGCGCCATGCAGGCAGTCCACCAACTGCTGTTGGAGCAGCGCTCCCGGGGCGCCGCAATTCTCTTGATTTCTGAAGACCTGGACGAAATATTCAAGCTTAGCGACCGCATCGGTGTACTCTACGAAGGACGACTAACAGGCTTCCTGCCGGCCGAACACGCTGATCTGGAGGAAATTGGCCTGCTGATGATGGGGTCCAAATGGACTGATGATATGGAGGAACAGCCCAATGACATCTCTTTTACAGCACGGGTTACCCATCTGCTTTGAAAAAAGGCTTGCCCCCTCACGGAGCGCTGTGTTCATTGTGCCGGTCTTATCAGTTATCCTGGCCCTGCTAACCGGGGGGGTGGCGCTGGCCCTGTCCGGCAAAGACCCGCTGGCTGTTTACTACATTATGTTCAGCCGGGCCTTTGGCTCAACCTATGGTTTGTCCGAAACTGCCGTCAGGGCCATTCCCCTGTTGCTGGCAGGACTTGGTGTGGCTCTGGCCTTCCGGATGCAATTGTGGAATATCGGTGGCGAAGGTCAATTATTCATGGGGGCTATTGCCGCCGGCTGGGTAGCCCTGTCCTTTCCCCAGGCCCCGGCCTGGGTACTGCTGCCGGCCATGTTTGCTGCCGGCGGCCTTGCCGGCGGCCTCTGGGCCTTTTTGCCGTCCATTCCCAGGGCCTATTTGGGCGTAAATGAAATCATCACTACCCTGATGTTAAATTACGTGGCTATTCTAACGCTGGATTACCTGGTGTACGGTCCCTGGCGCGACCCGGGGGGGTATAACTTTCCCTTGTCCGCACCCTTTGGCGCCGGCGCCATACTGCCCGCCTTCGGGGACACCAGAATCCATGCCGGCCTGTTATTTGGACTTATTATCGCCGTTATCTTCTATATAGTAATTTACCGCAGCAGGTGGGGTTATGAAATCCGGGTCATTGGTGAGAGTCCCGCTGCCGCCCGCTATGCAGGCATAAATATACCCCGTAATATTATGCTGGTGATGTTTGTCAGCGGGGCAATTTGCGGTTTGGCAGGCATGGCCGAGGTTTCCGGAGTAATTCACCGCATGCAGCCGGGCATCAGCGCCGGCTATGGGTACACGGCCATCATTATTGCCTGGCTGGCCAAGCTTAACCCCTTTGCCATTATCCTGGTGGCCTTTCTTTTTGGCGGCCTGCAGGTTGGGGGTTTTATCGCGCAAACCAGCGGGGTGCCTGCCGCCATGGTGGCTATGCTCCAGGGCTCACTGCTGTTCTTTGTCCTGGGCGGGGAAATCCTCCTCAAGTACCGGGTCAGGTGGCGTACCCGTACGGTCGGAGGTGGCTAAAGTATGACCACAGACATATTGATTGCTATTCTGGCAACAGCGGTTACCGCCGGCACCCCCATCCTTTTTGCAGCCCTGGGGGAAATTCTGGCTGAGCGCTCCGGTGTGTTGAACCTTGGTGTTGAAGGTATGATGCTGGTGGGGGCAATCAGTGGCTTTGTTATCGGCGTTAAAACCGCCAACCCCTGGCTTGGACTTATAATGGCCATGGTGGCCGGGGGAAGTATGGCCATGATCCACGCCTTTTTGTGTGTCAGCTTGAAGGCCAATCAGGTGGTTAGCGGACTGGCCCTGACTTTGTTTGGGATCGGGCTTTCCGGCTACCTTGGCAAAGCAATGATTGGCGTGCCGCTGCCACAGCCCTTTCAAACGGTTAACCTGCCCGTCTTGTCCGATCTGCCCTTTATCGGCCCGGTGTTTTTTCAGCATGACCCGCTGGTTTACCTGAGTTTTCTTCTGGTTCCCGCCCTGTGGGCACTGATCTTTAAAACCAGGGCCGGCCTGAATATGAGGGCGGTGGGGGAAAACCCGGCGACCGCCGACTCCATGGGGATCAATGTTTTTCTTACCCGCTATATTTATGTCATCGCCGGCGGTATGCTGGCCGGCATCGGCGGCGCCTACCTGTCCCTGGCCTATGTGCCGTCCTGGATGGAAAACATGACTGCCGGCCGCGGCTGGATTGCTGTGGCGCTGGTGATTTTCGCCACCTGGAACCCCTTGTCGGCCCTTTGGGGCGCTTATATTTTCGGGGGCATCGACGCCCTGGGGTTTAGATTACAGGCCCTGGACGTGATGATCTCCCCCTATTTCTTAAAAATGCTTCCCTATCTGTTTACTATTGCCGTACTGATTCTGGTTACCAGGAAGAATCTGGTCAACCGGATCGGCTCTCCCAAATCCCTGGGAGTACCCTATGACCGGGAAGAACGATAATTTAGCAAAGGGCCGGCAGTATTGTGCTTGAGCGATAATCCAAAGCCCGGAAGGAGCGCAAACACCATGGAGGAGCCAATAAAACCTTCTTACTACTGACTACTGAGTAGTTAAAGGATTGTTTTTTAACGTAAGATATACTACAATGACATAGTACCCTGGACGTTTCGGTTTTCGACGTCGTTTGTCGGGAACTTTTTTCTTTTTGTCTGGAAAATAAACCAGGAGGTGTAATAACTTCCATGGCTATACAGGAAGTAAGAGTTGCCAATAAGCCCGGCCTGCGGGATCCCAGAGGAGAGGAAGTGCTTTATGAGATCAGGCACGCTCTGGGCATCCATTCTGTGGACAGGGTTATCACAGCAAAGGTATACCGCTTTGAGGGTATTGGTGTTCCAGAGGCTGAACTGCTGGCCGCAAGGCTTCTGGCCGAGGATGTCTTCCAGGTTTACAGCCTTAACTCCCCCCTTATCCGTGATGCCGATGCCTTGCTGGAAGTCGCCTGCAAGCCCGGGGTCATGAATCCCGAGGTTGCCTCCTTGCTGAAATCAGCGGCGGATTTGGGTATCAGCGGCCTGCTGGCTGCAGATTCCAGTACGGAATATGGTTTTTGGGGCGCGTCTTTGACCGGGGAGGATTTGGATCAAATCACCCGGCGCCTTTTGGTGAACGCCACTGTGGAGCGGGTAGTGCGGGATAAGCCGCAAACCTTGCTGATAAGTGGTGAGCCGGGTGAAACGAAGGAAATCCCAATCTGTAACATGAGTGACAGCGAGTTAATGGATTTAAGCAAGGACACTCTGTTTTTAAACCTGGATGAAATGAGGGTTATTCAGGCCTACTTTAATAACAAGGGCCGGAATCCAACAGACTGTGAGATTGAAACCATTGCCCAAACCTGGTCGGAACACTGCGGCCATAAAACTTTTAAAGCCCGAATAATAGCCGGCGGAATAGCAAAAACACCACTGCTGAAAAGGCTCCAGCGGGCTACGGCAGATATAAACCACCCCCTGGTGCTGTCCGCCTTTGTGGATAATTCCGGGGTGATGGAGTTTTATCACGGCTATGCCGTGTGCGGCAAGGTGGAAACCCATAACTCCCCGTCGGCCATTGAGCCCTATGGAGGCGCCATGACCGGAAGCGGCGGTGTGTTCCGGGATGTGATGGGCACCGGTAAGGGGGCCAAGGTAGTGGCTTCAACAGACATGTTTTGTTTTGCCCCGCCGGATATCAGCCCCGGGGAAATACCCCCCGGCTGCCTAAACCCCCATTATTTGCTGCGCCGGGTGGTGGCCGGGGTACGGGATTACGGCAACCGGATGGGTGTTCCCACCAATAACGGCTCGATTCACTTTCACCGGGACTTCAGGGCCAAGCCAACGGTTATTGTAGGGGCGTACGGGCTCCTGCCGGCAGCCTTGAGCCGCAAAGGCCAGCCCTGGCCAGGCGACCTGGCGGTGGTTATGGGCGGCCGCACCGGCAGGGACGGCATCCATGGCGCCACCTTTTCCAGCGGTGAAATGACTGACCGGACCGTCGATATTAATTCCAGTGCCGTTCAAATCGGTAATGCCATAGAAGAAAAAAGAGTCAGTGACGCCCTGCTTTTAGCCCGGGACGAAGGGCTGTTACGTGCGGTTACCGACTGCGGGGCAGGCGGCTTTGGCTCCGCCCTGGGGGAAATGGGCTCCGAAACCGGGGTCGAGGTCTGGTTGGATAAAGTTCCCCTGAAGTACCCGGGTCTGGCGCCCTGGGAAATTTTTCTGTCTGAAAGCCAGGAGCGCATGGTGGTTGCCGTGGCACCGGAAAACCTGCCCCGGCTGCTGGAAATTTGCCGGGAGCTGAATGTTGAGGCGGCGGTGATCGCCCGGTTCACTGATAACCGCCACCTGACGGTAAAATTTATGGAGCAAACTGTCTGTGATCTGGATATGGAGTTTCTTCACGATGGGCTGCCCCAGCGGGAAATGACCGCCGCCTGGAACCCAACCGTTGCCGGGGTGGCTGAGATGCCGCTGCCCGTAAACTGGGAAGACTTGTACTGCCGGGTAATGGAGCACCTGGACGTCTGCTCCAAGGAACCGGTGGTGCGCATGTATGACCATGGGGTTCAGGGTACCAGCGGCCTGCCGCCCTTTACCGGGGTGGAGCAGGATGCGCCCAATGACGCAGTTGTGCTGACACCCCTGGCCGGGAGGCCTGAGTCTCTGGTGATCAGTCATGGTATGAATCCCGCCCTCAACCTTATTGATCCCTATCAGGGGAGTTTGTGGGCTGCCACAGAGGCAGTGGCCAATGCCGTGGCAGTGGGGGGTAACCCCGGGGAGATGGTTCTCATCGACAACTTTATCTGGCCCTTCCCTGATGAGGAATCCCTGGGCGCCCTGGATCTGGCCGTAGATGCCTGTGTAGATTTTGCAAAAGCTACAGGCATGCCCTTTATATCGGGCAAGGACAGCCTGAGCAGCACTTACCGGAGCAAGGACGGCACGGTGATAAAAATACCGCCGGTGCTTTGCGTATCCGCCTTCAGCCGCCTGCCCGATGTCAGGCGGACAGTATCCGCAGACTTTAAGGGCCCTGGCAACTGCCTGGTACTGGTGGGGGAAAGGGACATTGACCGTATGGCCGGCTCTGTTTACTGCTCTCTGGCCGGCCAAACAGGCGTGAACCTGCCGTCGATCGACCTCACCATCCTGCCCAAAGTCCTGGACGCTGTACATGGGGCCATCCGGATCGGGCATGTACTGTCATGTCACGACATCAGTGAGGGAGGACTGGCGGCGGCATTGGCGGAAATGTGTTTTGGCGGGGGGCTGGGGGCTCATATACACATTCCCGGAGAGGAACGCCCGGACTACTTCTTGCTTAACGAAACAGCCGGCTGTTTTGTGATTGAGCTTGCCACCGGCTCCGACCCGTCCGAGCTGTTTGCCGGCCTGCCCTGGCAGAATTTGGGGCGGACCATTATAGAGCCTGCGATTAAGGTTGGCCATGGGCGTGAACGGCTCTTCATGCTGGGCCTGGAGCCACTGAAGAAAGCCTGGCAGAGACCCATGAAGGAGGTGTTCGGCTCGTGAAACCCCGGGTATGTGTTTTAAGGACAGACGGCACCAACTGCGATTTGGAAACTTCCTATGCCTTTCAGAAGGCGGGAGGGGAGCCCGGGCTGGTGCATGTTAATCAATTGCGCTCCGGGGCTGAGAAGTTGGCCGGCTTTAACATTCTGGTCATTCCCGGCGGCTTTTCCTACGGTGACGATGTTCACTCCGGCAAGGTGCTGGCGGTGGAATTAACCTCTTTTCTCAGGGAGCAGTTGAGTCAGTTTGTGGCCTCAGGCAAACTGATCCTGGGTATTTGCAACGGGTTTCAGGTTCTTGTGCGCACAGGCCTGCTCCCGGGCGGAACCCCGGGCAACATCACCGCCACCCTGATGACCAATGACAGCGGCCGCTTTGAATGCCGCTGGGTAAACATGGCGGTGGAAAAAACAAACTGTATTTTCACCCTGGGCATGGAGGGCAGGCAGATAAATTTCCAGTCAGCCCACGGAGAAGGCAAGCTTTATACCTCCCCCCAGGCCCTGGCAGAAATAGAAACCAACGGCCAGGTTGTTTTCCGCTATACCGGGCCGGACGGAAAGCCTACAGCAGGTTACCCGCATAACCCAAACGGGTCCCTTAACGCAATAGCCGGCATCTGTGATCTCAGCGGGCGCATCCTGGGCCTGATGCCCCACCCGGAGCGCTTTGTGGAGAGCACCCAGCATCCCAATTGGCGACGCCACCAGGATGTTGAGCCCCACGGGCTGCAACTGTTTCAGAACGCGGTGCGCTATGCCGGGCAAATATAAGCTGACAGCAGGAAGTGGTGAATACTAAAAGTGCTGTTTATACGCAAGGCCAAAATATCCGATGTGGAAACAATCCACGGCCTGATTACACACTATGCGGATAAAGGCTTAATGCTTCCCCGGTCCCGTTCATCTCTGTACGAAGGGATCAGGGAGTTTACCATTGCTGAAAAAGACGGCATTGTGATGGGAGCCGGCTCTCTCCATATTATCTGGAGTGACCTGGCTGAAATTCGGGCTCTGGCGGTGGATGAGGATTACCAGCGCCAGGGTGTGGGCAGGGGGCTGGTGAATTATTTTTTGGCCGAGGCCAGGGAGCTTGATTTGCCCAGGGTGTTTGCCCTGACCTACCAGTTGGAGTTTTTCCTGAAGTTAGGCTTCAAACACATTGCCAAGGAGGATCTCCCGCAAAAGGTTTGGAAAGAGTGCATCAATTGCCCCAAGTTTCCCAACTGTGAGGAGAACGCTGTGCTAATAGAACTGACTTGACAATTATTATATGGAGTCAGGAGTCAGGAGTCAGAAAACCAGCGAAAACATTTGAAGATTTACTGGTATAGCAGAAGGCGCACCTGTTCGTACTTGCGGTTTATAGTTTATCACTGAACTAATCCGCCCTAAGACCCCCGCCTCTGTAGGCGGCGGGTTTCAAAGGGCGGTTAAGTCCAGTATGGACTCGGCTAACATTCAGAGGGGGTTGAATCCCCCTCTGAATGAAGTCTCGTTCAACCATGGCGTTTCCGAAGTATGAAATATACGGTCCATTCTGAATCCTGACTTCTGAATACCTGTTTTTCTTTGTACAGCCCGTATATTTATGGTTAATCCCGGCTATATTTTAAAAAACGCGGGCCCACAGGAGGTTATAATATTGCAGCCTAACATGCCCAAAAGCTGGAGGTTGGAGACAAAACCGCACAAGTTTTGTCCCGGGTGTGGTCACCCCCTGATTTTGAAAGCCCTGGGTGAGGTAATCGACGAACTCGGCATCCAGGATCGGGTTGTTTTCGGATGTGATATCGGCTGCTCCCTGTTATCCTGGGACTTCTTTAATATTGACACGGTACAAACCCACCACGGCCGTACCACGCCGGTAATGGCCGGCATCAAGCGGGCCCGGCCGGAGCTCATTTGCATAGCTTATATGGGTGATGGCGGCGGTTATGCCATTGGCTCCCAGCACCTGGTGAACGCAGCGGCCAGGAATGAAAAGATTATGGTATTACTGGCTAATAACACTGTTTACGCCATGACAGGCGGGCAAATGGCGCCGACAACCATGCCGGGCCAAAAGACAGAAACCAGTCCCTATGGCCGGGACCCTGTTCCCACGGGCTTTCCCATGCAGGGGCCCGAAATGGTGGCCGCCATAACCCGGGACGGCGCCTATGTGGCCCGGGGCACGGTAACTAATTTTCGGCAACTCAAGAGTTACCTCAAGAAGGCCCTGGAAAACCAACTGGCCGGCAACGGGTTTTCCTTTGTGGAGTCCCTGGCCTTGTGCCCCACCAACTGGCGCACCAATGCCGAAGAAACCTGGAAATTTGTCCAGGAAGATATGCCCGGGCATTTTAAGGTGGGGGAGTTTAAGGACATCAGAAGCACCAACTGAGCCATAAGAGCAACACATATTTGACCCGTTTTTACTTGTTGTTAAGGAAAGTATACTTTTTGAAAACTGTGGATAAGTGACCTGTGGGCTTATGTTAGCGGCGATTTTGAGCCCTGATTCAAAGAGCGAGTGAGCCCGAGGGCGAACGAGCTCGGATAATTTTAAGGGGCGAATATGAGCCGCGTTGTAAGCCCACAGGTCGCCGAAGGCGATTTTGTTCGGAAAGCTTGCCGGCCATAGTTTATAGCCAGGGTTAAGTGTTAAATGCTGTAAGGCGCGCTCTAAAATACTAGCGCGCCTTGCTTGTGTCCAATTCTGACCAAGGCTCGGGGTGGGGCAACGGCCTTAATGGGCGGCGGTAAAGATGGCATCTTTGGGGCAGGTGGCAACACAAGCGCCGCACTTAAGGCATTTTTGACGATCGATGAAGTAAGGCTGCCCTTTCTTTTCACTGATGATTGCATCAGCCACGCATGCTTTGGCACAAATACCGCAGGCGATGCATTTATCTTCATCCACGTTATAGTCCAGCAGCGCCCGGCATACTCCGGCCGGGCATACCTTATCCCGGACATGGGCAATGTATTCATCCCGGAAATATTTAAGGGTGGATAGCACGGGGTTGGGGGCTGTCTGGCCAAGGCCGCACAGGGAGGCGTCCTTAATCTCCAGGGATAGTTCCTCCAGCGTCTCCAGGTCTTCCAGGGTTCCCTTGCCCTCGGTAATGCGTTCCAGAATTTCCTGCATTCTTTTAGTCCCCACCCGGCAGGGGGTGCACTTGCCGCATGACTCATCCTGGCTGAATTCCAGGTAAAATTTAGCTATATCCACCATGCAATCCCGGTCGTCCATGACAATCAGACCGCCGGAACCCATCATGGAGCCCTTGGCCTTTAACGATTCGTAGTCAATGGGGGTGTCCAGGTCTGCTGCCGGAATGCAGCCCCCGGAGGGACCGCCGGTCTGAACCGCCTTGAATTCATGGCCGTCCGGAATACCCCCCCCAAGATCAAAAATCACTGTGCGCAGGGTGGTGCCCATGGGTATTTCGATCAGGCCGGTATTCACAATTTTGCCGGCCAGGGAAAACACCTTGGTGCCCTTGCTTGCGGGAGTGCCCATGGCGGCAAACCATTCCGGGCCGTTACGCAGAATAAGGGGCACATTGGCATAGGTCTCCACGTTATTCAGCAGTGTTGGCTGGCCCCACAGCCCGCATTCCGCGGGGTAGGGGGGGCGGGGGCGCGGCTCGCCCCGCTCGCCGGCGGCGGACCGCAAAAGCGCTGTTTCCTCACCACAGACAAAGGCGCCGGCCCCCAGCCGCAAATCAAGGTCAAAATTAAAGTCGGCGCCAAAAAGCCTGCGGCCCAGGAGACCCATCTTCCGGGCCTGGCGAATCGCTGTCTCCAGCCGGCTTACGGCAATGGGATACTCGGCCCGAACATATATGTATCCCTCCCCGGCCCCAATGGCATAACCCGCCAGGGCCATGGCCTCCAGAACTGAGTGGGGGTCACCTTCCAGGATACTTCGGTCCATAAAGGCCCCGGGGTCCCCTTCGTCAGCGTTGCATACCACATACTTGGGCTTATTTTTGGCTGCTGCAGCGATGGCCCATTTGCGCCCGCTGGGAAAGCCGCCGCCGCCCCGGCCCCGCAGGCCTGAGCGGGTGATTGCTTCGATCACATACTCCGGACTCCTGGTGGTTAAAACATCCCCCAGGGCAAAGTAGCCGTCGCCGGCGATATACTCGTTTATGTCATCAGGATTGATTAGCCCGCAGTTGCGCAAGGTTACGCGCTGCTGGGCCGCAAAAAAGTGGATGTCCGACATCTTGACCTTCAGTTCACCGGTGGCCGGCTCGCGGTATAACAGGCGCTCCACGATACGGCCCCGGTTAAGGTGCTCTTCCGCCAGTTCCTCGATATCTTTTTTTTCCACCAGGCGATAAAAAACCTCGCCCGGATGGACCACTAAAATCGGGCCCAGCTTGCAAAACCCGAAACAACCTGTCTGGAAAACCTTAACCCGCTTTTCCAATCCCTTTTCCCGGAGCCGCCGGATTAGCTCTTCCTTGACGGGGTGACTGCCGGAGGATGCGCAGCCGGTTCCGGAGCATACCATGACGTGGATTTCATCCCTGCCGCCCGGTTCCCCCAGGCGGAGCTTAATGTCCGGGAGGTACCTGGTCCTGATCTCTTGCAGGTCTGCCAATTTCCTGATCATTAGTTCTCACCTCAGCCTGTTTTTTGTATTTCCGGATTAAGGCTGCCACATTTTTACGGCCCAGCTTGCCGTGCACATCATTGTTAATGGTGATTACCGGGGCCAGGCCGCAGGCTCCGATACACCGGGTGCTTTTTACTGTAAACAGGCCGTCCCCGGTGGTGTCCCCATCCTTGAGGTCAAGTTTATGTCTGAAGTCACTCAGCAGATTCTGGGCGCCCTGGACATAGCAGGCGGTTCCCAGGCACACATTAATACTGAATTTGCCCCTGGGCTCGGTATGAAAAAGAGCATAGAAGGTAACCACCCCGTTAACTTCGCTAACGGGCAGACCAAGTTGGCCGGCAATATACGCCTGCACTTCTTCCGGCAGGCAGCCGAATATTTCCTGGGCCTCCTGCAGGATCCTGATTAATTGCCCCCGCTCACGGCTATATCGTTCTATTATCCGGTCCAGTTCGACGTAAGCATCATCAAAAGTGGTAATTTCCGGGGCCATAGTTGTGACCACCCGCTCTATGTCCTCACCAGCGGTGTTCGGCATCTGTTTTTCCGGTGTCATAAACCATAATCTCCTTTCTTGGCTTACCGCTGCTTATAATGTTATTCTTCATCCACCTGCGACATTTAATACTGAAAAAGTAGGGCTGCGGCTAAAAGGACCAAGTGAATAAATACACCTATAAATGGTTAATAATGGGGGTACAAGGGGGTTGATTTGTTTATATGATAATGAAAAAAATACTTACCAGCGGCAAAAGAATATTCACCGTTGTTCGGGGGAGTGAGGTCCTTGGGAGCCGTCCTTTGCGCTATTATCTCGAGCATCCGGGCAGGCGGGGAACATCCCTGGCCCGTTGGCTTGACTATGGGGTATTGCTGGCTATAATCTGGCTGGCCGGTTTTCTGCTGCTGGAACAGCTCACCGGCAGCCCCCAACATGCCCTGGCTGCCTCTACGGTAATTCCGGTGGCGGGATTTATTTTTATTACCCGCAGGTGGAGGCGCCAGGCCAGGCTCAGGCATAAAATCAGCCTGCTGCAGGCTGCCGGAAAAAACTGCCTGGCCGAGTTGGAAACTATGCCGGCCTGGCAGTTTTCAGACTTGGTGCGGGAGCTTTTACTGCACAAGGAAATTTACCTGGAGGTGCCTGCGCAAAAAACTGGCGGGGATTATTTTGGCGCCTATAAAGAGCAGCGGCTTATGGTGCGCTGCCTGCCCAGCCGGGCCGGGGCCAAGGTTGCAGCCAGTGAGGTGGCAGAATTTGTTGGCCTGCTGGCAGCCCGGGGCTACAAGCGGGGCCTGCTGGTGGCCGCAGGTGAGTTCACCCGGGAAGCCGTTGATATTAAAGCAAGGCTGGCTAACAGCTTCCACCTGGAGTATATTGACCTAACTGCCCTGGCGGATTTGGCCAGAAAGGCAAAACACCCGGTATTTCCGGAGCCAAATGAGAAACTGTTAAAGGAACAAAGCAGGTTTTTTTCAGCGGAGCGATTAAAGTCAATGCTCTTTGGGACCAGGGCCAAAACCAAAAGCTACATCTTTGCGGCCACCATCTTGATGTCCTTTTACCTGCTGCAGCAAGACCTGATATTTGCGCCATTGTATGTTTTTCTGGCCCTGCTTAACTTGTTTATGGCTGCTGCCTGCTTGATTTTTGCCCCGGCCAGGGAGGAGGACGATAAAGATTGGGCTGCTCAATGAGTTCATTGCTTCTTACAACTAGTGACGATATACTAAAAGAAAGAAACGACCTTGAGGGGGTTGATCTCATGGCGCTTGAAATCGAAAGAATAATTAAGGAATGCGTGTAAAAAAATAAAGGGTACAAAAAACATCTGGGAAGCTAGCGCCGGTATGTCCATACGCATCACCTTCGAACTGTCGGAAAATGTTATTCAACTAAGAAACGTGGGAACCCACGACCAGGTTTTCAGGCCTCCATACTAACGAAATTAGAAATCAACAAACCAGGCGCCAAGGTAAAAGCGCCTGGTTTGTTGATTATTCACCAATATTCAGCCAGCTTTGATACCTTTGACGGTATGCAAAAGCTCTTTTGCTGCCCGGGTCAACATTACGGAATAAATCCAGATCTGCATCCCCGGCTGCCTGTTCCTCCTCAGGGTGCTCCGGATCAGTTGTATAATCCTCACCCCCGGACCATTCCTCCCTCAAGGTCATGCTTTTTACCCCCCATTCCTGGAAATGCTTAATATAACATTTCCCGAAACAGAGGAAGCATACATCACTTAAAGAGTCGAAGGTTGGTACCTTTCGCTCACTGAGTCGGCATTATAAATGGACGAGCTCGTTCGGCTCCGGGCGGCTGCATAACTCGGCCCTTCGGGCCTCAAACAGATTCGCCGCTTATCCTCCGCCTCACTCGCTCTTTGAATGGGCCTCCTACGTTCGCTCCAGGT
>JBFMEU010000070.1:0-14933 GCA_040753155.1 Bacillota bacterium
AACGACGACCCTGTATGCCTGTGCGTTTATCCTTGGTTTTGGCTTTGCCGTTACGCTGGGGTTGTTTCCGGTTTTGACCACCATCTCTTTTGGCGTTAAGCACTTGGGCGCCATTTACGGAGTGGTTGTTACCGCTTTTGGTTTATCTGCCGTTTTTGGACCAATGATGGGTGCCCGGTTGTACGATGTATCAGGAACTTACATTATACCGTTTGCTGCCGCTGGAGTATTTACACTGATAGGTTGGTGCATATGTCTATTTGTATTCAAATTAAAATATAAGATGCCCTAGCAGGAGTTTGCGAAATATTAGTTTCCACTTATTAGGACCCTTAGTTTTCAAGGCTTTCAGGCCCAGGAGGGGTCTTTCATCTGACGGAACGACTGTTCAATCTTATACTGATCACGGTAGGCAAGAATAATTTGTTCTGCATGTCAATCGTCCCGGTCAGTGAAAAGTATAGTTTTACCACTGAACTAATCCGCCCTAAGACCCCCGCCTCTGTAGGCGGCGGTCTTAGGGCGGATTAGTCCATACTGCCAGGCCAGGTGAGGTTCAGGGGTTGGTGCCCGGAGCGAATGCAGGAGGCTCATGCAAAGAGTGGTTGAGGCAGAGGATAAGCAAATCTGCTTCATGCGATGCAGAATGATGCTAATAACGATGCAATATGCTTGCATATTGCATGATCTTTCTCTCCCGCTCCAGTATTTCAAGGGAAATTTCACATTTTTTTAAACTCCAGATAACTGGCCGTAAAATTGCTTATTAAATATTTTAATTCAAAATTTTCAAAATAGTAGCGCGCTAAAAAGAGATGGTGACTGGCCGGGTTAGCATTGATGCTAACTATGCGTCTCTTAAACTGCGCATGGTCTGATGCTTCAAGACCGGCAAGGGGGTGGGCTTAGAAATACAGTTATAGATCAGTGGGAGGTGGCACGTTTAAAGTACTACTTTTAACTGGAGGTTACCCATATGTCCCAATTAATACCTTTAACCAATGAGGAGAAGGAAAAATTCAATGTTCTCACCAGAGAGAACCTGGAATTTATCCGCTCCCGGTACAACCGGGTTAACCGGTGGGTGATTGCAGATATGGTAAGGCGCAGCGCCTATCGCTATCCTGACCGACCGGCGCTAATTTTTAATGGTCAAACTTTGACCTATACCCAACTGGAGGAGGAGTGCAACCGGGTTGCCAATGCCCTTCTGGACCTGGGGCTGCAAAGGTATGACCGGGTGGCCATACTGGCCCACAACACCATCCACCATGTCCTGAATGCTCAATAGACATTTGCCTGCGGTTTTCTAAATATTTTAATTGAATTGACTATTTAAAATATTACGGAGGTGCTTCTGTCATGATGCAATACAACCTTCAGCTGAAGGGAATCCTGGAAAGGGCAAGGCATACCTTCCCCAAGAAGGAGATTGTTTCCCGGGACTATTCAGGTATCTTCAGGTATAACTACGGTGAGATGTACAAAAGGGTCTGCAAGCTGGCCAACGTGCTGGAAAAGCTGGGGGTGCAAAAGGGCGACCGGGTGGGCGCTCTGGCCTGGAACAACCACCGTCACCTGGAGCTGTACTTTGCCGTTCCCTGCACCGGGGCAATCCTGCACACCCTGAACTTGAGGCTGTTCATTGACCAGCTGATCTACGTGATTAACCATGCCGAGGATAAGGTTATCTTTGTGGACCAGGATCTTTTGCCCCTGATTGAGGGCATCAAGGACAAGCTGACCGCCACCAAGTGCTTTGTGATCATGGGGGACAGTCCGGAAATGCCCAAAACCTCCTTGGAGCAGGTCTACTACTATGAGCAGCTGCTGGCCGAGGCCGGCGACAGCTACGACTTCCCGGATTTAGACGAAGAAACCAAAGCCGCCATGTGCTACACCACCGCCACCACCGGCAACCCCAAGGGCGTCATGTACACCCACCGGTCCATCGTCCTGCACAGCTGGGCCTCGTCTATGGTGGACACCCTGTGCGTCAGCGAGTCCGACACCATCATGCCCATCGTGCCCATGTTCCACGTCAACGCCTGGGGCCTGCCCTTTACCGCCAGCTGGGTGGGGGCCAGGCAGGTCTTCCCCGGGGCCAGGTTCGACGCCCAGATCCTCTGCGAGCTGCTGCAAAATGAAAAGGTCACCATCACCGCCGGGGTACCCACCATCTGGATGATGGTCTACGCCCAGCTGACCAAAGAAGACTACGACCTGAGCAGTCTTAAAATGATCGTCAACGGCGGCTCGGCCCTGCCCAGAAACCTTCTGGAGGCCTACTATCAGAAGATCGGCGTCCTGATCACCCACGCCTACGGCATGACCGAAACCACACCCCTGGTTACCTGCTGCAAGCTCAAAGAATACATGGCCGACTGGTCCATGGAGGACAAAATCAACATCATGCTCAAGCAGGGCCTGGTGGTGTCCGGCCTGGACGCGCGGATCATCGGCGACGACGGCAACGACGTGCCCAGGGACGGCAAGTCCATGGGCGAGCTGGTGCTAAAGGGCCCCTGGATCACCGACGGCTACTACAAAGAGCCCGAGCGCACCAAAGAAGTGTTCACCCCGGACGGCTGGTTCAAGACCAACGACATCGCCACCATAGACGAGGAGGGCTACGTCCAGATTTGCGACCGGGCCAAGGACCTGATCAAGAGCGGCGGGGAGTGGATTTCCTCCGTGGACCTGGAAAACACCATCATGTCCCACCCTGGCGTAGCCGAGGCCGCCGTTATCGCCATGCCCCACGAAAAGTGGGACGAGCGCCCCATGGCCATTGTGGTGCTCAAGCCCGACTTCAAGGACCAGGTCACGGCCCAGGACATCTTAGACTTCCTCAGCGCCAGGGTGGCCAAGCTGTGGATGCCCGACGTGGTCAACTTCATTGACGAGATTCCCAAGACCAGCGTCGGCAAATTCAACAAGAAGGCCCTGCGCTCCCAGTTTACCGGGGTTTAGATAACATAAACAAGAAGTTGCGTCTGAAGCAGTTCTTTGGCGCCGCCCTTTTGTGTGATGGTTCTTTGACCCCGGCCCGGGTGCATTGAAAACAACTTATTGTTGTATAAAAGCAACAAAGGTCCCTGATTTTTTCCGGGGACCTTTGTTGCTTTTTAGTACTTCAACAAATTTACTGGCGCCGTTGGGCTGTAACCATTTAACCGGACTAAACGTAATATGAATACAGGGCAAAGGATTTTTTGTTTTTAGAGAGGAGGATTCAAATTTTTAGAGAGGAGGATTCAAAATTGAAGCCGCGCCATCAAATCAACAATGCTAACGTGGTAATATCTAGTAAAAGAAATGGTTCCACCTGTCTTACCCGCCTTCCCCTGGGGGGGGTGGGTGAGGTGACGGGAATTCAGGGCGGCGGCCAGCAGCGGCGCCGGTTAATGGACCTGGGACTGGTTCCCGGTACCACCGTTGAGGCTGTGCGGCGAAGCCCGGTGGGTGAGCCGACAGCCTTTTTAATCCGCGGCGCGGTGATTGCTCTGCGCCGGGAAGAGGCCGAGCAAATCATGGTCATGCAACTTTATCCTAAAGGAGGATCTGGTAAGTGGGATTAACGAGCCAATCATATGGTATTTGGACGGCCAGGGCCAGGTTCAACCTGCCGGTCGGCAACCCCGGCCAGTATATCGTGGCCCTGGCGGGAAACCCCAATACCGGGAAGAGTACAGTATTTAACGCCCTGACCGGCCTGCGCCAGCATACTGGTAACTGGCCGGGGAAAACGGTGCTCCAGGCCCGGGGCAGCTATACCTGCAAGGGCCGGGTATTTAATCTGGTGGACTTGCCGGGGACCTACTCGCTGCTGGCTAATTCGGCCGATGAGCAGGTGGCCCGCGATTTTTTGTGCTTAGCCCGGCCTGATGTCACCATTGTGGTGGCCGATGCCACCTGCCTGGAGCGTAATTTGAACCTGACCTTACAGGTTACGGAAATTACCCCCAACGTAGTGCTCTGTGTGAATCTCATTGATGAAGCCAGGCGCAAGGACATCACTGTAGACTTTGCCGCCTTGTCCCGGGAACTTGGTGTTCCCGTGGTTCCCACGGCAGCAAGCCTGGGCGAGGGGTTAAAGCAATTGCAAAAAGCTGTTTTCGATGTTGCCCTGGGGAAACGGGTGATTAGCCCGAAAAAAATTGTGTATCACAGTGAGATTGAAGAGGCCATCAGCATGCTGGAGCCGCAGTTGCAAGAACTCTTGGGGGACCGCATTAACCACCGCTGGGTTTCCCTGCGTATACTGGAAGGTGACCAGTCCATGCTGCAAAGTATAGCTGATTATCTGGGGCATACCCCGGGCCAATCCCTGCCCTTAAGTGAGGTGCCGGCATGAATGGATACGAAGCAGGCAGGTTTAAAGATCTGGCGGAGCAAGCCGGCAAAATACGGCAGGGCCGGGAGCATTATTTCAGAGATGCCGTAGTCGGGCACATTTACGGCCTGGCAGAGGAAATTGCGGGCCGCACGGTGCGACGGGGCCAGGCCGGTCTGGACTGGGACCGCAGGCTGGACGATATCCTAACCTCCCGGCTGCTGGGTTTTCCCATCATGTTGCTGCTTCTGGGAGTGGTGTTCTGGGTTACCATTATCGGTGCCAATTACCTCTCTGAGTTCCTGGCTTCCTTCTTTTCCTGGAGCAAGGCCCACCTGTTAAGCCTGGGCGCCGGCCTGGGCTTGCCCCTGTGGCTGCAGGGTTTCCTTGTGGAGGGTGTATACGGGACCGTTGGCTGGGTTGTGGCGGTGATGCTGCCCCCCATGGCCATCTTTTTCCCCATCTTTACCCTGCTGGAGGACCTGGGCTATTTGCCCCGGGTCGCCTTCAACCTGGATAATTTTTTCAAGCGGGCCGGCGCCCACGGTAAGCAGGCCCTGACCATGAGCATGGGCTTTGGCTGTAATGCCGCCGGGGTAATTGCCTGCCGGGTGATAGAATCACCCCGGGAGCGCTTGATTGCTACCCTGACCAATACCTTTGTGCCCTGTAACGGGCGCTTTCCGACCCTGATTGCCCTGGCTATGATTTTCATGGGGGGCGCCGTAGCCGCGGCCTATAGCACGGCTATTGCCGCAGTGGTTGTGGTAGGTATAGTGCTATTTGGCGTAGTAATTACCTTTGTTGTTTCCTGGCTGCTGTCAAGGACGATCTTGAAGGGATTGCCCTCCACCTTTACCCTGGAGCTGCCGCCCTACCGCAAGCCCCAGGTGGCCCAGGTTTTGGTGCGCTCGATTTTAGACCGGACCATTTTCGTTCTGGGCCGGGCGGTGATTATAGCGGCCCCGGCAGGGGGGATAATCTGGATCCTGGCCAATATCAGCGTGGGGGAGGTCAGCGCTATTGCCTACCTGGCCGGCTTGCTGGACCCGGTGGCCAGGGCCATGGGTCTTGACGGCTTCATTCTAATGGCCTTTATCCTGGGCCTGCCGGCCAATGAGATTGTGCTTCCGGTTTTAATCATGAGTTACCTGGCCACCGGCGCCATGCTGGAGCTGGACAGTTTGCAGGCCCTAAAAACGCTTCTGGTAGACCAGCACGGCTGGACCTGGCTTACCGCCCTGTGTACAATGCTGTTTGCCCTGATGCACTATCCCTGTGGTACAACATTGTTTACCATCCAGAGGGAGACCAGGAGCGCCGGCTGGACTTTACTGGCCGCCCTGATCCCGTTGGCGGTGGGCTGCCTGGTTTGCTTTTTAGTGGCCCAGACAGTCCGAATGCTGGGATTGGTGTAACCATTATTTATTTTTCCTTCCCGGGGTGAGCCACGCCCCGGTTTTTTTGAATCAATGAGCAACGGGGATGGTTCTGAGTCAACGGGGACGGTTCCTGGTGACTCCCGGGAGTCACCAGGAACCGTCCCCGTTGACTCACCTTGCATGTGTACCAGCTATCTGGTTTCCCGTACAAACAAAAAGACCTTTGCTTTAGCGGCAGCCCAATTGGCCACCAGCTAAGGCAAAGGTCTCGCTTCCAAGGTGATTAACCTTGTGACAGGACCGGGCCTGACGGCCAGCATGTCGATCCTGCCGGACTGAATGTATCAGCAAGCTACTCCCCTTTGACATTTCGGGTGTTGGATTCTGGAGATATCATATTATATGCAGTACTTATTTATTGGTTACTTTTTTGCGCCAAATTATTATTGAACCTGTTTAATCCTCAGGCCTTGCTCCAATATTTCCAGGGTCATGTTATAAATGCTGTCAAAAAGGAGGGCCTGGAAGGTTCCCGGCCCTCCGGCGGAAGCAGCGGCCTGCTCGGCGGCCAGCCCGTAGCAGCCCAGGGCGGCGGCCGAGGCCAGCAGGTGGTCGGATTCTACGGCGGCAAAGGCGGCCACTGTTCCGGTGGCCATACAGCCGGTGCCGGTGACCAAAGTCAGGAGGGGGTGGCCGTTTTCCACGGCCAGCACCCGGCTGCCGTCACTGATATAGTCCACCGCTCCGGTGATGGCCACGGTTGCCTGCAGCCGCCCGGCCAACTCCCGGGCTACCCGGGCCATATCCTCCGGGGCCGCTTCGGCATCCACGCCCTTAACCCGGCCTCCGTACCCGCCGATGATCGATATTTCAGAGGCGTTGCCCCGGACAATGCTGATCTTAACCTCCCGCATAATTCTGCTGGCGCTGTCGGTGCGCAGGGTGGTAGCCCCGGCGCCCACCGGGTCAAGGATAACCGGTACCCCTGCCTCGTTGGCGGCCCTGCCGGCCAGGATCATATTCTCCACCTGGGGCAGGTCCAGGGTGCCGATGTTCAGTACCAGGGCCCCGGCCACCCTGGCCATTTCCGCCACCTCTTCCCGGGCGTAGGCCATCACCGGGGACGCTCCCAGGGCCAGGGTTGCGTTGGCGGCGACGTTGGTGACCACCAGGTTGGTCATGTGGTGGATCAGGGGCCGCCTGGCCCTGAGGAGTTGGAAAATATCAGTGCATTTTTTGGTTAGCTCCATTTTGCTGCCTCCTGTCTAAAAGCCCGTGCCGGATTGAGAACACTGCTGCCTTTGGTCCGGGTATTTGTAGTTTGGTTTGATGCCTGCGGCACTATTCGCCATAAGTTTCCCAAAACCTGCAAGGGCGCCGGAATTCCTTCCCGCCCCTGAAGACCGGCCGCACAGGCGGGTTCTTCAGGGGCTTTGGTAAATTATAACCGGCCATATATATATGGCCGGGACAGAGGATTGAAGTATTAAAACGCGCGCGCAGAGGGTCCGAATGATCGCCAGCGGAAGAGGAGAATGCTATTCGTTGAGCAGGTGTTTGGCAATGACGATCCGCTGAATCTGGTTGGTGCCCTCATAAATCTGGGTGATTTTGGCGTCCCGCATGTACCGCTCCACCTGGTACTCCCGGCAGTAGCCGTAGCCGCCCAGAATTTGCACTGCGTCGGTGGTTACTTCCATGGCCGTGTCGGTGGCGTACAGCTTGGCCATAGAAGCCTCCTTGGCGTAAGGCAGGCCCATGTCCCGCATCCGGGCGGCCCGGTAGACCAGCAGGCGGGCGCAGTCAATGCGGGTGGCCATATCCGCCAGCATGAACTGGATGGCCTGGAAGCTGGCGATGGGTTTGCCGAATTGCTCCCGCTGCCTGGCGTAGTTTTTGGCCACATCAAAGGCGGCCTGGGCGATGCCCAGCCCCTGGGCGCCGATGCCGATCCGGCCGCCGTCCAGGAGGGCCATGGCCACCTTGAATCCCTCGCCTTCCTGGCCCAGGAGATTCTCTTTGGGTACCCTGGCGTTTTCAAAAATCAGCTCGGTGGTTACGTCGCCGTGCAGGCCCATTTTTTCCTCGGTTTTGCCAATGGAGAAACCCGGGGTGTTCCGGTCCACCAGCAGACAGGTAATCCCCTTGTGGCCCTTGCTCTTATCAGTCTTTACAAAGGTAACGTATACTTCAGCCTCGCTGCCGTTGGAGATAAAGATTTTGTTGCCGTTGACAATATAGTGGTCGCCGTCCGGCACGGCTGTGGTGCTGAGGTTGGCCGGGTCGGAACCGGCGTTGGGTTCGGTGAGGGCAAAGGCGCCTATATATTCGCCGGCTGCCAGCTTGGGTATATATTTTTGTTTTTGCTCCTCGGTGCCGAAATAGAGGATGGGATAGGTGCCCACCGAGGTGTGCACCGCCAGGATGACGCCGGTGGAGGCGCAGGCCCGGGATATTTCCTCAATGGTTATAATATAAGAAAGAAAATCACACCCGGCGCCGCCGTACTCCTCGGGAATGGGCACGCCCATCAGGCCCAGTTCCGCCATCTTTTGGATATTTTCCCTGGGAAAGCGGCGGGCGCGGTCTATTTCTTCGGCCAGGGGGGCGATTTCATTCTGGGCCAGTTTTCTTACCATATCCCGGAGCATAATTTGTTCTTCGGTTAGTTGATACGGCATTTTAAAGGGGGGCCTCCTCTCCAAAATTACATGTTTTGTTTTCCTCAAAGCTTTCCTGCAACAGGATCATTTAACTCTATAACTTACACTTACTGCCTGAAGTTTTATTTGATTAGCATCTGCAAAACAGTAAAGGCAAAGTAACTACTCAGGAGTCAGTAGTCAGGAGTCAGTAGTCAGGAGTCAGAATGAGAAAACCAGTGAAAACATTTGAAGATTTACTGGTATGGCAGAAGACGCACCTGTTTGTACTTGCTGTTTATCGTTTATCCAGGACGTTTCCGAAGTATGAGCTATACGGTTTGTCGTCGCAATTTCGGCGTGCCGCCGTCTCTATAGCTTCGAATATTGCCGAAGGTTTTCGTAAACGTAGTAAAGCTGATAAAATCCGTTTTTTAAACATTGCACAAGGTTCTGTTGAAGAATGCCGATATTACTTGATACTTACGAAGGAGCTTGGATATGGTGATACTTACGAAGCAAAACTTCTCTTGCAAGAGGTTAGTAAATTGCTGGAAGCATATTCTCGGGGCATTCTGACTCCTGACTCCTGACTCCTGAATTCTGAATTCTGAATACCTGAATAGTTACTCCACTTTTACCATTACGGCGTCGCCCTGGGCCGCGCCGCTGCAGATGGCCGCCAGGCCCAGCCCGCCGCCCCGGCGGCGCAGTTCGTAAATCAGGGTCATCAGGATGCGGGCGCCGCTGGCCCCGATGGGGTGGCCAAAGGCAATGGCGCCGCCGTTGACGTTAACCTTGTCCGGGTTCCAGCCGGCAATTTTGCCGCTGACCAGGGCAACTGCCGCAAAGGCCTCGTTGACCTCCAGCAGGTCGATCTGGTCGATGGTCATGCCTTTTTGCTGCAGCAGTTTGTTGATGGAGAGTCCGGGCACGGTGGCGATGTAGGCCGCCTCCTGGGACACCGAGGCGTGGCCCATGATGGTGGCCAGGGGTTTAAGGCCCAGTTCCAGGGCCTTATCTTTGGACATTAGCACCAGGGCGCCGGCTCCGTCGTTAACCCCCGGGGCGTTGCCGGCGGTGACGGTGTTGTCGGGGTCGAAAACCGGCGGCAGCTTTTTCAGCGTCTCAAGGCTGGTGTCCCGCCGGGGGCCCTCGTCGGTGTCAATTTTTACCGGGTCGCCCTTTTTCTGGGGCAGTAAAATAGGCACAATTTCTTCAGCCAGGCGACCGGAGTCCATAGCCGCCAGGGCCAGCTGGTGGCTGCGCAGGGCCCACTCGTCCTGCTCTTCCCGGCTTACTCCATACTCCCTGGCCACAGTGCCGCCGTGGATAGCCATGTGCTTGTTGTGGAAGGCGCACCACAGCCCGTCGTGTACCATTAAGTCGTGCAGCGTGGTGTCACCCATCCGGAAGCCCCAGCGGGCGCCGGTAAAGTAAGGGGCGTTGCTCATGCTTTCCATACCGCCGGCCACGATAACCCCGGCGTCGCCGGCCCGGATAATCTGATCGGCCAGGGTGGCCGCCCTTAGCCCCGAGGCGCATACCTTGTTCAGGGTTTCCGAGGGCACTTCCCAGGGCAGGCCCGCCTCCCGGGTGGCCTGGCGGGAGGGAATCTGGCCGCAGCCGCCCTGCAGCACCTGGCCCATAATCACATTTTCCACTTGCCCGCCCTCAAGTCCGGCCCGGCTCAGGGCCTCCTTAATGGCTATGCCGCCCAGCTGAGTGGCCTTCAGTGGCCGCAGCCCGCCGCCCAGCTTGCCGAAAATGGTTCTGGCGGCGCTGACCACAACTGTCTCTCTCACATTCAAGGCCTCCTTAATCTATATAATTTTGTATATATTCAGTGAAACCGGTGTTAAGGCACTGCGGTATCGCCGCTCATTATTCTCTTTATTACATGCAAAAATGGTGCTAAAAAAACTGCTGATTCCAGCCGGCCGGATCTGCCCGGCTTAGTCCCGGGTGATAACTGTCTGCACGGTTTTACACCTCCGGGTCTGTCCCGGGGGCAGGCTTAAAAAAAAGAGAATATTTTAAACAGAGTGTCAATTATTGTTCACTGCTTCATGTCGATTGCTGTTCAATGTGTGTTTGTATGAATACAAGGGCACTGTCGCGTAATTTCTTGATATAACTAGATATTCCCGGCCCGGGCCTCGCCGCGTTCCAGCCGCCGGGCCGCCCGCCTTTCCTTGTAGCTGGCCAGGGCCGTGTACAGTGACGGCACAACGATCAGGGTCAGCAGGGTGGAGAAAATCAGGCCCGATATAATGGTCACCGCCAGGGGGGTGAACAGGGGGTTCCCGGACAAGGCCAAAGGCGTAAGGCCGGCCACCGCCGTCATGCTGGTCAGCAGGATGGGGCGCAGGCGGGCCTCCCCGGCCTGGATCACCGCCTGCTTCAGCTCAACCCCATTAGCCCGGGCCTTCTCGATGAAGTCAATGAGCACAATGCCGTTGCGCACCACGATGCCCGCCAAGGCAATGATGCCCATCACCGTCATGAAGCCCAGGGGCGTCTGGGTGATGAACAGGCCGATCAGGCTGCCGGCGGCGGCCAGGTATACGGTGCTCATCACCAGCAGGGGCAGGCTCAAAGAGTAGAACTGGATGGCAATCTGAATGAAAATCAGGAAAAACACCACGATGGCCAGCTTGCCCATATCCAGGAAGATATCTGTCTGCTCGGTCATCTCCCCGCCCACTTCCCAGTGGTACCCCTCGGGGAACTGGTGCTCCTCCAGGATGGCCGTTACATCGGTCATCACCTCGGTGGCCGTGCGGCCCCGCACGTCCCCGGTGATGGTCACCGCCCGGGACAAATTGCGGTGGGGTATGTTCTGGATCCCGAAGGACGGCTTGATGGTGGCAATCTCGGATAAAGGCACCTGCTGCCCCAGCAGGTTGGGCACCGTCAGGCGCTGAAACACCGCCAGGGGGTCATGGCCCGGCTTTTCCGCATAAAGATTAATGTCAATCAACTCTTTGCCGTCGTCAAACTGGCTTACGGTCAGCCCCTGGCCGGCCAGGCGCAGGGTCCGGGACAGGTCGGCATAGGTCACCAGCTTTTGCTCCATCATGGCCTTGTTGACCTGGAACTCCAGGGTGTAGTTATCCAGGCCGAAATTGTCCTTGATATTATAAGCCCCGGGCACTTTGGCAAGCTGCTCCTTAATCTGCTGGGCCTGGACCCGCAGCGTGGCAATGTCACTGCCGTAAAGATGAAATTCAATGGGTGGGCCCACCGGAGGCCCGCTTTTGATCTCCCAGGGGCGAATACTGACCCCGGGGTGCCGCTGTTGCAGCTCACTTTGCCAGCTTTCGATAATCTCCGGGACGTTAACTTGGTCCAAGTCAACCTTGGCCACCACTTGGGCATTTTCCCGGGCCACGTTATCCAGTCCCGCACTGTACCCAATCCAGTGGTGGGCGTAAGCCCCGGCAATAGCGGCCACCTCATGCACGCCCGGCTGCTCCGTCAGCCAGGCCTGGATATCCTGGATCACCGCATTGGTCTGCTCGATGTCGGCGCCCTTGGGCAGGCGAATATCCATAGGCAGTTCCTCCCGTTTGGCAGCAGGGAAAAGCTCCACCGGGGTAAAGGGAATCAGGCCGTAGGCCAGGGTGCCGATTAAGACCCCCATCAAGCCTGTGCGCAGGGGGCGCCTGAGCAGCAGCGGCATCAGACGCCCGGCATACCATTGGGCCAGGCGGGTTAAGTGCCCCCCGATCAGACCGGTAGACCTTTCCCCCTCTGCGCCACGTCCGTTTCGGGTTTCATACCAGTGGCGGAAGATGGGGATAATGGTCAGGGCCATGATCATGGAGGCCAGCATGGTCAAACTCACCACCACTGGGATGGGCCGGATAAACTCACCGGAAATACCGCTTAAAAACATCAGCGGCCCGAAGGAGAAGATGGTGGCCAGGGTTGCCGTCAGAATGGAGGCCGCAACCTCCCGGGAGCCGTTAACCGAGGCCTCATAAGGGGATTCCCGGAGTACCTGCAGGCGCCGCTCAATGTTGTCGTTAACCACCACCGCGTCATCCACCAGAATGCCCAGCACAACGATCAGGGCAAAAATGGTCATCATGTTCAGGGTAATCCCCAGGGCGGGCAGGAAAAACATGCCCACCGCCACAGACACCGGAATGGCCAGGGCCACCATCAGGGCCGTGACAAAATTAAGCCCCAGAGCACATACCAGCAGCACCGCCGCAATGGCGATAATCATCTCCCGGAGCAGTTTATACAGCATCTCGTTAAACATTTCGCTCTGGGAATACATGGGGATCACTTCCACTCCCACCGGCAGGGACTTCTTCAGGGATCCCAGCAGCTCTTCAACCCTGCTCTGCAAGGAGGGCACATCGGTGCCCTTTTCCACGCTAATCCCCATAATCACGGCTGGTTTGCCGTTATGGTACACATAAACATCTTCTTTTTTATTGGTCAGGTAGGCCCTGCCCACATCCCCCAGGTAAACGGGAAAGCCCTCCGGGGTGCGGGACAGAATAACTTTGTTCAGGTCCTCCCAGCGGTAGCTTTCCGGCAGGATCAGCTGGTAGTTGTGACCCCCGATGTCCAGGTCCCCGATGGGCGCCCGCTCATTCTCAGCCTTGACGGCCGCCATCACCTGGGGCCAGGTGATGCCGTAGTGCTGCATTTTGAGGGTGTCAATATCCACCCGTATTTCCTGCCCGGGGAGCCCGTCAATGGTGATATCGGCCACGGCGGGCACCGCCTGCAGCTGATCCTGCCAGCTGTTCAGGGTATCCCGCAGGCCGTAAAGCTGCTCCCGGGACTCGGCGGTTATGTTAACGGTGTAAAAGGCCGAGCGCACCAGGTCATCATTTATCACCGGCATATTGGCGTCTTCGGGCAGGTCCGGCTCCACGTCCTTGACTTTTTTACGCAGCTCGTCCCATTTTTCTTTGGGGTCTTCGCCGTCATTCAGCCAGATGATGATGGAGGAATAACCGGCCCCGGAAGTGGACTGGATTAACTTGATCCCCTGAATTTCCTTGATTTTTTGCTCAATCTTTGTGGTCACTGTTTGCTCCACCTTTTCCGGTGTGGAACCGGGGTAGGTGGTGGTGACCATGGCAATATTCACAATGACATCCGGCTGCTCCTGGCGGGGCAGCTGGAACAAGTTGAGAAAACCGATACTGACGATCATGACAAAGAAGAGCAGCGTTATTTTGCGCTTGCGCAGAAAAAATTCGATCACCGGGCGCTACCCCCCGGCTGCTGAATTGAGTCACCCGTAAACAGCTGGTCCGCCCCCTTGACAACCAGCCGGTCGCCGATCTCCAGGCCCTCTAAAATCTCCAGCTTGTTCCCGAAGAGATCGCCCGTGGCCACCTGCCTTTTGGCCGCCTTGCCGTTAACGTCCACAAAAACAAAGGGCATCTCCTCACCGCGGTTGATCACGGCACCCACCGGCACAAAGACGCCCTCCCTTACCTCCGCCGTGCGCACCGCGTTTACCACCTGCCCCGGGAACCAGTCCCGGTCCGGGTTGGCCACCCTCAGCTCAACGCCGATGGTTCCGGTACCCTGGCTGGCGGCGGGGTGAATGCGCACAACCTTGCCGCTGCGGGTTTGCCCGTACAACAGCAGCTCAACCTCCTCGCCCACCTGCCAGGTGGCAATGTCCCGATCCGGCGCCGGCAGAATTACTTTTAAAGGGTCCAGTTGGCCAATGCGATATACCGGTGTTCCGGGGCCAATCAGCTGGCCGGCGGAAGCCAGCCTGGCGATAACCGCGCCGCTCACCGGCGACCTTAGTTGGGCTTTATCCTGCAGCAGGGACAGGGCCTGTTGGGCCTGGTTGTAGTCCGCCCCGGCCACGGCCAAAAACACCCCGGCATCCTCAAAGTCCTTTTCCGAGACGGCCCCGGCGCTATGCAGCTGCTCCAGCCGGTTATGGTTGTCCAATGCCTGCTGGTAGTTCACCCGGGCCTTTTCCAGCCCCGCCTGCAACTGGCTTATCTGGAGGTCGTGCTCGGTGGCCTCCGCCCGGGCCAGCACCTGGCCCGCCCGCACATAATCACCTTCAGCGGGCAGCAGCTGCACGATCCTGCCCCCCACCTCAAAGGAAACCAGTGCTTCCTCCCCGGCCTGCAGCACCGCCGATAATTCGGAGTAGCGCGCCTCCTTGCCGGCCTGGACGGTTATGATTTCCACCAATTTGGCCTCCGGTTCCCCGGCGCCAACCCCGTCCGCCTGCTTTTCGCCCCACAGGCCATACCCGGCAATGGCAATTACCAGCACAGCCGCCAGCGACCCCAGGATCAGCTTTAAGTTTTTCCCCCCGCCCATTTACCACACCTCTCCCTTAAAAATTCAACTTACAGATCCAGTGCCCTCAAATTGCCCCAAGGGGGCGAAGCCCCCTTAACACCGTATTGAACGAGACTTCATTCAGAGGGGGATTTAACCCCCTCTGAATGTTAGCCGAGTCCATACTGGACTTAACCGCCCTTTGAAACCCGCCGCCTACAGAGGCGGTGGTCTTAGGGCGGATTAGTTCAGTGATTAAATCAGCGCAATCTTTCCAACCAC
>JBFMEU010000071.1:0-14654 GCA_040753155.1 Bacillota bacterium
TTGTTTATTTATCATCAGATATCTTTTGTAATCTATAGTATACTTCGATATTTACCCTTATTTATCCTGCTGTAACAGGAACTAATTTTGGCTATTCTATGGGGTTTTTGCAGTGGAATCATATATTAATGCTTGTTCTAGCCATGTACAGCGGGGGTTACCTGAGCCTATTGCCGCTGGAAGTGGTGTGGATTCTGCTGGTTTCCGCTCTGGCTACCTGGCTGGCCCGGGGACACCGGCAGATGGAGAGCAGATTCCTGGCCCTGTACCGTCTTGGTCACCTTTTTAGCTCCACTTTGCGGGAAAGCCAGGTTCTGGAAATTAGCGTGCGGGAGTTAGCTGCAAGTTGGCCGGGGTGTAATTGTTATGTGGCTAAGTTGAACAGCAGCGGGGAGTTTAGTGTGGTTGCATCCTCCCGGCAGAATTTTAGCGATTTTAAGTTGGACCTGGGAAATGTCATTACCACCAAGCTGGTGGAAGAAAAGGAGCCGGTGGCTATTAAAAACACCCTCCGGGACAAGTGTCTGACCAGCGACTTTTTGAACAGGTTTTATCTTAAATCGGTATTGCTGGCGCCGGTGGTGGCGCAGGGCCGAACCACAGGTTTAGTGCTTATTGAATCAAGTAAAATCAGAGAGTTTAACCATTACGAAATGAACTTGATCATGCTGGCGTCCAGCCAAATGGGCATTTGCCTGGAAAATGCGCGGCTCTACGAGCGTATGGAAGAATTAGCCCGCTATGATGAATTAACCGGTATTTACAACCGGCGGGCGTTCCACGAGGTAGCTGAGGCTGAATTGGGGCAATCACAGCGGAAAAACATTCGTTTATCCCTGGTCATGGTGGACATTGACCATTTTAAACAAATCAACGACCACTGGGGCCACCAGGTGGGGGACCAAGTCCTGATACAACTGGCAGAGCTAATGAAACAAACCTTGCGGGCGGATGATAGCGTGTGCCGTTTTGGGGGTGAAGAGTTTGTAATTATTCTGCCGGGGGCCGACTGCAGTACCGCTCTGCAGGTGGCCGAAAGGATACGTCGGGCTGTGGAGGGGGCGAACTGGCGGGATGGTTTGAAAGTTACCGTCAGCGCGGGGGTGGCGTCTTATCCCGAAAATGGTGATAATTTAACGGAGCTGATGAAAAACGCCGACCGGGCTCTTTATCAAGCCAAGTCCGGGGGGCGAAATCAGGCAAGAAGGACATAATCTTGCCATTGCGGGGTAATAAATTAATGAGGGGTAGGAAGCTGTTAAACAATAGGGAGGTTTGTAGATTGGAAACCAAGAAGGTAGTTATAAGCACGGAAAAGGGAGATGTTGAACTGGAGCTCTTTCCGGGGAAAATGCCCATTACAGTGGAAAACTTTTTGAAATTAACCAATGACGGCTTTTACAACGGGCTGACCTTCCACCGGGTTGAGCACTGGGTTGTTCAGGGCGGGGACCCCAGGGGTAACGGCACCGGTGGACCGGGTTGGCAGATTAAGCTGGAGACCCACCCGGACTTGAAAAATGTGCGGGGCGCCCTGGCCATGGCCAGGTCAGCCCGACCGGATTCCGCCGGGTCGCAGTTTTATATTTTGAAAACAGATGCCGGCTGGCTTGACGGCCAGTACGCGGTTTTTGGCAACGTTACCGGCGGCATGGATGTGGTGGACAAGTTGGACGTTGGCGCTAAAATGAACCAGGTTAAGGTGGTTGAATAATTTTAATCCTTACTGAAGCCCCTGCCGCAGCAGCAGGGGCTTCAGTATTAGGGCGTCCTTCTTTGCACCGAGCTTAACTCTTTTTTTTCGGGATAAGAGGGGCCGGCCACAGCAGTGGTCTGCCAGGCGTGATCAAGGGCCAGGGCGGGACATCTTTGGCCGGGTAATAGTACCAGAGGGGAAGGGACCGCCCGCAGTGGGGGCAGGTCGCTATTCCGGCCCCGGGCTGGCCGTATGGCCCATCTTGCGGGGGGGTCAAGGGTATTCCAAAGCCCATTAGTAAACCTCCCTTAGGTATTTTTACCATTATATGTATCGGGAAGGTGGCCGGTGATTGTCCTTTAAAAGAGGAAAATATGATTGGTTTTAAACTTTCAAAAAAGTTTAATGCAGCTGTAAAAAAACACCGGCTCAGTAAACACGGCACATTATATTTATCCAGGCATTTCGGTTTTGATTTGTGTCATACTGATATTATTGAAGCGCATTTTTGTATACTAAAATTTGGACGCACATATACTGTATTGGATGAAAGGAGTGGTTTATCAGTGGCACAGTGCGTTTCCGTAGTTGCAAACAGGTATGTGGATTCACTGCGGGAAAAGATGTGCCGCGAGTTGCAGCTACTGGAAAGAGATGGCATAAGGGTTAAGCTGGAAGAAAATCCGGCCGGGACGTTTACCATTTTAGCGGGACAGGATGCTAATGCTGGTAAATTTGCTGCTGGCGGGCAGGTGCCTTCATATTTTCGACAGGTATTGGTGGATATTCTATCCGACTTTATTCTCAGCCACTGGGAGCAATTACTGCTCAAGGAGATTATCCGGGAGAATTATTATTATTTTGACGATGCCGACCGGGATGTGATTTACTGGAATGTCCTGAGTTATATCGGGGGCAGTCAGCCTGATTCCAATCACCTGAGCTTTTACCAGGTGGCCAGGAAAAGCCACATAATCAGAAAATTAAATGAATTTCTCTGCTGTAATAACAAGATCATGATTGAGGGGTTTATCAAATTCCGGCTCAAGGATTATATAGGTGACCTGCAGGGGGTTGTGGACAGGGCCGTAGATGATTTCCTGCTGGAGCGGGAGTACCAGGAATTCATCCAGCTGCTAAAGTATTTCGTTGATATTCAGGAACCCAGAATTGATGTGGTAAATGTTATACTTAAGCCCGGTGGGACATTTAAGCTCTTTGACGAAAAGAATCAGCCCATAAGCAGTGAGTTTTTGGAAGGATTTGTGGTGGAGCTGATCGACAGTGAGATCAATTATGAGGATTTGCTGATTAGTGCTCTGATAACCATGGCCCCGAAAAAAATAATTTTCCATTTTGAGCAGCTTAATGAGATGGAAACAATGGTGAATACCATCAAGGCGGTGTTCACCGGGCGGGTCAGCCACTGTAAAGGCTGCACACTTTGCCGGAGTTAAAATATCCCCCTGTAACTACTCAGGAGTCAGGAGTCAGGAGTCAGGAGTCAGAATGAGAAAACCAGCGAAAACATTTGAAGATTTACTGGTATGGCAGAAGGCGCACTGTTTGTACTTGCTGTTTATCGTTTATCCAGGACGATTCCGAAGTATGAGATATACGGTTTGTCGTCGCAATTTCGGCGTGCCGCTGTCTCTATAGCTTCGAATATTGCCGAAGGTTTCCGTAAACGTAGTAAAGCTGATAAAATCCGTTTTTTAAACATTGCACAAGGTTCTGTTGAAGAATGCCGATATTACTTGATGCTTACGAAGGATCTTGGATATGGTGATACTTACGAAACAAAACTTCTCTTGCAAGAGGTTAGTAAATTGCTGGAAGCATATTCTCGGGGCATTCTGACTCCTGACTCCTGACTTCTGAATACCTGAGTAATTACATGCCCCGGCAAGTTGACAACTGGAGACCGGTTAATTATAATTCAACTGTGATTATCATAAAGCTAGCCCGTGATGAGGATAAAAAGGCTTGTACCGGTATCCAGAGAGGGGGCGCCACAATGGCTGGAAGCGCCCCCAATGCGCAGGCAAAGCCCAAACCACCTCGGAGGCGTCCGCTGAAAGTTTAGTAAGTTGGGCCGGATGGCTCCGATAAAGGCCGTATGAGCGGGAAAAGCTTTTGTTTTTCCAACTTGGGTGGAACCGCGGGAAAAATCCCGTCCCTTGTTTTTAACCGGGGGCGGGTTTTTTGTGTTTATCTTTTGGAAGGAGTGTGTTTAAAATGATTACTGTAACCCTGAAAGACAATTCGCAGCGCAGTTATGATGAAGGAACCACCTTGCTGGATATTGCCAGGGACATCAGCCCCCGGCTGGCCAAGGAGGTGCTGGTGGCCGAGGTGGACGGTCAGCTTACTGATTTAACCCGGCCCCTAAAAATGGATGCCCGGGTGGAGTTTCATACCTTTGACAGCCCGGCCGGTCGTGAGGCCTACAGGCACAGTGCCGCCCACGTTATGGCCCAGGCGGTGAGAAATCTGTTTCCCGGGGTTCGCCTGGCCATAGGCCCCGCCATTGCCGACGGGTTTTACTATGACTTTGATACCCGGCAACCCTTTACGCCGGCCGACCTGGACAAAATCGAGGCCGAGATAAACGCCATTATTAAAGCGGACCTCCCCTTCCAGCGGTTTGAATTGGGCCGGGATGAGGCCCTGCAGAAGTTCGGCGAGGCCGGGGAGGTTTATAAGGAGGAGTTGATTAACGACCTGCCGCCGGATACGGTTATCTCCTGCTACCGGCAGGGTGACTTTGAAGATTTGTGCGCCGGCCCCCATATTCCTTCCACCGGCAGGCTTAAGGCAATTAAGTTGATGAGCCTGGCCGGGGCCTACTGGCGCGGTGATGAGCGAAACAAAATGCTGCAGCGCATTTATGGCACCGCTTTTCCGAAAAAGGCCCAGTTGGACGAGTACCTGTTTATGCTTGAGGAGGCCAAGCGGCGGGACCACCGCAAGCTGGGGGCGGAACTGGATTTGTTCACCATTCAGGAGGAGGGGCCAGGGTTTCCTTTCTTTCACCCCAAGGGCATGGTGATCAGGAACGAGCTGGAGCGCTACTGGCGGGTGGAGCACCGCCGGCGGGGTTACCAGGAAATTCGCACCCCCCTCATCCTGAGCCGGAGCCTGTGGGAGCAGAGCGGTCACTGGGATCATTACCGGGAAAACATGTATTTTACCAAGATTGATGAGGGGGATTATGCTGTAAAGCCCATGAATTGTCCTGGCGGCATTCTGATGTATAAGACCAGGCTGCACAGTTACCGGGAGTTGCCCATCAGGCTGGCCGAGCTGGGTCTGGTGCACCGTCATGAAATGAGCGGCGTCCTGCACGGCCTGATGCGGGTGCGCTGCTTTACCCAGGATGATGCCCACATTTTCATGCTGCCCTCCCAGATTAAGGAGGAAATCATCGGGGTTATTGACTTGGTGGATGATTTTTACCGGGTATTCGGCTTTGACTACCATGTGGAGCTGTCCACCAGGCCGGAAAAGGCCATGGGTTCCGCTGAAATGTGGAATACTGCCACGGCAGCCCTGGAGGATGCCCTGCAGGCCAGGGGTATGGAGTACCGGGTAAACGAGGGGGACGGTGCCTTTTACGGTCCCAAGATTGATTTCCACCTCCGGGACTGTCTGGGGCGCACCTGGCAGTGCGGCACTATCCAGCTGGACTTTCAGATGCCGGAGAAGTTTGATTTAACCTATATCGGGGAGGACGGCGGCAAGCACCGGCCGGTGATGATTCACCGGGTGGTCTTTGGCAGCATCGAAAGGTTTATCGGCATTCTGACCGAACACTTTGCCGGGGCTTTTCCAGCCTGGCTGGCCCCGGTTCAGGTAAGGGTTCTGCCCATTACCGGTCGCCACCTGGAGTATGCCCGGCAAGTAAAAGAACAGCTGGCGGCCCGGGACATCAGAGTGGAACTGGACGCCCGGAATGAAAAGGTGAATTACAAGATCCGGGAGGCCCAGGCCCAAAAGATTCCCTATATGCTGGTTGTCGGCGATAAGGAGGCGGCTGCCGGAACCGTGGCGGTGCGCCACCGCTCCAAAGGAGACATAGGGGTTCAAGATGCCGGAGACTTCCTGACCGTCCTGCTGGAGGAAATTCGCTCCCGCAGCTGCGGTTGATCTTGACGGGGTTTTACCAATATGTTAGAATAAACGCTGGTTGCAAATACTTACAAGCAGAAGCCATCCGCTTCTCACCTTGCGACGCCCGGGCCGGAGCAGTTGGTAAGGTTTTTGGATAGAATAAGATAAACAAATTTCTTATTTGTTCATTTTGCGGGTGGTTAGTACACCCGCTTTTGGTTTTTGCCACAAAATATTGGAGGTGATACGTATATCCAAGGATGTTCGGATTAATGAAGATATCCGGGCCAGGGAAGTCAGGGTTGTAGATGCTGAAAGTAATCAGCTGGGAATTATGCCGCTGCGGGAAGCGCTGCGCCTGGCGGAAGAAAAGCAGTTGGACCTTGTCGAAGTTGCCGCCCAGGCCAAACCGCCGGTTTGCCGGATAATGGATTATGGTAAGCACAAGTATGAGCAGAGCAAGCGGGAAAAAGAGGCTCGTAAAAAACAAAAAATCATTAATGTAAAAGAGATTAAATTCAGGCCAAACATTGATGATCACGACTTTGACGTCAAGGTCAGGAATGCTGTCCGCTTTCTTAAAGATGGCGATAAAGTTAAGGCCACCATTATGTTCCGCGGCCGCCAGATTGTCCACACCCAGTTGGGTCAGCAGTTATTGAAAAGATTGGCCGAGGTGGTCAAGGACTATGCCACCGTGGAAAGGCAGCCCAAGCTTGAGGGCAAGAATATGATCATGATCCTGGTACCGATAGCGCCCAAGCCGGAAAAAACAGAGTAGCCATACAGAAAGGAGTTGCTACAATATGCCGAAAATTAAAACCCACCGTGGCGCCGCCAAGCGGTTTAAAAAGACAGGTACCGGCAAAGTCAAGGCATCCCATGCGTTCAAGAGCCACATCCTGGGGAAGAAATCAGCCAAGCGCAAGCGTAACCTGCGTAAAGCAGCGACATTGAGCAAGCCTGACACCGAACGAGCAAATCGTCTTCTCCCCTATTGAAAAATATAGCCGTTTTGCAAAGGAGGAATTAATCATGCCACGGGCGAAGAGCAGTGTGGTTTCACGTAAAAGGCATAAAAAGGTCCTGAAGTTAGCCAAGGGCTACCGCGGCGCCAAAAGTAAGCTTTTTAGGGTGGCCAATCAGCAGGTAATGCGGTCCCTGACCTATGCCTACAGGGATAGGAGGAACAAAAAGAGGGATTTCAGGAAGCTTTGGATTGCCAGGATTAATGCTGCCGCCAGGTCCAACGGGATGTCCTACAGCCGCTTTATGAATGGCCTGAAGCAGTCCGGAGTGGACATTAACCGCAAGATGCTGGCCGAACTGGCTGTCAATGACAGCAAGGCCTTTGGCAAGCTGGTTGAGATGGCCAAGTCAAACTCTTAATTTAGAATAAACAAAATCAGATGAGCATGGTGAAATGCCATGCTTTTTTGGTTATTATCAAGGCGGAGTCAATTGTTATTATTTTTTAGGGTACCAGGCCAAGGCAAAATATATTAAGGGCAGGGGATAAACGTGAAGCAGTTTGCGGTAATCGGACTGGGCCGCTTTGGCAGCAGCATGGCCATAACCCTGAGCAAAATGGGCTATGACGTTCTGGCGGTGGACACCAACGAGGACAGGGTCAACCTGGTGACCGACGAGGTTGCCTACGCTGTTCAGGTGGATGCCATGGACGAGCAATCCCTCAGATCCCTGGGCATCCGCAATTTTGATGTGGCCATTGTGGCCATTGGCCAGGATGTGCAGTCCAATATTCTGGTAACACTGATGCTTAAGGAGATGGGCGTAAGAAAAGTAGTTGCCAAGGCCCAGAACGAGTTGCATGGCAAGGTTTTAGAAAAAATAGGAACAGACATGGTGGTATTCCCCGAGCGGGATATGGGGGTCAGGGTGGCCCATGCCCTGGTTTCCAAAAACATTATGGACCAGATTAATTTGTCGCCGGAATACAGCATCATTGAGCTGATGACCCCGTCCGAGTTTGTTGGCAAGTCCCTGCTGGAGGCCGGCTTAAGGAAAGAGTACGGAGTAAACATTCTGGCCATCCGCCGGGGCAATGAAATTATTATCTCACCCGGCGCCCGCCAGGCTATTCGCGAGGGTGATATTCTGGTGGTCATTGGCCGCAATGACCATCTAAAAAGGTTGGAGTCCGACTCTTAAACAGGAGGTTGCCGGGGGTGGACCTTGTTGCCAGCAGCCAGCATCCCAAGGTAAAGTATATCCACCGCCTGTCCCGCCGCAGGTTTCGCGACCGGGAGGGGGTTTTTATCATTGAGGGCGTGCGCTTTCTGGAGGAGGCCCTGGATGCCGGCTGGCCCCTGGAGCTGGCCCTGTTTTCCCCTCGCCTGGAAACGTCCGGCCGGGGCCGGCTGCTGTTAAGCCGCCTGGCTGATAGCGCCCTGCCGCTGCTTCCGGTAACCGATGGCCTGATGGCGGGCCTGGCCGGCACGGAGACGCCCCAGGGCGTGCTGGCCGTGGCCAGGCGCCGGGAGGGTCAGTCCCTGGCGCCTGGTCGCCCAAATCTGGTACTGCTGGTGGACGGGCTGCAAGATCCCGGCAACCTGGGCACCATTATCAGAACGGCTGATGCTGCTGCCGTGGGGCAAGTGATCCTGCTCAAGGGTACGGTGGATTTGTATAACCCCAAGACCCTAAGGGCCACCATGGGTTCCCTTTTCCACTTACCGGTTGTTCAGGCGCCGGACCGGGAGGAGACCCTGGCCGGCCTGGAGGCCGCCGGGTACCAGCTTGCCGTTGGTGACCCGTCTGGTGACGTGTATCCCCGGGAGGTGGACTTTTCCGGGCCCATCGCCCTGGCTGTGGGCAGCGAGGCCGGCGGGGCCGGGCCGGACCTTAGGCAAAGGGCCAGGTGGCGAGTGCGCATACCCATGCCCGGGCGGGCTGAGTCCTTAAATGCAGCTGTGGCGGCGGGTATTTTGTTGTATGAAGCAGTACGCCGAAGCCACGTAAGCATTCGGTAAACCAGGTGGAGGCACGGCGTTATCACCGGTTTCACTGAATAGATACGAAGCCACTGACGGCAGGCCTGTTTTTCAGTTATCTTCCTTGTTTTCAAAAGGGGCTTGTGATATAATCAGCCAAGATAGGTCCCCCAAAAAAGAGAGAAAGGTTGTGGTTAAGTGTTATTAACCGCCGACTTTTTTTGGAGGCTGTTCGAGGCTACCGGTTCCGTCCGCGCCTATATGCTATACAGGAGGTTAGCCGTTCATTAGAGGTTTTACATAGAGGCCAATGGTTATGAAGGGGAGAAGTAGGCGTGATTTCATCTTCCAGGGAGGAGGGGCCATGGACTGCAAGCCCTTTCATGATTGCGCGCGCCGAAGTTCACCCCTGAACTGCAGCTGAACGTGTTTATTCATCAGTAGGTGTAGCCGGTTCTTCCGCCGTTACCGGAGCAGGATGTTTCTATGGACATCTGATGAGTGGTTTGTCTTCTTTTTCGCAAACAAGAAGGGTGGTACCGCGGTATGAATCCGTCCCTCCAGGGGGCGGTTTTTATCTTCGTACAGCCTGTAAGACCCCGCCCTCGCATAAGGAAAGGGGACACACCTGCTGAAGCTTGGGTATTTCTCTGGGGACAGGAATGTCCCCAACTAATGGGGATTAACAGGCTGTAAACTCGAAATAAGTGCGACTACGGTTTAGCGGATTGGGGACACACCTCCTTCGGAGGAATGTCCCCAACGTATGGGTTAAAACCCCACCTGAACCAAGTCTTCTTTATTATGCTTTTGTTGTCAATAGATATGACTACTAAAGTTGCAGGAGGAGCGGAAATATGGAAACCAGGCTAAAGGAGCTGGCCGGGGAGGCCGGCCGGGAGATTGCGGGCTCAAGTAGTATTGACAAGCTGAATGAGATCCGGATCAAGTACCTTGGCAAAAAGGGCTTGCTTACCCAAATCCTCAGGGGCATGGGCTTACTATCAGCGGAGGAGCGCCCGCGCATTGGGCAGTTGGCCAACGAAATCCGGGAGGAGTTGGAGCGCCTGATAGCCGGGCGAACAGCCGGACTTAAGGATGAGGCCGGCCGACACAGGCTAAAAATGGAGGCCATTGATGTTACCCTGCCGGGCAGGCGGGTTTTTATGGGGCATAAGCACCCCCTTACCCGGGTGCGGGAAGAAATTGAAGATATTTTTCTGGGACTGGGCTTTAGCATTGCCGAGGGGCCGGAGGTTGAGTCCGACTTCTATAACTTTGAGGCCCTGAACATACCCAAGGACCATCCGGCCCGGGATATGCAGGATACCTTCTTTATCGGGGCGGAGGTGCTGCTCAGAACCCACACCTCACCCGTTCAGGTGCGCACCATGGAACGCACTGCCCCCCGGGTGCCCCTGAAGATCATTGCCCCGGGCAAGGTATACCGGCGGGATGATGACGCCACCCACTCCCCCATGTTTAGCCAGGTGGAGGGATTTGCCGTGGACAGGCGTATAACCTTTGCCGACCTGAAAGGCGTACTCCAAGTGTTTGTGGAGGAAATGTTCGGGGCTAACACCCGCACCAGATTTCGTCCCAGCTTTTTCCCATTTACCGAGCCCAGCGCGGAGGTGGATATTTCCTGCGTCATGTGCACAGGCAAGGGGTGCCGGGTTTGCTCCCGCACCGGCTGGTTGGAAATTCTGGGCTGCGGCATGATTCACCCCCGGGTGCTGCAAGTGTCGGGCTACGACTCCGAGGCGGTGACCGGCTTTGCCTTCGGCATGGGCGTTGAGCGTATTACCATGCTGAAATACGGCATTGACGACCTGCGTCTGCTTTATGATAATGACCTGCGCTTTTTGGCCCAGTTTTAGGTAATATGCAACGGGAGGTAATGTACGGTGAGAGTTTCCTATAAATGGCTGCGGGATTATGTTGATTTTGCCCTTTCCCCCGGGGATTTGGCCGACCGCCTGACTTTAATCGGCCTGGCGGTGGAGGGGATTATTGATTTGGGCCGGGGGATCCAGAGGGTTTACACCGGGCGCATTCTGAGCATTGACCCCCACCCCAACGCCGACCGGCTGACGGTGTGCTCTGTAACCACCGGCGGCAGTGACCCGATTCAAATCGTAACCGGGGCCACCAATGTTTCCGTGGGTGATGTGGTGCCTGTGGCGGTGGAGGGAGCCAAACTGGCCAACGGCCTGACCATTAAGAAGTCCAAGCTGCGGGGCGTGGAGTCCCGGGGCATGATGTGTTCTGGTAACGAGCTGGGGCTTGATCCCAAAACCATGCCGCTGGATCAGGCCCACGGCATTATGATTTTGCCTGCCGGTACCCCCCCGGGTCAGGATATCATGCCCATGCTGGGCCTGGATGACTATATCCTGGAACTGGAGCTTACGCCCAACCGGGGTGACTGTCTGAGTATGGTGGGAGTGGCCCGGGAAGTGGCGGCGCTTTTGGGAACTGCGTTAAAAATACCGGAGCCTGCTTGCGTGGAGATGCCCCGGTCCATCGCCGGCCGGGCGCGGGTTGATATTATAGACCCCTCGCTGTGCCGCCGCTATGTGGCCAAAATGATGACCAATATCAAAATCGGCCCGTCGCCCCTGTGGCTGCAGCAGCGCCTGCGGGCGGCGGGGGTGCGTCCCATCAGCAACATTGTGGATCTGACCAACTACGTACTGATGGAACTGGGCCAGCCGCTGCACGCCTTTGACTACGACCGCCTGGTTGACGGCCACATCATCGTGCGCCGGGCTGAGGCCGGGGAAACCATTGTTTCCCTGGATAATGCGGAAAGGCGTCTGACCACGGATATGCTGGTGATTGCCGATCCGTCCGGGCCGGTGGCGGTGGCCGGGGTTATGGGCGGTCTGTCCACCGAGGTAACCGCTGAAACCACCAACATTTTGCTGGAATCAGCCTGGTTTGATCCCGTCAGCATCAGGCGTACTTCCCGGGACCTGGGTCTGCGCTCCGAGTCGTCCATCAGGTTTGAAAAGGGTATTGATATAGATGGCTGCCTGCGGGCGGCCGACCGGGTGGCTCAGCTGGTGCAGGAACTGGGTATAGGAGAGATAGTGGCCGGGGCGGCGGACAATTACCCGCTGCCGGGGACGGAAAAAACTATTTTGCTGCGGCCCGCCCGGGTGGCTCACGTGCTGGGCCAGGATATTTCCCGGGATGAAGAGGCTGATATCCTGGAGCGGCTGCAGTTCCGGGTGCAAAAAGATAAGGAGAACCTGATGGTGACGGTCCCCACCCACCGGCCGGACATTGCCCTGGAAGAGGATCTGATTGAAGAGGTTGCCCGGATGTACGGGTACGACAGGATCCCCGGCGCCTTGCCCACCGGGGTTACCACCAGGGGGGCCAGAACAAGTCATCAGGTGTTTATGAAAAGGATTAAAGAGGTCATGGTGTCCTGTGGCTTTGATGAGGTTATAACTTACAGTTTTATCAGCCCCCGGGTTTTTGAGCGTATTGGCCTGCCGGAGGACAGCCCTCTCCGGGAAACAGTCAACCTGATGAATCCATTAAGTGAGGAGCAATCGGTGATGCGTACCCTGCTCTATCCCGGACTGCTGGAGGTGCTTCAGCGCAATTACAGCCGGCGGGTTGCCGATGGTGCGATATTTGAGCTGGGCAGCGTGTTTTACCCCCGGCCCGGTGAGCTCCTGCCTGCCGAAAAACCCTGTCTGGCGGCGGCCGTTACGGGCAAGGCGCCGGGGGGCTGGGCCGGCCCGGGCGCTCCCCTGGACTATTTCTACTTGAAAGGCGCCCTGGAGGCTGTCCTGGCTGTCCTGGGCGCTCCCGGGCCATCTTTCCCGCCGCTGCGGGATCGCCCCGGTTTTCATCCCGGTCGCACCGCCACAGTGGAAGTTGACGGCAAGGAAGTCGGTTTTATTGGAGAATTGCACCCCGGTGTACAGGAGCAGCTGGAGCTGCCGCAGCGGGTTGTCTGCTGTGAGCTGGACCTGGAGGTACTGGCGAGTGCAGCCGGAGAGACCGTCCGCTACAGCCCCCTGCCCAGGTATCCCTCAGTTGAGCGGGACCTGGCCGTGGTAGTGGGGCGGGAGGTCCCGGCCGGGGATGTGCTGGACGTGCTTTACAAGGCGGCGGGGCCGCTGTTGAAATCAGTTGAGCTGTTTGATGTTTATACCGGAGAGCAGGTTAAGCAGGGCTGCCGGAGCCTGGCCTTCGCCCTGCGCTTTCAGGCGGAGGACAGGACCCTCACTGATGGTGAGGTTGTCGAAAGATTAAAAATAATCACCGAAGCCCTGGCCACCAGTTTGGGCGCGGAGATGAGAGTTTAATCAAGAGCAAGTTTTTGGCAGGGAGTGGATCCCTGCCAAAATTATGACGCAGGAGCGAAAAATATTACCTGTCCTGACAGGAAAATCAAAGATTCGTGGCGAACAAGGTACCATAAGATCATGGATGTTGGGGGTGGGTCCGTTGTCAGAGGAAGAGACCCGCGTAGAGGTTGAAATATTTGGCGAGAAATATGTTGTCAGGGGCGATGCCACTCCGGACCATGTAATCAGGCTGGCCCGCCATGTGGATAAGATTATGCGGGATGTGGTGGCGCGCAACCCGCGGCTAACGGTTCATAAAGCAGCGATCCTTTCAGCCATGATTGTTGCGGATGAAATGAAAAAATTGCGTGATGAATATGATGGGTTGGTGGAACTGCTGAAGCAGGAGACGCAAAAGGAAAAATAGTTCCCGAACACTCATGGAGCATGCTTCATGGGTTTTTTATTGTTAGGCAAATTATGCAGTGCGACAGGGGACGGTGTACTGTCGCACCTTGCGCACCTTTTTTGTTTTAGAATAATTTCTTTGGGGAAGATTAACCCCGAACAGCTGAAATGGAGCGGTGTTTGTGCATAGTCATACACAAAACATGGAAGTGGCCCGGGTGCCGCGGGAAATCGCCGACCTGCTGGAGCTAAAGGGCCAGGTGGGGGCGGCGCTGTACGGGGAGATGCCGCAATTACTGGAAATCTCTCAGATCAAAGGGGACCTGCAGGTTCACTCGGATTGGAGTGACGGTTCCAAGGGGTTAAGATGGCCATAAATACCGATGCCCATGATTTGTGCCGCCTTGAACAACCTTTTTATAACCGGAATACAGTAAACGTAGCCAGAGAGTTGTTGGGTTTTATCCTGGCCCACCGGAGCCCGGAGGGCCTGACGGCAGGATTGATTGTTGAAACTGAAGCCTATGTGCAGGGAGACCCCGCCTGCCATGCCAGCCGGGGTATGACCCCCCGCAACCGGCCCATGTTTGGGCCGCCGGGTCATGCCTACGTCTATTTCATCTACGGGATGTACTTTTGCTTTAATGTTGTGACCGGCCCCCCGGGGGTTGGCGAGGCGGTGCTGGTCAGGGCCCTTGAGCCCCTGGCCGGAATTGAGTTGATGCGGCAAAGGCGCGGCCGCACCAGATTAACCGACCTGTGCAGCGGACCGGCCAAACTGGTTCAGGCTATGGGGATCGGGCGCCGGCACAATGACCTTGACCTGACCGGTAAGATGCTTTTTATTGCCGGCCCCGGGCAGGCGCCTGGAGAAATTACCACCACCACCAGAATAGGTATTAAGGAGGGCCGGGAACTGCCCCTGCGGTTTTACGTGGCCGGCAGCCCCTACATATCAAAAAAATGATGTATGCCCACTGAAAAAAAGCAAATCAGCAGCCCGGATCCATCACTGAACTAATCCGCCCTAAGACCCCCGCCTTTGTAGGCGGCGGGTTTCAAAGGGCGGTTAAGTCCAGTATGAACTCGGCTAACATTCAGAGGGGGTTGAATCCCCCTCTGAATGAAGTCTCGTTCAAACGCCACAGGAACAATGTTTCAGGAAAAACT
>JBFMEU010000072.1:0-14286 GCA_040753155.1 Bacillota bacterium
GACTTCATTCAGAGGGGGATTCAACCCCCTCTGAATGTTAGCCGAGTCCATACTGGACTTAACCGCCCTTTGAAACCCGCCGCCTACAGAGGCGGGGGTCTTAGGGCGGATTAGTTCAGTGATGAATGCATACTCTTGAACATGGGTAAGGAGTTGCCATCAATAATGATAGCTTTTGAAACTCTGGCGGCCTCACTTTCCTGTTCCCTAAAAAACCTTTCCGGCGCCAATGTAATACCAATCCAGGGGGTCATGGGAGCCAGCAGTACACATTGTTTTATTAATGCCCGGGCCATTAGAATTCTGCTATCCGACGGGTATGCGTATCAGGCGGGGATGCTGGAGGAGTTTAGACCGGCTTTGGACGCGGGGGTTAAATGGGCCGATAAGGGCCTCCGCAGCGCTTACCATCATTACAATCCCATAACCGGCGCCGGCCTGTGGAAGTGGCCCAGCGCCAGCCAAAAGTGTAGTGATTACTTCAACCTGGCCAGGTTTTATTGGGCCCGGGCCAACTACAACCAGGCCATCTTTATGCTGGGCGCGGCGGCGCATCTGGTTCAAGACTTGTGTGTACCCCACCATGCCTTCTGTAACCTGTTTCAAGGTCACCTGGAATATGAGCGCTGGGTGGAACGGCATAAAGAAAACTATGCCCTATCCCGGGGCGGCATATATAGCAATGGAATCACGCCGGTTAACTGGGTCAGGCAGAATGCCCTGCTGTCTTTACATTACTTTAACCTGGTTGCTTCTGGCGCCAGTGAAGACGATTACCACAGGGCGACTGACATTCTGCTGAAAAGGGCTCAACGCACAACAGCGGGATTTTTTTATTATTTTTGGCAAAGGGTGTTGAGATAAATGCGGGTAGCTATTTTTACAGACACTTTTACTCCTGAAATAAACGGGGTGGCCCGGGCCACGGCCAGGCAGACAGATTACTTTAAGACCAACAGCATACCGTATCTGGTCATAGCGCCCGACTATGGCCGTCCTAATAGTGAGACAGAGGAAAACACGATCACTATTTCCAGCCTGAGGTTTCCCCTTTATTCAGAATGCCGGGTGGCGCTTCCCAGGACAAACACGATTATTGACCGGATTAAAGATTTCTCCCCGGATGTAATCCACCTGTCTACACCGTTTTTTGTCGGGTTGTGCGGACTCAAGCTGGCCCAAAAACTGGGCATTGCCCGGGTGGCCTCTTATCATACAGACTTACCCGGCTACCTGACTTATTACCGGCTGGGCCTGTTAAAAGGTTTGGCCTGGCAGTATTTGCGGTGGTTTCATAACCAGTGTCAGCTGAACATCTGTCCCTCGGGGGAAACCGCCGGGCTAATTAAACAAAAAGGTATTCTTAATACCAGGGTGTGTGGCAATGGGGTTGATACCGAGCTTTTTAACCCCTTGAGATTTAATCAAAATGTCAGGAGAAAACTTGTGCCTGATGGAAAAATAGCCTTTTTATATGTAGGCAGATTGGCGGCGGAGAAAAACATTGACATTTTAATGCAGGCCTTTGCACAGGTGAGCTGTAAGTATCCCTGGGCACACCTGGTTATTACAGGGGGCGGGCCGATTTTGGGTGACTTAAAGGCGAGCGCTCCTCCGGGGGTAACATTCACCGGCTATTTAGAAGGAATTGCCCTGGCTGAGGTTTATGCCTCCAGCGATATCTTTGTTTTCCCCTCAACAACTGAAACCTATGGGCTGGTCGTTTTGGAGGCCCTGGCTTCGGGATTACCGGTGATTGCCCCCTATGAGGGTGGCCTCAAGGAAAATTTAAAACACGATTACAATGGGCTGGCCTGCAAACCACTGGATGTGGCTGACTTGGCCAGGGCTATGGAAGTTCTGCTAAATAACAGCAGCTTGCGATTCAGGCTGGCCCAAAATGCCCGGCCCTTTGCCCTGCAAAAATCCTGGGACCATGTTATCGGGGAGCTGGTGGAGAATTATAAGGAAGTTGTCCTGGCAGAACAGAAAACGGCCTGAAGGGGAACTGGCTTTTCAGCTTGGTCAAATAAGTTGCCCAAGGAGGTGAGTGTCTGTGCGATGCAGGGATTGCCTGAAGTATAGAAAATCGAGCTTGTTGACACGCCCGGGTTGGTGCAGCATAGACAACATTCCCAGGTGGCCCGGTGAGGAGTGTGACATTGACGCTACAGCCGGCGGCTATGTTGTTAATAGTTTAAAAATGGCGGAGGGTATACATAAAATGCCGGCGCCAAGTGTTAATGGTAAAATAAAGAAACTCATTTAGCAAGTGCCGCCTGATTAAAGGTTTCGGGTGGTTTTTTTGTTTTTACAGCATAATATTAGTTGAGATAAATAACGCAATATGCAGGAGCGCCGGGGCCGGTCCGAAACGAGGCTTGGCCTTGCCGGTGCGTAGCTTATGAACAAGCGGTAAGCATCCGTCCCCGGGTAAATGTATTTTCAGGACAGCTTATATCCAACCTGAATATCTCCAAAATTTAACTATTTTATGGTGTTGCTTTTTACAGCGGGATATTATTATTTACTATATCAGGGGAGGTAAATATTGGTTAGAAAAATCTCCTGCCACTCTTGTTGGTTTCATTCATACCTAAGAAAGGGGGGTTCCGAAATATCAAGAGATTCTAAGAAAATAGGAGCTTTTAGCCGGATAAATGTCCTAGATATAATTTTTAAAAAAGGGATTGTTGGAGGTAATAATTAATGATCACTGAGGAATTTCAAAGGTTATTTGCAAAAGTTGCAGACCCGGTAAGGGAAGGAAAAAGGCGTAATCTTTATAGCTTTGAACCCGCTTTCGCAGGACCCCAGGGTGGCAGGTCCATCTATGAAGGGAGGGAAGTAATCATGCTTACTTCCAATAACTACCTGGGACTGGCGGATCACCCGGAAATTAAACAGGCCATGAAAGAAGCCGTGGACCAATTCGGCTCCAGCACCTGCGGGGCAAGGCTGCATAACGGCACAACGGTACTGCATAAGGAGCTTGAGGAGCGGTTGGCCAGTTATCTGAGCACTGAATCGGCCCTAATTTTTAGTGCTGGATTTTTAACCAACGTCGGCACCATTTCTGCCTTGGGCGATGGTGAAACGGTTATAATCACAGATCAGTTAAACCATATGAGCATTGTAGACGGCTACAAGCTCGCTGAAGGGAAGGTCAAGATCTTCACCCATAATGATATAGACAAGTTAAAGTATATCCTGGAACGTTCCAAGGAAGCAAAAAAGAGACTTATAGTGGTGGATGGGGTGTTTTCCATGGACGGTGATATTGCCCCTCTGGACGAGATCATTGCCTTGGCCCAAGAATACGGCGCTATGGTCATGGTGGACGAGGCCCATTCCTTCGGCATTTTAGGATCCACCGGACGGGGCACCACGGAGCATTATGGAGTTAACGCAGATATTATCATGGGTACTTTCAGCAAGGCCCTGGCCGGGGTGGGGGGCTTTATCGCCGCCTCTGCCGACCTCTGTGAATACGTGAGGCACACCGCCCACGCCTACATTTTTAACGCCGCCTCTCCTCCCGTGGTGGTGGCCGGGGTGATAAAAGCGCTGGAACTGATGGAAAAAGAAAGCTGGCGGCGGGAAAAACTGTGGTATAACACCATCCGGTTCCGCTCCGGTCTGATTCAACTGGGATTTGATACAATGGGCAGCGTTACTCCCGTCATCCCCATTTTTATTGGAGACGATATGAAAACCATGGTGATGTCCAGGGAACTTCTCCATGAAGGAGTGTATATTGCCTCGGCTATCTTCCCCGCCGTTCCCCAGGGCATGAGCCGGTTCCGTACCACCATCACCGCGGCTCTGGAGGACGAGGACATAGACCGGGCTTTGGACGTGCTTGGAAAAGTGGCTCGCAAGGCCGGTATCATTCATTAAGAATCAAGGGAGGGGTATTTATGGCCGGGATGCCTGCCCGGTTATTCCGGGAACAAGGCGCATTCAAACCCGATGTAAAACTGCTGGAAACTATGGAACAACAGGGAATTTACCTAAGCGCCGCTGATGCCGGGGGAAAGACGGCTTTTCTTTTTCCCGGCCACGGTGCTCAGTACCCCAACATGATGAGGGATGTCCTTTCTTCCCACCCGGTGGTGGAAGAAACTTTCGGCCGGGCCGATGAGATTTATCTTGAGTTGACGGGTGAAACCCTGACCGGCTTGATCTTTTCCAGGGATCATGATGGAGTGGAAGAAGTGAGGGAGAATTTAAAAAGGCCGGAAGTTATGCAGCCGGCTATTTATACGGCCGATATGGCTATGTTCTACCTTGTCGCCAGCCTGGATTTGCACGCAGATATCTTTATCGGGCACAGCCTGGGTGAGTTTGCCGCCCTGGCGGCGGGAGGCGCCGTGACCTTTGAGGACGGCCTGCGGGCTATTTACACCAGAGCTTATTCCGTAAACCTAATCAACCTTGCCCGGCGGGGCGCCATGATCAGCGTTCACACCGGAGGGAACTCTGGTAATATCGACCTGCTGCTCCCCAGGGTAAAAGGGTATTTTGTCAAAAGCATCGTCAATTCCCCGGAGCAACTGATCATTTCCGGGGAAAGTGAAGCTGTGGCCCTGATTCACCAGTTGTGCCGGGAGAAAGGGATTCCTTCCACCATCCTGCCGGTTTCCCACGCTTTTCATTCGGAACTGATGGCTCCGGCAGTGCCCTCCTTTGAGGAGAAGCTGCGGGCCTTTCGCTGGCGCAAGCCGGAAATAAAGGTGCTTTCTTCAATCCACGGGGAATACTACGACCGCCGGTTGGTGGAAGGAATGCCGTCCTTCCTGGCTAGTCAACTAACCACTCCCTTTAGCTTCCGCTCCTTGATTTTAAAGGCTTATGACGATGGGGTCAGGGTTTTCATTGAGGTTGGTCCCAAGAACATCTTGTCAAATCTGGTGAAGAAAAACCTGGCGGCGGACGATGTGCTGGTGACCGCTACTAATTTGCCTGCCCAGGGAGGCATCCTCAGTTTGAAGAGATTCGGCGCCTTTTGCAAGGTGCACGGCTTATTGGCGAACCGGCAGAAAATGAAGCCGGTGAAAGGATTTAAAAAAGCAGTATCGGAAAGGGGTAAAAGCCAGATGACCGAAACTGGGATTAAAGAGCAACTGGTGCATATTGTGGCCGGGAAAACCGGTTATCCCCGGTCGCTGATCCAGTTCCATAAAAAAATAGTGGTTGAATTAGGGGTGAGCCTCCTCGTTTACCGGGTCATTATTCAGACCGTCCGGGAAAAATTTCACCTTTCCGAGGACGGAGGACTTCCAAAAGATAAGGATTTCACCTTACAAGAAATCTATGAATATCTGGCGGCAAGGCTACTGGAGCAGCAGACCGGCATTACGGCTGATGCTGCGAAAGGTTCCGGGAAAGTGCCGGACCGACAGGAGATTGGGGAGGCGGTCCTGGCGGCATTCGAGGAAAAGACGGGGTATCCCCGGGAGATGCTGGAGACGGACCTGGACCTGGAGGCCGACCTGGGCATTGATTCGGTGAAGCAGGCGGAAATCTTCGGCTACTTACAGGAGAAGTATGGCCTGGTGGTCGGGGAGGAAATAAAACTAAAGGACCTGAATACAATCCGTAAGATCGTGGATTTCGTCGCAGTCCTGATTCATGCGGTTCCCGCGCTGCGTGAAGAAGAGCAGGAAATCGCCGGGACGCCTTCCGCCGCGCTGCTATTTGTGGACCGGAAGCAGGTGGAGGAACTGGTGCTGGACGCAATGGCGGAAAAAACGGGATATCCCCGGGAGATGCTGGAGCCGGACTTGGATCTGGAAGCCGACCTGGGTATCGATTCAGTGAAGCAGGCGGAAATCTTCGGCCAAATACAGGACATCTACCGGTTTCCGACCAGTGATGAGATCAAACTCAAGGACTTAAACACCATCAGGAAGATTACTGATTTCATTATAACGATTCTCGGCGCTAACCCGGTACAGATCTTGGAAAAATCTCCCCTTCATGAAAGACTGGCGGTGAACGATCAAACCGAAACGGCCTTGCGTTACGTTCCCCTTGCCGTGGAGCAGCCGATCCCACCCTCCTCCGCCGGATCATTTACGTTACAGGGGAAAAAGATCCTGGTTATTGCGGACAGAACCGGCGAGGTGGCCGGCAGGCTGATTTTCGAATTGTTTCGTAAAGGGGCCAGAGTCTATGCGGTGGCGCCGGAGGGTATGACCTTGGAAACAGATAAAACCTTCCCCGCTTCCTTTGACCAGGACCGTTCCCTGCAGGCCGTTTTTACCACCGTGCAGGAGGAGTCCGGGGGAATCCAGGCGGTCATCAACCTTTACCCCCTGGTAAAAGGCTTCTCTCTTTTCGAGACGTCCGGGGAAGAATGGGAAAGGGAAGTGGACAGCCAGTTTAACGTCAATTTCCTGGCCGCCAGGGCATTTTACAACGGCCTCCAAGATATGCCGGCCGGCGCCGCCGGAGGATATTTTGCCGCCACCAACACCGGAGGGGTTTTCGGTCTGGAGGCGACCGCGGGCCAAAATCCCCTGGGCGGGCTCACCACCGGTTTTGTTAAAAGCCTGAAGAAGGAACTACCCAACCTGGCGTCCAAAGTGGTGGACTTTCCGGCCGAAGAAGCGCCGGAAAACATCGCTCAGGCTTTTCTTAAAGAAATAGAACTGCCGGAGGACCACCTCGAAATAGGGTATACCGGCAGAGGACGTAAAATTATCCAGGTGCTGCCGGTAGCGCTGAAACTTGATAAATACCAAGCGCCATTGTCCATTAACAATAAAAGTGTAATCCTGGTATCCGGAGGCGGCCGGGGAATTATCTTTGAATGTCTTAAAGGCCTTTGCGCGCTGTGTCAGCCGCAGATTATCATCACCGGCAGAACTCAGGCTCCCGACGGGGATGAGGAATGGCTGCGCCTGGGCGAGAAGGAGTTTTCCCGGTACCGGCAGGAGTACATGATCAAGCTTAAAAAAGAGAATCCTGCTCTTTCTCCCCTGCTGGCTGAGCGGGAGAGCCGGAAACTGATTTATGCCAGAGAGCTTTTCCGGAATCTCAATGAGCTCAAGGCCATTAACAGCAACGTCTATTACGAGGTAGGCGATATTGCAGACCGGAAACAGACCCTGGCACTGGTGACCCGGATCAAGGAACGTTTCGGGCAGATCGATGGGGTTATCCACGGCGCCGGCCTGGAGTCCTTTGGCGCCGTGCCCAAGAAGCCTGTAGATCATTCCAGGAATGTGGTGCGGGTCAAGGTCAACGGTTTCCGTCACCTGTGGGAGGCTACCCGGCAAGAGCCCTTGAAATTCTTTATCAACTTCGGCTCCATTTCCGGGCGTTTCGGCATGGACGGCCAGGTGGACTATTGCGCCGGTGCCGACGCCGTAGCCAGGTGCTCGTATATCCACTCCAGAAGTAGTGCCGCGCCGCTTTCCTTTACCATCGACTGGACGGCATGGGCGGACACCGGTATGGCGTCTTACGAATCTGTCCGCCGGGTTCAGGAGGAACAGAGGGGGCTGTCCTACCTGGAAATTAAAGAGGGCGTCCATAAATTCTTGCAGGAATTGTTTTTCGGTGGAGAACACCCGGAAGTCATGTTCTTCGGAACTTTGGGTCTGAACAGCCCCCTTGGACAACTGGACAGCCTGGACGAGGAACGCCGGCAGGTGATTTTTCCCGCCCGGCCGGACGGAGTGGTGGTGGACCGCATCAATTACCCCCTTTTGGAAAAAGTATCCTCATATGAGGCCGGGGGCCATGTAAATGCAGAAAAAAAGCTGCATCTTCAGAAGGACCTTTATCTTGCCGATCACCTGGTGGATGGGGCCAGCACCTTTCTTGGAGTACTACATGTGGAAAGCCATTGCGAAGCGGCCTCCTTACTGTGCCCTGATCGTTTCCTGACCATGCTTCGTGATGTGGAGTTTCTAAAGTTCGTCAAGTATTACGAGCGTAATCCCCTGAACCTCAGGATCAACGCCCTTGTCCGGCCAGGCAGCGAAAGCGGAATCGAAGTGGATGTGGAAATTCGCTCAGATTTCGTCAACTCCAAGGGTATGGTACTGGAAAAGGATCGCCTGCACTCCCGGGGCGCTTACCTTCTGGTGAAAGAAAGGCCGCAGCTCCGGGCGTCTTCAGTGAAGGTTAAAGAACTAATGACGCAGGCAGCAAAAATGGACCTGGAAAAGTTTTATCAACGCACCTCCCGGTATATTACTTTCGGTCCAACCTTCAGGTTTTTACAAGGGGTGGGATACCTCAATAATTGCGAACTGGTCAGCGAAACCCTTGTACCCCGCAACAAAGGCCTGTTTGCCTCCGTGGACACGCCGCGTTTTCTAATTGCCCCGGTGGTGCTCGACAACGCCTGCCGGTCCACCCTGCTCTGGAGTTTTCACACCGCCGGACACATTGTGGTTCCCCGGGCTATCAAGGAAGCCACCTTTTACCGGGCGCCGCTTCCCGGTGAAAAAGTATACGCCTATACTCAATTTTTAAAAGAAGACGGGGACCACTATCATTTTAAAGTGGAACTGATCGATGATGAAAACAACCTGCTCGTGGATATACCCGGGCTGGTCATGGTTAGAATTAATAGTGAACATGAAGATACAGGTCTGTTGTAAGAAGGAACCTTTTTATAGGGTAAGAAAGGGGCAGGGAAGCCTGCCTGTTATAGCCGCCAGGCTTCCCGTGGCAGCCGTCAGGCAGGCTTACTGCGCCGATCCCAAGGGGTTTTCCCTCTTTTACCTGGCGGAGGAAGAACAAGAAGAATGGGCCTCCTTTCGCTTTCCCCAAAAAAAATTTCCGTGGCTGGCGGCGCGGGTTGTGGCCAAACGGCTGTATTGCAGGTACATGGGGAGAAAAGGTAAGGTCTTCCACCCCCGCGATGTGGTCATCAGGAAAAACAGGACCGGGCCGGGTCGGGGAAAGCCCCTGCTCCGGACGGCCGATCCGGCCGGGCCTGCCCACTTCAGTGACCTTTCCCTGAGCCATGCCGGCCAGTGGGCGCTTTGTGCCCTGGCAAGCAATGGCCGGGTGGGGATCGACCTCGAACCGTTGGATGATCCCGCTCCTTCGTTCATAAAGTTGGTGTACACCCCCGCCGAGGTGGTGGCGTTGAATGCCCTCTTCGACAGGATGACCCTGCCCGAACGGGTAAAACTGCTGTGGGTGATGAAAGAGTCCTTGCTGAAAGCCCTGGGCGTGGGTTTCTATTACGGACTGGGATCGGTCCGGCTGACCGGCGCCAACGAAGCGGGGCCGGTTTTTATCACTGCTCCTGCCCTGCTGGAATTACCCGTTGGCACGGTTAATATGTCATACGGTGTTTTTAATGGTTGTATTTTTTGTATTACCTTGGTCCATTAACAGAACCAACCAACGAAAGGAGTTACCCCTATGAACGCGAAAGCCTTTCAACCGATAGCTATTGTGGGTTACGGGTGTATCTTTCCCCCGGATGCCTACAATCCTGCCCAATACTGGCAAAACATCCTGAACGGAAAAAGCGGGATTATGCCGGCGCCACCCGAACGTTGGCGCTGGGAATTATTTTATGCGCCGGATCGGAAAGCAGAAGATAAAACCTACTGCAAGTTGGGGGGATTCGTGGTAGACTACGTCTTCCCTTACGCCCGGTACAAACTCACCCTCCGGGATCTCCCGGGTTTCAACCGAACTCAGCTTATGATCCTGGATACCCTGCTGCAGGCGGCTGAAATGGCCGGATACAGTCGGGAACACCTGCAAGGAGCGAAAACGGGCCTTTTTGTGGGAAACATGCTTGGAGATGAGTTTATGTGCCACGCCTCCATTCATTTCCGGGCACGGGAAATATGGCACTGGATCAGGAACTGTGAAGAATTCAACGCTTTGCCGGAGGATGTCCGGGCGGCGGTAGAAAATGATTTTTTCAATTCCATCAAGGAGAAATATCCTGCTATTGATCAGGAACATGCAGAGGCAGCTTTTCAGAGCAGCCTGGCCGGAGCCGTGGGCAGTTTTTTTAACGCCGACGGGGCCACCTGGGTTAGCGACGCGGCTTGCGCTTCGGGTTTGCTGGTTATAGACCTGGCCGCCCGGTATCTTCGGGACGGCAGTGTCGATATAGCCCTGGTCTGCGGCGCCATGGGCAATATGAACGTTACCGGTAATGTCAGCTTTGCCAAAATAGGAGGACTTTCAGGAAATCACAGCCTCCCTCTGGATGCAAGGGCAGATGGACTGATCCCCGGAGAAGGCGCCGGCACGGTGATTTTGAAACGACTGGCGGATGCGTTGAGAGATGGAGATCCTGTTTTCGGTGTAATCAGAGGGATCGCCTCTCGCTGCGACGGTAAAGGCAAGGCGATTTACGCGCCCTCCACCCGGGGGCAGGTGGCAGCCATGCGGCGGGCGCTGGAAACAGCGGGGTTCAGGCCGGAGGATCTCCAGTACATGGAAACCCACGCTACCGCCACCCCTACCGGTGACAGGGTGGAAATCGACTCCTTAAAAGAACTTTTCAGCGTCAGCCATTGTCCGAAAAACACTGTTGCCTTGGGTTCCGGCAAATCTCTTATCGGACATACCTTTTCCGCCGCCGGCATGGCTAACCTGATTAAAATTCTGCTAGGCTTCAAGCACGGGACGATACCCCCTACCCATGGCTATATTTCCTCCCCGCCGGAGATGGGGTTGGGCAATTCTCCCTTTTATGTGAACACTTCAGCCCGGCCCTGGCCCGCAAACAATGACGGTGTGCGACGGGCTGCAACCAACGCCTTCGGGTTCGGAGGGATCAACACTTCCATTTGTGTGGAAGACTATGTTCCCGACTACCATGGAACGCTGGTAAAAAAGAGGAGCGGGACAGATCTAATGGCAGAGGCAAATGGGGAAACGCCAATTGCCATTATCGGGGTAGGATGCCTTACTCCAGGGGCTAAAAACAGCAAGGAATATTTTGCTGTTACTGGGCGCGAGGATGAAGTGGCCGCCCCATTTCCAGAAAAAAGATGGCACTGGAACATTAATACCGTCTATAATCCCGGGAACAAGAAAATAGGTTGTTTTATTCAAAACTTTGATTTTCCCTGGCAGAAGTTTAAAATACCTCCCCGGGTGTTGGCTCAAATCGACCGTTCCCAGCTTATGGCTCTGCTGGCAGCGGAGGAAGCAATGCAGGACTGCGGGGATGATGGCTTATCCGGAGAGGAAACCGGTATTTTTGTGGGATCCTTCTTCGGCCTGGAATCAGGCTTTCTCAGTAACCTGAGGATCCGACTGGTGGAATACGAGGAAATTCTCCTTTCCCTCCCTTCCTTCCAGGCACTGGACGAGGGAACCCGGGACAAAATCGTTGCCGCTTTCACCGGCGGGGTCAGGCGTTGTGTGCCGGAAACGGCGGAAGATGTACTGCCCGGTTATATGGATAATATTATTGGCGGTAGGATTGCCAATATCTTTGATGTGCGCGGTATGAACGTGGCCATCGACGCCGGCGGGGCTTCCTTTTCGGCCGCGCTGGAAGCCGGGATAAAATACCTTGTGCAGGGAGAGTGCCGGACCGTGCTGGTGGGCGGGGTACATGCCAACATGACCCCTGAGTTTCTAAATGCCTTCGAACTATATCGACAGCAATCCATCCGGGTGGAAAACAGCGCCGGATATCCGCCGGACGGCTTCTTGCCTGCGGAAGGGGCGGCATTTTTTGTTCTGAAAAAACTGGAGGATATAGAAGAGCAAACAAAAGTTTACGGAGTCATCACCAGTGTCTCCCTTCGCCAGCCCCACTCCGGAACTTGCTGCACATCTTCCATCAACGCTGAAAAAACCTTTTACTTTGGCGCTCAGGGAGCCTTTTCTCTGTTGAGAGCACTACCGGCTTGCGGGGAGAAGGGGATGGTTTCGGGCAAACCTGCGTTGATTCCGGGCCCGATAACCATATCATCTTTTTCTCCTCGCGGGGGAGAATACTCCCTGGTAGTTGACTCCATCCAGGGCGCCCTGGTGAAAAAAGACGAACAGCCGGTTAATGATTTCTGTGACACCGTTTACCTGGGCGCAAATTCCTTGCCGGAACTGCTGGCGGAGCTAAAATCTCTGCTTGCGCAGTTAGAAAAAGAACCTGAATCACTCCCCTATTCCATGCAGACGATGGGGACTTTTCCCTGCCGTCTGGGTATTGTCTACAGCTTCCGGGACGAACTGAGGCGTAAGGTCAGTCTCTCCCTGCTTTTATTGGAAAAAGGAAACAGGGTGAGTTAAAATTACTCAATAGAAAATAAGCTGACTTGAAAAACTAGAATTGAGGTGTTATCTTGGATATTCCTAGTAGTAAATGGTACCTGGCTATTAATAAGCGGCGGTCGCGGCGACAGTTTATGCCGCGACCGTTGGAACCGGAACTGCAGGAGCGTATGCGTACCGTTTGTGTGGAATTCAGGCCGTTTCCCGAAACGCGCGCCGTTTTAGTCAACCAATCGCCTGACAGAGTTTTTAAGGGCCTGCTGGGTCATTACGGTAAGATTAAGGGGGCAACGGCTTTCATTGCCTATGTCGGCAACATGGATAGCCCGAATGTTCAGGAAAAACTGGGTTACATGGGGGAAGGGATCGTACTGGAAGCTACCAGTCTCGGCCTGTCCACCTGCTGGGTGGGCGGTTTCTTTAAACCGGAGGTGGCTGCACCGCTGGCCGGCGCAACGAAGAGCGAAAAAGTCCTGGCAGTAACACCCATTGGTTACCCCAGAGAAGACTGGTCCCTGGAAGAAAAGCTAATGACGGGATTTGGACGTAACCACCGGCGTAAACCACTGGCCGAACTGGTTCTAGGAACGCCGGAACCTCACTGTCCACCTTGGGTGAAATCGGCTCTGGAGGCGGCTCGCCTGGCCCCTTCAGCCGTAAACCGTCAGCCCTGGCGCTTTACCGTGTCTGCTGATGCTGTTACTGTTTCAGTAGATAATCTAAACGATACTTATAATATTTCTAAGCGCCTGGACTGCGGGATCGCCATGCTGCACTTGGAACTGGCCGCACTTTTCCACGGCTCGCGGGGAAAATGGGAATTCTTGAACGCCCCAAAGGTGGCGTGTTATAAAGAAGACTTGGTTCAGGTGGGGTTTTAACCCCACCTGACGCATTTATTTCGAGTTTACAGCCTGTTAATCCCCTGACTCCTGAATTCTGAATACCTGAATAGTAACAATTTTAGAGCCGCAGAGAAATCTGCGGCTCTTGCGCCCTTGCGGGCGTTTATAAGGAAAGCATACCATCATCATCACCAGACACATTTAGTTATTTAACCACAGGCTTGCAACTATAATCAAATAGTTTAACTTGATAGCTTAAATCATGCACTAATGCTAAAAAAAATTAATTAAATAGCGCAAGAAAGAAGCAATATGATAACATTTAAATAAAATTTATGATGCAATATGGAAAAATAATGTAGCAATATTATTGCTCTATTCATATCTTAAGGTAGCGCCATATAATAAGTAAAGGAGGATTTCTATCATGGAAGTTCAACATCTACCATTTGCTGGCAAGAGAATTGGTTCTCCCATTGTTGTTTTCCCCAACAATATTGCTGGAGGATCCTATGTAGTCGGTACGCTGATAGGAATTTTTGATGGCATTATTCAAATCAGCGTCGGTACTGTGGTCATCCAGGATGGGGCCTGGAAACCTGTACGCCCCTTCGTGGCCGGGGACCAGGTGTTCGTGCCAATTAAATCAATCGATGCTTTTGTGTAATTAGGGAGGATGATAAAATGACAACCGGTTTAACTCGGGAAGATATGGAGATTAGGGGCGAAGAACCAAGTCGCGGAAATCCTGATCCAAGAGGTTATGAAACAGACAGAGGGGAAGCAGCAGTGGAGTTAATGACACTGACCCGCAGTCATGAAAAAAATGTCAAGGAGGAGTATCTAAACGTGGAATCACAACATGTTAAATCATTTTTTGGCAAGAAAATCGGTTCACCTATTGTAGTGTTTCCGAATAATATAGCAAATGGCTCCTATGTACCCGGCACCCTGGTCAAGGTTTTTGACGGCATTCTTCAAATTAGTGTAGGTGTAGTAGTAATTCAGGACGGGGCCTGGAAACCGGTGCGGCCATTTGTGGCAGGCGATCAAGTATTTGTTCCAATTCGGTCAATTGATACCTTTGTTTGAACGAGACTTCATTCAGAGGGGGATTCAACCCCCTCTGAATGTTAGCCGAGTCCATACTGGACTTAACCGCCCTTTGAAACCCGCCGCCTACAGAGGCGGGGGTCTTAGGGCGGATTAGTTC
>JBFMEU010000073.1:0-13572 GCA_040753155.1 Bacillota bacterium
ACTCGGCCCTTCGGGCCTCAAACAGATTCGCCGCTTATCCTCCGCCTCACTCGCTCTTTGAATGGGCCTCCTACGTTCGCTCCAGGTACCAACTCCTCGACCACGCCTGGCAGTATACTTTCCTGAAGCACAAATAACTGTGAACCGGCCTGGGCGGCCGGTTCACAGTTATTTAAGAAATCCGATACGATCAAGGGGCCAGTAGATTATAACGGCCTTACCAACTATATGCTCCTCCGGCAGGGGGCCCCACATGCGGCTGTCATCACTGCTATTCCTGTTGTCGCCCAGCATCAAGTAGTTTTCAGCAGGAATCTCCCTGGGTCCGAAGTCACCGAATTGCAGGTTCCGGGGCAGGTATTCTTCACGAACAGGGTGGCCATCAATATACAGCATACTGTCCCTGATTTCCACTGTTTCCCCGCCAAGAGCCGCCACCCGCTTGACAAAATCCCGGCTGGGATCCAGGGGGAATTTAAACACAATCACATCGCCCCGCTTGGGCTCACTAAAAGTGTAAGCCAGTTTGCTTACAATGATCCGGTCCCCAATCTGCAAATTTGGCTCCATGGAACCAGATGGGATATAAAAGGGCTGAAATATGAACAGTCTTATTAGCACCGCCAGGATTACGGCAATGGCTATGGACTCGAACAACTCCAACAGGGCTGATTTGCCTTTTCGAGCGCTTTTTTCCACCGGCAAGGCCGGACTCTGAACGCCTTCTCGTTCCGTTTGTTCCATTTTAACCCCCACCCGGTTTTCTGCAACTTAAATGCACTTATTTGACAAAAAAGGACCGCAATGGCAGTCCCTTTTATTGTTAACGCCTGTCCTTGATCCTGGCGGCCTTGCCACGCAGTTTGCGCAGGTAATAAAGCCTCGCCCTCCGGACACGGCCCCGGCGTACAACTTCAATCCGCTCAATTCTTGGGGAGTGGATCGGAAAAGTACGTTCAACCCCCACCCCGTAGGATACTCTGCGCACGGTAAAAGTTTCACTCAGCCCCCCGCCCCGGCGCCTGATCACAACTCCTTCAAAAACCTGGATTCTTTCCCTGGTTCCCTCAACTACCTTCAAGTGCACCCGCACCGTATCCCCGGGTCTGAATTCAGGCAAATCCTGTTTTATGTGTTCTTGTTCCAGCGTTGAAATAAGATTCATCTGCTTATGTACCTCCTTCCGCCTAGACGTTCGTACCTTGCTCAGGCAGCGGACCGCCCATAATCAACAAATTAAATTTTATCATACAATATAAATTGGAGCAAGGTTAACCTGTCAAAGACCCAATTCCTTTAACTGGCTCAGGATATCAAGCAGAATTTCTTTATCTTCACTGCCAAGCCGGGCGGCAGCTAAAAGGTCGGGCCGGGCACCCAGGGTTCTTAACAGCGACTGACGTCTGCGCCAGCGCCTGATTTCTTCATGGTGTCCGCTTAGCAGCACTTCGGGGACCCCCAGACCCCGGTATTCCCTGGGCCTGGTATAATGGGGGTATTCCAGCAGGCCGTCACCAAAGGACTCCTCCTCGGCGGAGGCAAATTCCCCCAGCACCCCGGGGATTAATCTGGCCACGGCATCCACAACAACCATGGCCGGCAGCTCACCTCCGGTGAGCACATAGTCTCCAATGGAAATTTCATCTGTGGTCAGACCTTCCCTGACCCGATCATCAATTCCCTCATAATGGCCACAAATCAGAATTAACTCCTTTTCCCCCGCCAAATCCCGCACCAGTTGCTGGTTCAGGGGCCGCCCGGCCGGACCCAGCAAGACTACCCGGCCGCCCTCATTTTGCCGCCCCTCTAAAACCTCCATGGCCTCAAAAATGGGTTCCGGGCCCATCACCATACCTGCGCCCCCGCCGTATGGCGTATCATCAACAGTGCGGTGTTTGTTCCTGGAATAATCCCGTATGTTTAACAGGTTTATCTCCAACAAACCCCTGTCAATGGCCCGCTTGAGCATACTGGCCCCAAAGGGCCCCGCAAACATTTCCGGAAACAAAGTTAAAATAGTAATCTTCACTTTAAATATCCACCAATCCATCCGGCAAGCTTACTGTTATCCTTTGCTGGTCCAGGTCAACAGACAATACTACACTCTTCAGGGCCGGGATCAGCATTGGCCGCTCCCCCGGACCCTTCTCCACAATATAAACATCATTGGAGCCCGTCTCCAGAACGTCCTTAACCTTGCCCAGATAAGCGCCCCGGTTGTCATAAACGGCCAGGCCCAAAATCTGAAAGATATAATAGGACCCGTCGGGCAGCGGCCATATTTCTTCCCGGCCAACCTGAATGAGAGCTCCCTTCAGCTCCTCGGCGCCGTTCATATCAGCTACTTCATGGAACTGAATGTTTATAAATTTCTTGTGGGGAAAGCTCTTTTCAATCTGCAATTTGCGGTATTGCCCACCCGTATTAACCATCAAGCTGCTGCCCGGCTGAAACCGCTCCGGAAAATCAGTGAGGGGCAAAACCCGGACCATCCCCCGATTACCATGGGTATTTACTATTTTACCGATGGTTATGTATTGTTCAGTCATTACTCTCCACTGCCTTGCCCGGACCGAATTTCTACCACCATACCGTCCTCCAGCACCACTTCGACCTCCATCACCGCTGACCATCTGGCGCCAACCTTAATCTCAACCAGGCTTTCCACCCGGCCATCCAGCACCTCTTCGCCGACCGCCCAGCGGCCAATCTCCTTGAGGCCATCAACAATTTTTTGCCTGGTGTTTAGCAGCCCTTGCTTGTCCTCTTCTATTTTCTGCCGGGTTTGGGGAATCGCCTGGGGATTTTGCTTCTCCAGCTGGGCCAATATTTTTTTGCCCTGAAACTCCAGCTGCTGCAACTGCGTCTCAATACGCTGGGCAGCGCCCTGCAGGGCGGCAGCCCGGGCCTTGCGGTAATTTTCAGTAACCCTTACCTTGACCAATACCGGGCGGGTTATGGTAATGGCCTCCATGACCTGCTCCTTCCGGGAAAATATAGTAAACTGGGGGCCAGTGCCCCCAGATAGCTATACAATCTCAACAATTACCTTCTTGCGCTGCTTGGTAGCCGAAGCTTTAACCACTGTACGGATAGCCTTGGCTATGCGGCCCTGCTTGCCAATAACCTTGCCCATATCCTCGGGGGCTACACTGAGCTCGATAATGCAGGTCCTCTCCTTCTCCACCATATTGACCTTTACCTTATCCGGCTGATCCACGAGGGCTTGGGCTAAAATCTCAACCAATTCTTTCATTATTTAGAGAACCCTCCTCCAACTACCGCCCCTCGCCGGCCATTTTTTCATATATACCGGCCTTGTTAAACAAAGCCCTGGTCGTTTCCGTTGGCTGGGCTCCCTTTCTCAGCCAATCAACGGCCTTGACCTCATCAATCTTAATTTCCGCTGGATCTTTCAACGGGTCATAGTAACCTAATATTTCAATAAACCGTCCATCCCTGGGGGAACGGGAATCGGCGACCACAATCCGGTAAAATGGATTCTTTTTGGCTCCCATTCTCCTGAGCCTGATTTTCACTGCCATTATTTTTCACCTCCTTGCCGTATTCTATCAACAATCACTGAGGTTACCAGAATATTGCTCTCTTTTTAAGAGGGGACTAGTTAAATGGGGTTTTGCCCTTAAAGAAGGGATTCTTACCCATTTTGCCACCTTTCTTTATATTTTTTTCCATGTCCATCAGTTGCTTCATCATTTTTCTTGCTTGTTCAAACTGCTTCAGGGTCCGGTTAACCTCCTGCACTGATGTACCGCTGCCCCGGGCAATGCGGCGCCGGCGGCTGCCGTTTATTTCCTGGGGATAACGGCGCTCCCACGGGGTCATGGACTTGATGATGGCCTCTACATAAACCAAATCTTTATCGTCAACTTCCAAGTCCTTTAACTTTTTATTACCCCCCAGGCCGGGAATCATTTGCATCACCTGCTGGATGGGGCCTAGCTTTTTTACTTGCTGCAGCTGGTCCAGGAAGTCATCCAGGGTAAATTCCATGCTGCGGATACGCTTGTTTAACCGGGCCGCCTCCTCGGCGTCAATATTGGCCTGGGCCTTTTCAATCAGGGTCATCATATCACCCATGCCCAGAATGCGGTCAGCCATCCGGTCCGGGTGGAAGCTCTCCAGGGCATCCAACTTCTCACCCATACCGACAAATTTAATCGGGCTGCCGGTTACAGATTTGACCGACAGCGCCGCCCCACCCCTGGTGTCACCGTCCAGTTTGGTCAGCACCACCCCGGTTAGCTGCAGCCGCTGGTCAAAGGTTTTGGCCACATTAACGGCATCCTGACCCGTCATGGCATCAACCACCAGGAGGATCTCATTGGGCTTCACCTGGCTCTTAATGGTTTCCAGCTCAGCCATCAGCTCATCATCAACATGCAGGCGCCCGGCGGTGTCTATGATCACCAGATCCCGGTCATTTGACCTGGCGTTTTCAATGGCTGCCCGGGCAATGGCAGGCGGATCCTGCCTGTCGCCCATACTGAATACCGGCAGGTCCAATTGCCCCCCCAGTACCTGCAGCTGCTTAATTGCTGCCGGCCTGTAAACATCACACGCCACCAGCATCGGCCTGCGGCCCTGCTTTCTCAACAGAGAGGCCAGCTTGGCCGAGGTGGTGGTTTTGCCGGCACCGTGCAGGCCCACCATCATTACCACCGTAGGGGGCATGGAGGCCAGATTAATTTTGCTCTGGCTGCCTCCCATCAGACCGGCCAGTTCGTCATGCACAATTTTAATAACCTGCTGGGCCGGGGTAAGGCTGCCCAAAACATCCTGACCCACCGCCCGCTCCCTGACCCGCCCGATAAAATCCTTAACCACTTGAAAGTTAACATCGGCAGCCAGCAGGGCCCGGCGGACCTCCTTGAGGGCCTCATCCACATCGGCTTCGGTTAAGCGTCCTTTATTCTTTAATTTTTTGAAGGTTTCCTGGAGCTTCTCGGCAAGACCGGAAAAAATCACCTGAAATACCCCCTATTTTCTGGTAGCCTCCAGAACCTCATCTATTATCTCCCACATTCTTCCCAGTTCTGGACAATTATCCCTAAACTTATGTTCTTCCAGGATCTTCAGGGCTTCTTGCAGACGGTTGTGCTGAATCATAAATTTACCCACCAGGCCGAGCTTGTTCTCGTAGTCGTTTAATAAATACTCAGCCCGCTTTAAGGTATCGTGCACCGCCTGCCGGCTGACGCCAAAATTCTCGGCAATTTCACCAAGAGATAGATCATGGCCAAAGTATAGTTCTATAAATTTTTGCTGTTTGTCCGTCAATAATTGCCCATAAAAATCAAACAACATGTTGATCCAGGCAATTTTCTCCATCCTAGATACCCCTTCTCGGCAAACACCCGCCCATGCCTATAAAGGCCTTGCCCTTTACAGTCCTATTTTAACCACATCCCACCGGTATGTCAAGCCCGCAAAAATGTCCGGGGTGGAAGTTTATCCCTTCAGGTTAACCACTTATATGTGTACCAGTTCAATATGCTCCCGGTACCGGGCGGCCAGCATGGCAGTTACAGGGCCGGGGACTCCCCTTCCCACAGGCTTGCCGCTAACCATGGTCAGGGGCATCACCCCCATCAGGGAGTTGGTTAAAAAAGCCTCTCCCGCCCCCTCAAGCTCCACAGGGTTTACGGGACGCTCCGCCACCTCAAGCCCGCTGTCCAGGGCCAATTGGATAACCACCTGGCGGGTTATGCCCGGCAAGATGCCCGAGGCCGGGTCCGGGGTAATCAGGCGCCCCCCGGACACCAGGAATACATTGCTGGCCGTACCTTCAGCCAGACAGCCCCTGGTATTGAGCAGCAGTCCCTCGCCCCAGCCTTTTTTTCCGGCATCCTCCCTGGCCAGAAGATTGTCCAGGTAGTTCAGGGTTTTCAGGCCGGCCAGAGGTGAGGTCTCATTACGCCGGACAGAGGAAAAACCGGCGGCCAGCCCCCGGTTATACTGCTCACCTGTATAAGGAATGCCACCGCGGGCCTGGATTATAACCGCCCCGGGCAATACCGGGCCGGGCGGCTGTGACCCCGCGGTCAGGGTTACCCGCAGGTAGCCCTCCTGAACCATGTTGGCCTCTGCCACCTTAGAAATCATGGCAGTTAACTCCCCGGGTTTATACGGAACCTCCAGGCCCAGCCGGTTTGCAGATGAATACAGTCTGACCAGGTGGGCGTCCATCAAAAACGCCTGGCCGGCAAAAACAGCCATGGTTTCAAAAAGGCCGTAGCCATATAACAGGCCCCGGTCCAGAACCGGTAACGCCCCCTGGTTCTCCGGCAGCAGCCGGCCATTTATACTGACGACACGTTCCACCGAACCGCCCCTTCCTCCAATTCCAGGGCCCGCACCAGGGCTCTGGCCTTGTCCAATGTTTCCAGATACTCGGCCAGAGGGTCGGAGTCGGCGGTAATACCCCCGCCAACCTGAAAGTAAATCCGGCCGTTTTTAACCACCAGGGTGCGGATCACGATATTTAAGTCAGCTTCTCCATCGAAGCCGAGATAACCTATGGACCCAGTGTAAATACCCCTTCTGACAGGCTCCAACTCCTCGATTATCTCCATGGCCCTGACTTTGGGGGCGCCTGTAATTGAGCCGCCGGGGAAACAGGCCCCCAGCAAATCAACCACGTCCTTGCCTTCCCCCAGTTCACCAACAACTGTGGATACCAGGTGAAAAACCGTCGGGTATTCTTCCAGGCGGTATAATTCAGGCACTTTAACGGAGCCCACCCGGCAAACCCGGCCCAAATCGTTGCGCTCCAGGTCTACAATCATGACCAGCTCGGCCCGGTCCTTCTCGCTATTCCACAGCTCTCTGCGCAGCCGCAAGTCCTCCTCCCGGTTATGGCCCCTGGGCCTGGTGCCCTTAATGGGGCAGGTTTCCACCATACCGCGGTTAACCCGCAAGAACCTCTCCGGCGAGGCGCTGACCACCTCGACATCGTCAAAGCTAAGAAACGAGGCCAAGGGGGCCGGGTTTATCTTGCGCAGACGCCGGCATATGGCCCAGGCATCCTCCCGTTGGGCAACGGAGAACCGCTGGGACAGGTTGACCTGAAAGATGTCCCCGGCGGCGATATAGTCTATGGCCCGCCGCACCACCCGGCAGTAGCTTGCCTGATCAAAGTGACACTGGGGCGGGGCCTGCCGGGCAGGGGGGACAAATAGGGAGTATTCCGGCGCCGGCCCGGCTATAAGCTCCTCAACCTCCCGCAGCCTGCGCCGGGCCCGCTTCAGTGCCCTGGCGCCGTCCTTTTCCGGCAGGCCGGTGGAAATCAGATAAAGGTCTCCGGAGTTTTGATCAAAAGCCAACACTAAATCATAAAAACCAAGGCAGCAGTCGGCCAGACCCAGGTCATCAGCCGCCATTTCCGGTAAAACCTCCAGCTGGCGGCCCAGATCATAGGAAAAATAGCCAACCGCCCCGGCATTAAAGGGCAGCCCGTTAGCCTGGTACGGCAGCTGGTACTGGGCCAGCAGCTGTTTTAGCATGGCCAGGGGATGCGCCCGCAATGTCTCTTCCCTGCCCCCGCCGGACAATTCAACCCAGCCGCCCCGGCTCTGCATAACCAGAAAAGGGTCGGCCCCCATGAAAGAATGGCGCCCCAGGCCGGGCACCCGCATACCGGTATCCAGGAAAAAGCTGTGCGGACGATTCCTGAACCGGGCAAAAAGCTCCTCCACGCTACCGGCAAGCTTTACTTTTTTAATCAGTGGAAGCTGCTCAGTCACTGCCTGAGCCCTCCCTCCCGGGCCAAAAAAACGCTTAACAGCTTTTTACCCTCCCCGGTGAGGATTGATTCAGGATGGAATTGCACTCCTTCCACGGTATACCACCTGTGCCGCAGGCCCATGATTTCTCCCTGGCTGGTCCAGGCCGTGACCTCAAGATCAGTTGGCAAACTGTCCGGTTCCACCACCAGGGAGTGGTAGCGGGCGGCGGTAAAGGGGCTGGGCAGGCCGCTGTAAACTGTCTTGCCGTCGTGAAAGATTTGCGAAGTCTTGCCGTGCATCAGCCTTGGCGCCCGGACCACACGGCCCCCGAAGGCCTGGCCGATGGCCTGATGGCCAAGGCAGACACCCAGAATAGGAACCCTTCCGGCAAAATGATTAATCACCTGCAGGGATATCCCGGCTTCATTGGGAGTACACGGCCCCGGCGAGATGACAATGTGCCCGGGACCCATAGCCTCAATTTCACCCACGGTGATTTTGTCGTTGCGGGCCACGTGAACCTCCTGGCCCAGCTCGCATAAATACTGGTACAGGTTATAAACAAAGCTGTCGTAATTATCGATCATTACCAGCAAACCGGTCACCTCTCCCCCGTAATAATTCTTGGGCAAACAGTTCTATGCCAATTCTTGTTAAGCGCCTCAAGCAGGAGATTAAAAAAGACCAGCACTAAAGTACTGGTCCTCACCCCAAATCTCCGAGTCGTCTCAGCCAGTCTCTACTCACCCTCAGCTCAGCTCTGCTGTGATTATTTGTCAGATAGTATATAAGGTACTTCTGAATTCTGAATACCACGTCAGATATTTGGTACCAGTTTAACATGGCGTTCCGGGGCTGTCAATTAAGTCACCGTGCAAGAAGGCGCGCTCATGATTGTTTTCCGTTACTATTCAGGTATTCAGAATTCAGGAGTCAGAAGTCAGAATAACCGTATATCTCATATTTTGGAAACGCCATGGATAAACGATAAACCGCAAGTACAAACAGGTGCGCCTTCTGCCATACCAGTAAATCTTCAAATGTTTTCGCTGGTTTTCTCATTCTGACTCCTGACTACTGACTCCTGACTCCTGAGTAGTTACAGTTTTTCTGACGCGCCTGGTCGTGCTTTCAGTTCTTCAGGAACTACTCCGGCCCACCAGGCGGTCGGCCCGGCGCTGCACCTCATCGTAGATCTCTCCGGTATCCATGGTCAGCACTTGACCATCCTCCATCACCAGCTCACCATCTACAATTACCGTTTTCACGTCTGACGACTTGGACGCGTAGACCAGGTGCGCCAGCAGATCGTGGCGGGGATAGAGATGGGGCTGGTGCAGGTCTAAAAGGACAAGGTCGGCCTTCATTCCCGGCTTCAACATCCCTATCTGCTCACCCAGACCGAGAGCGGCCGCCCCGCCTGCCGTGGCCATCCATAGTGCCTCAAAGGCCGGCAGCACCATGGGATCCCCGGTGGCCACCTTTTGCAGCAAGGCCGCCGTTCTCATTTCCTCCACCATGTCCAGATTATTGTTACTGGCCGCCCCGTCAGTGCCCAGGCCCACTTTGGCGCCCAGTTCCAGCAGGCGGGCCACTGGCGCGATACCGCTGGCCAGCTTCATATTGCTCTCGGGGTTATGGGCAATTCCCACCCCCCGGCGGGCCAATATGGCCATGTCCTCTTCCGCCAGGTGCACACAGTGGGCGGCCAGCACAGGGTATTCAAAAAGACCTGTGTTCTCCATCAGCTGAATGGGAGTGGTGCCGTACTGTTTCTTGATATTCTCCACTTCCGTTCCGGTTTCAGCCAGGTGAATATGGATGCCCACATTTAGCTGTCCGGCCAGGTTCATAACCCGCTTAAGGTACTCCGGCGGGCAGGTGTATGGCGCGTGGGGCCCAAACATGGCGGTAACCCGGCCGCCGGCCCCCCCGTGCCACTGCTCAACAAATTCTCTGCTTTCCTCCAGGGCCTGCTCACCATTGGGCCCTACCCCAATCATGCCCCGGCACAGGCTGGCCCGCAAGCCTGACTTTTCCACCGCGCCGGCTACCCGGTCCATGGCAAAATACATATCCGCAAAGGTTGTGGTGCCGGAGCGGATCATTTCCAGGCAGCACAGCATGGTTCCCCAGTAGATATCCTCCCGCTGGAGATTAGCCTCCACCGGCCAGATTTTTTCCTCCAGCCACTGCATCAGAGGCAGGTCATCGGCATAGCCCCGCAAAAGGGTCATGGCGGCATGGGTGTGACAATTTACAAAACCGGGCAGAGCAACCTGCCGGTGGGCGTCTATGATCTTGTCCGGCACAAAGTCAGCAGGTAAGGCGCCCCGGGGGCCGACATGGATGATCAAGCTGTCCTTAACTGCAATCTCACCATTTTCAATTATTTTTTCCCGCGCTTCCATGGTCACAATGGCGGCGGGTCTGATTAGCAACCTGGCCATAACCTCCTCCTTCATCGTATAATATTCGAGGTTAGTAAATTACTGGAAGCATATTCTCGGGGCATTCTGACTCCTGAAGTCTGAATATGAATACTTACCCTTCATCTATCAACTTGCCTGCCTGGGGTTCGCGGTTCAGTCGCGACATAACACAACCCTTGCCCGGCTGACCATAATGTTCCAGATAGTTAGCCCGTAAGATACCAACTTCCTCGTCCGGCAGCACCGCCGGACTGCCAATCAGGTCAGCCCAGACATAAACTTGGGCCGACTTTTCAACAATCTGACAAACCTGCATGACTTCATCCAGGGACCGCCCCACCCCCACCAGGCCGTGATTGGCCAGCAGCACCGCATTGCACCGGCCAAGGCCAAGCACGGCCTGGTGGGCCAGTTCCCGGGTGCCCGCCCGGGCGTATTCAGACACTGCCACCCCTCCGCCCACCAGTTGGGCCATATCCTCCAGAATAGGCGGGATGGGCTTACGGGCCACAGCCAGGGCGCTGGCAAACACACTGTGGGTGTGCATGATGGTAAGCACATCTTCCCTGGCATTGTAAATAGCCACATGCAGCAAGTACTCCGTGGAGGGCTTGCGCTCACCGTCAATTACCCGGCCCTCCATGTCAAGCACCACCATGTCCCGCACCTGCAGGGCGCCGTAGGGCATGCCGCTGGGGGTTATAACTATGTTTTTGTCCTTGGGCACCCGTATGGAAAGATTACCCCAGGTACCGGTCACCAGGCCGGCCTCGGACATGTTGCGGCCCATTTTTACAACTTGTTCCTTGGCTTTTTCCACTGCCACGCTCATAAAGCCGCCCCCCGGTTACTGGTGCTGCCAGTCGTTAATGTAGGAATACTGCTCCTGGGTCAAGCTGTCTATATTAATACCCAGGGACTGCAATTTCAAGTCCGCCACCCGCCGGTCTATTTCCGGGGGCACAGGGTAGACACGGTTTTGCCAACTTTTGGCCTGCTGCAGGATATACCTGGCTGACAGAGCCTGCAGGGCAAAGGACATATCCATTATTTCCGCCGGATGACCATCCCCGGCAGCCAGATTAACCAGCCTGCCCCCGGCCAGGAGGTAAACTCGCCGGCCGCCGGGCAAGCCAAACTCTTCAATGTTTTGCCTCACTATCCTTCTGGACTCGGCCATCCCGGCCAGGTGGGGAATGTTGATTTCCACATCAAAATGACCGGCATTGGCCAGCAGCGCCCCATCTTTCAGGCGCAAAAAGTGTTCTTTGCTTAATACATCCTTGCATCCGGTAACCGTTACAAACACATCCCCCAGTGAAGCGGCCTCCAGGCTGTTGGCAACCTGATAGCCGTCCATGTAAGCTTCAATTGCTTTAACCGGGTCCACCTCACAAATGATTACCCTGGCCCCCAGACCCCTGGCCCGCATGGCAACACCCTTGCCACACCAGCCATAGCCCAGAACAACCACGGTCTTGCCGGCCACCACCAGGTTAGTGGTGCGTAAAATGCCGGACCAGGCCGACTCACCGGTGCCATAGCGGTTATCAAAAAGATACTTGCACATGGCATCATTGACAGCCAGCATGGGGAACAAAAGCCTACCGGTCCTTTCCAGGGACCTTAGCCGCAGCACACCCGTGGTGGTTTCCTCACAGCCGCCCATTACCTCACTGGACTGCTCTGCCAATTCGGTATGCAGCAGGTGGACCAGGTCACCCCCGTCATCAATAACAATCTGGGGCCTGGTGGCCAGAGTCAGCCGCAAGTGCTCTGTGTACTCGGCATCCGTGGCATTGTGCCGGGCAAAGACCCTGATTCCCTCCCGGGCCAGGGCCGCAGCCACATCATCCTGGGTGGAAAGGGGGTTGGAGCCGGTTATGGCCACATCGGCCCCGCCCGCCCGCAGCACCTCGGCCAGATAGGCCGTCTTGGCCTCCAGATGAATGCTCAGCGCCAGCCTGACGCCGGCAAAGGGGCGCTCCCGCTCAAATTCTTTGCGGATTACGTTCAGCACCGGCATATGCGCCTGCACCCAATCTATTTTAAGCCTTCCAGACGCAGCCAGATTAATATCCCTTACCACGTAATCAGCCATTCTTTACCTCCTCAGAACCAGTCTGATTAATACTTATAATTGTACCCGTTGCGGAACCCAATTACGTTTTCCGACGCCCGGCATCCGACATCCGACATCCGGCGCCTTATTCCTTATTCCTGAGCTTGGCCAGGGTCTGGACATAGGGCGGGCGGGCTATGCCGCGATCGGTAATAATTGCCGTAACCAAATGGTGCGGGGTTACATCAAAGGCGGGGTTCCATACCTCAACCCCCTCCGGGGCCAGGGGCACACCGGCAATGTGAGTAACCTCCCGGGGGTCCCGCTCCTCAATGGGAATATTCTTCCCGGAAGCAGCGGCAAAATCGACCGTTGACAGGGGAGCCGCCACATAAAAGGGCAATCCGTGCTCCCGGGCCAGCACCGCCACACCATAGGTGCCGATTTTATTGGCCACATCTCCATTGGCTGCTATCCGGTCGGCGCCAACCACCACTAAATCCACCTTTCCGCAGGCCATCAGGTAGCCGGCCATGTTATCCGTAAGCAGGGTTACGGGGATGTTCTCCTGAATCATTTCCCAGGCTGTAAGGCGGGCTCCCTGGAGCAGGGGCCGCGTTTCATCAGCGTATACCCTTTCCAGCAGGCCGGCGGCATGGGCCGCCCTTACAACGCCCAAGGCTGTTCCGTAACCGGCGGTGGCCAGGGCTCCGGCGTTACAGTGGGTAAGCACCCTGGCCCCGGGGGGCACCACCTCCAGCCCGAAGGCGCCCATCCGGCGATTAGCCTGCACATCCCCGGCGTAGATGCGGTGGGCTTCGTCCAGCAAAGCTGCCCGCAAATGAGCGGGCTCCTGGTTCCCTTCCGAGCGCAGGCGGGCCAGCATGCGGTCCAGGGCCCACTGCAGGTTGACCGCGGTTGGTCTGGTGGCGGCAAGCTCCCCGGCCGCCTGCTCCACCGCCCTGACAAATTCCCCGGCGGATGTGGCCCGGCAGCAGTTGGCCCCCAGCACCAGGCCATAAGCGGCGGCGGCCCCGATAGCCGGGGCGCCCCTGACGCTCAGCCTTTTGATGGCCTCAGCCACATCCTTGTGCTCCCGGCAGTTTAGATATTCGTATTTCCCGGGCAGCAAAGTCTGGTCCAGCAGCTTCAGACAGCCGTCCTCCCAGCAGATAGCCTCCACAATTACCACTCCTAAACGCTATGGTTGAACGAGACTTCATTCAGAGGGGGATTCAACCCCCTCTGAATGTTAGCCGAGTCCATACTGGACTTAACCGCCCTTTGAAACCCGCCGCCTACAGAGGCGGGGGTCTTAGGGCGGATTAGT
>JBFMEU010000074.1:0-13545 GCA_040753155.1 Bacillota bacterium
TTGCAATACAAAAAATAACTGTAAATACACTACAACTTTATGACAAAAAACAAAACCCGTTAGCCCTTGATAACACTAGGCTAACGGGTATTTTTTAGTCATTTCTGCTGTAAAACTCAGGGTATATACAGTAATCATAATCATTTCAAGGGTAAAATGTGAAGTCTGGTAAATTTATTTTTATCCAAATCTGCCAGTTATATAATCCTCTGTCCTCTTTTCATCAGGACTGGTAAAAATCTTGTCCGTCGGACCGGACTCCACCAGGATTCCATTTAAGAAAAACGCTGTGGTATCAGAAACCCTCGCCGCCTGCTGCATGTTGTGGGTAACGATGACTATGGTATAGTCCAATTTTAGACTCTGAATCAACTCCTCTATTTTTAGGGTTGAGATGGGATCCAGGGCCGAGGTCGGCTCATCCATCAATACCACATCCGGCTCCACCGCCAGCACCCGGGCTATACAAAGGCGCTGCTGCTGCCCGCCCGAAAGGCCCAGGGCATTTTGAAACAGCCGGTCCTGCACCTCCTCCCACAAGACCGCGCTGCGCAAACTTGACTCCACTATTTCATCCAGCAGACGTTTTTCTTTCAAACCGTGTACCCGGGGACCATAGGCAACGTTATCATAAACGGTCATGGGAAAGGGGTTGGGTTTTTGAAAAACCATCCCCACCCGCTTGCGCAAGGCAACCACGTCAACATCAGGGGCATAAATATCCTGGCCGTCAATGGCAACCGCCCCTTCAACCCGAACCCCTTCATACAAATCGTTCATCCGGTTAAGGGTCCGCAAAAAGGTGGACTTGCCGCAGCCCGACGGGCCAATCAGCGCTGTTACGCGGTTGGCGTCGATCTCAAGACTTACCTGATCCAGCGCCTTAAAGTCTTTATAGTAAAGGTCCAAATTATTGACAATGATTTTTTTCACTTGTATCCTCCCCGTAGAGTTAAAGCTTTGTCGCCCCAATGTTACCAGAACAGTATTAGCCCGGAGTTATGACTTTATTAATTTTTAATTAAGAGCTTTAGTAAGCATTCAGTAAACCAGGTGGAGGCACGGCGTTATCGTTAGCGAACGACGCAGCATAGCCGGTAACAGCACCCATTCAGGCATTCAGAATTCAGGAGTCAGAATTCAGAATGCCCCGAGAATATGGAATGTTTTCGCTGGTTTTCTCATTTTGACTCCTGACTCCTGACTCCTGACTCCTGAGTACCTTCTTGCGCGGAGCACTGGAGCGAGCGGTGATACCGCAGTGCCTTAACACCGGTTTCACTGAATATATACGAGTTTTACGGGTTGCTGATCAATAGTGGCTTATCCGGCTTAACCACAGGCAGGTAAACAATAAATTGACTGCCCCGCCCCACTTCACTCAGCACCTCAATTCGCCCGCCGTGGGCTTTGACCATATGCTTTACAATGGCCAGCCCCAGACCCACACCACCCAACTCTCTGGCTCTGGCCTTTTCAACCCGGTAAAACCGCTCAAATATGCGGGGAATGCTTTCAGCCGGAATACCCGCCCCGCTATCAGTCACCTCAAGCCTGATCTCGTCTTCCCCCGCGGCAGCCAGGCTGACCCTGATGTTACCCCCGGCTTTGGTATATTTAATGGCATTGTCAATAAGGTTAATCACCACCTGGGCCAGCATATCCGGGTCACCTTGCACCGGGGGCAGAGACAAGAGAATGTCAGTGTTTACCTCCAGTTGCTTTTCTTCTATCTGGGGGCGGAATATTGTCAGCACGCGGTTTACTGTGTCAGCAAGGTTAACCTGCTGCCAGCGGTACATCACCCGGCGCTCCTCAAGCTTGGATAAATCAAGCAATTCATCAATCAACCGGCTAAGTCTCTTCGTTTCCTCATCAATAATCTGTAAAAACTTTTTACCCGTTGCGAGATCCTCCATGGCGCCGTCCAATAAGGTTTCCACATAACCCTGGACAGATGTCAAAGGAGTGCGCAGTTCATGGGATATATTGGCCACAAACTCCGTGCGCATCTGCTCCAGCTGCTTACGCTCGGTAATATCCCTGATCAGGACCACCACACCGCCGCCCTCCTGGCCCCGGGACTGCAGTGGTGTTACATGGAACCTGTAAATACGATCCTCCGGAATTAACATTTTAAGCTCCCTGGTCACAGCCTTATTGTTGCGCAGCGCCTGATCCAGCAACTGGTCAAGGTCGTAATTGCGAACAACCTCCAGGATGTTTTTACCGTAGGAGGATTGCTGGGTAATGCCAAAGGCAGCTTCCACAACGGGATTAATCAGCATTACACGCCCATTTTGGTCCAGCGCAATAACACCATCAGCCATACTGTTAAGTACGGCTCTCATCCGGTTCCTCTCTTCGGTTATATCAGCAATTGTACTGCGCAGGCGCCGGGCCATGTCATTAATGCTCCGGGCCAGAGCCCCGATTTCATCCCGGGTGTAAATGCGCAGCTCATAATCAAGTTTACCCCCGGCCATTTCCCGGGCTGTTGCAGTTATATCGTTAAGGGGTTTGATCACCCGCTTAAACAAAATCCAGGCCAGGATAACCGAGCAGGGCAGGGCAATGGCCACAGCCCCCCAGATGCCAAGCTTCTCCACAGCATAGAGATGAAGGATGGCCAAAAAAAGCAGCAGCATGAAAAAATAGCTGGCTACCGGGCGCCAGGTTATACCTTTAAAAAAGTTAAGCAAGCTCATAGGTCTTTTTTCACCTCCTTGAACCTGTAGCCAATCCCCCGCACCGTTTCAATCAGCCCCCCGGCGTCAGAGGCCTGGTCTAATTTCTGGCGAAGGTGCCGTACATGAACATCAACGGTCCGGGTATCCCCGGTGTAATCATAACCCCAGATGCGCTCCAGCAAATGATCCCGGGAAAAAACCTTGCCCGGCTCCGAGGCCAAAAAACGCAGCAATTCAAATTCCTTGGGCGTCAGGTCCCGGGGTACACCGAAAACAGTTACCTCAAAACGGTCCTGGTCAATCACCAGGGGCCCGTACACCAGGCGCCGGGACGGCGAAGGACCTGCCTCACCGCCTGATGACTGGCGCCTGCGCAGCCGGGCCTTGACCCGGGCCACCAGCTCACGGGGGCTGAAAGGCTTGGTAACATAGTCGTCCGCCCCCAGCTCCAGCCCCAAAACCCGGTCCAACTCCTCGCCCCTGGCACTGATCATAATAATTGGTATGCCCCGGGTTAGCTCATCGCGGTTCATGGCCCGGCAAACCTCCAATCCGTCACGCCCCGGCAACATTACATCAAGCACAATCAGGTCAGGTTTCCAGGACAAGGCCAGTTCCAGGGCCGCATCGCCACTGGTTGCCGTTATAACCTGGTAGCCCTCCCGCTCCAGATTAAATTTGATTAATTCTAAAATGTTGTGCTCATCATCAACAACCAGGATTCTGGCCATTTTACCACCGCCTATCGCAAAACTAAGACCGAGGCCATCCGCCCGGTTTTACCGCCGGTAAAGCGGTAGGAAAAAAACAAGTCCCTCCGGCAAGCTGTACAGTAACCGGCCAGGGCAATGTTCTCAGGACGCAGCCCGGCCTCAATTAAGGCTTGCCTGTTGGCGCCGGCCAGATCCAGCTTCCAGCGGCCCGGCCCGGCAGGCTCAGCCAGTTGCCGCCAGTTGGAGAATCCCTGCCTCAGGCCGGACATAACCTGCTCATCCACCTCATAGCAGCAGGGGCCTATACTGGGGCCGATAGCCCCGAGGCATTCCCCGGGGCGGACGCCAAAAGTGTCTGTCATTGCTTTAATTGCCCGGGCCCCAATTCTGAGCACAGTTCCCCGCCACCCAGCATGAACCAGTCCTGCCGCAGGCCGGCGGGGGTCAAGTAAATATATCGGCACGCAGTCTGCATAGTAACTGGATAAAGGCAAGCCCCGGGACCGGGTGAGCAGGCCATCCACGCCGGGCAGGGCATCCTGGTCGCTGCAGACTCCCCGGCCTTTATGCCTCTGGTCAACTATAAACAGCTCGTCCCGATGCACCTGTTCGCCTGCCACCGGGCTGTCCGGGTCAAGGCCCAGGGCCGTAAAAAGCCGGGTTCTGTTTTCCTGAACCGCCGCCGCCCGGTCTCCCACATGAAACCCCAGATTAAGGCTATCATAGGGGGGCGGGCTAACACCGCCGCGCCGGGTGGAAAACCAGGCCCCCGCCCCCGCGGACTCCAAAAGGGGTACAGTCAAATAGGTTATTTCCGGTGTTTCAATAAGCTTAAAATCACTGCCTTGATTTTTCATTCACCCTCCACTACTTCGGAAACGTCCTGGATAAACGATAAACAGCAAGTACAAACAGGTGCGCCTTCTGCCATACCAGTAAATCTTCAAATGTTTTCGCTGGTTTTCTCATTCTGACTTCTGACTTCTGACTCCTGACTTCTGACTTCTGACTTCTGACTTCTGACTCCTGACTTCTGACTCCTGACTCCTGACTCCTGAGTAGTTACCCCTTAACATTCATTTCCTCGTCCAGCATGACTTCCAGTTCAGCCAGGCGGGTCATAACACTCTCCAGGACCCGCTCATCCAGGTCAGCGGCCAGTAATTTTTGCAGCTTGGCGGCAACGCCGGCTTGAATTTCGCGTACTCTGTCCGCGGTAATGGTGGTTGCAGCAGCCAGCTCTACAGACTCCTGCCAGCCAGGGACATAGGCGTCAATGTTAAGTTGGTCGGGAATGAGCCTGGCCATGGTTTCCAGTCCGTCAGGCGCGCCATGTACCAGAAAAACCTTCTTGGGCTTATTCTCGATCGCCTTCAGCCAGGCCAGCAACGCCTGCTGGTCGGCATGGGATGAATAACCGTCAATCCGGCGAATATCAGCCTTTACAGCAATGTCCTCATCAAAAAGGCGAATCATTTTTGAGCCCCGGAGCAAGTAGTCTCCCCGGGTGGCCGGGGCCTGGTAGCCGACAAATAGAATGGTGCTCTCCGGGCGCCATAAATTATGCCGCAGATGGTGCTTAATCCGCCCGGCGTCACACATACCGCTGGCAGCCAGAATAATTGCCCCGTTGATATTATTAAGCGCCTTGGAATCTTCAGCCGTGCGGGAAAGGCGCAGCCCGGGCATGGACAGGGGGTCAAACCCGTCATTAATTAAATTCTGAGTCTCGGTATCAAAACTGTCTGTGTGCTTGCGGAATACTTCCGTTGCGGCAATGGCCATGGGGCTATCGATATAAACATCCATAACCGGTATGCGGTTGCTGTTACTCAGGATGTTTATATCATAAAGCAAATCCTGGGTACGCTCCACCGCGAAGGCGGGAATGATTAGATTACCCCCCTTACGGTAGGTTTCCCGGATAACTTGCTCCAGTTTCTTGATCCGGTCTTCTTTATCTCTGTGCAGCCTGTTACCGTAAGTACACTCCATAATCACAAAATCCGCCTGGTCAACAGTATCGGGGTCGTGTACGTAAGGCTTATCATCTCCCCCCAGGTCACCTGAAAACACCAGGGTATTATTGGCGCCTAAATAGTCAACGTGTAATTCTATGATGGCAGAACCCAGAATATGTCCGGCATTTAAAAACCTGGCCCTGATGTGAGGTGTCAACTCCAGCCATTCATTGAGGGCTACCCGGCTAAATCGCTGCACACAATTCCAGGCGTCTTCCTCGGTATAAATGGGATCCACCAGGGCCTGGCCGGCCCGGCGGTACTTCCTGTTCAGCCGCTCTACCTCCATCTCCTGGATGTAGCCGCTGTCCGGCAGCATAACCTCACACAAGTCAACAGTTGCGGCAGTGGCAAAAACCTCGCCCCGAAAGCCATGTTTGAAAAGCTTGGGCACGAGGCCGGAGTGATCTATATGGGCATGGGTAAGTAAAACAAAATCAATATTCCGTGGTGAAAAAGGGAACTTTTGATAATTTCTCTCCCTGATGGACCTGGGGCCCTGGAACATGCCGCAATCAATCATTACTTTTCGTCCGGCAACTTCCAGTACAAAGCATGAACCGGTTACCGTTTCAGCAGCGCCATAAAAGTTTAAAAACAAAACATCATCATTCCCTCCAGTTGCTATTGAAAGAATAATTCAACCCCCACTGTTTTAATCCTCCTGGCAGCCCGACAATTTATGCGTTGCGGGTTGACATAGTCGTATCAAATCCTTAAGCTAATGATTGATGGACAGAACAAGGAGGTTTTATAATGCCGATTTACGAGTTTCGCTGCTCAAAGTGCGGCAAACGTTTTGAAAAACTATGTGCTCTGGGAGAAACCGGCAACAGCCTGCACTGCCCCAGCTGCGGCGAGGAAAACCCGGCACGGGTGATGTCGGGCTTTGCCACCAAAGGAGTGGAAAAAGGGGGCAGCCCGGGCTGCGGCCCCTGCAGTTCGAATAGCTGCAGCACCTGCGGGCATTAACAGCCATGGATTTTGATTCTGACTTCTGACTCCTGACTTAAAGGCCAAAAGAAGACAGGCAACCTTTTCGCAAAGCGAAAATAGCAGCCTGTCCTCTTTTGGATCTTACGGACAAATTTGCTTTAATTGTCTAACCATATTTTTCTCCCCTGCAGCCAATATCCCCCGCCCTGGCCCGCTCAAAATCACCCAGGGCAAGATCTACCAAAATAACATCCACCCCAATTTTTTTTACCCTTTCCCAGGGTACCACAAGCTCCTGCTCCCGCCCCAGGAAACCCATTAGCCTGGTGCTATGACCGGTCAGCACGATAGCCGCAATCCGGCCCTCCTCCAAATTCAGGTCTATGTCCTTGATGGGACCCAGCCGGCGCCCATCTCCTATATTTATAACCTCAAGCATGCGCAGGTCCGAAATTTTAACCATTCCCGGCACCTCCCATAAACAATATATGAGACAAGTCCGGATATTTGAACCATAATTTGGATAAAAGATTAGTTATTTGATTTTAGTTCATGCCAAAAGTCCACTACACGTAGCCGCAATTCAACTTTAGCCGGCCCGGCATCTGCTAAAGATGGCTCTGCCGCCGCCTGCTTAATACTGGTAAAACACAGGGGCGGGAAAAGCACACACCACCAGTTGGCCCCTTTACCAGCTCCGATTACCACCCGCAGCGCCTCATATTCCCCCGGGGGCAGGGTTAGCGGCTTGCCGGTACCCGGCTGAGTTGGATAATATGTTTTGGAAGGGAATTCGTACTGACCCGTGGTTACAACAACCGGGTAATCATACCCGCAGGCTGTAATTTCTTGCCCGGCAACAGATACCAGGCCGGCAAGGTTTTCCCGGACCAGTTCCCTGGCCAGTTCTACATCCTGCACTCCTTCAAACCGGGCAGCCATAGCGTTGATAACAACATCGCGAACACGGTTTTTTAATACCTGGTCCGCCAAGGTATCACTGTTGGCTACCACATGCAACCTGATTAGGTTATCCGGGTTATAGGCGGGCAACACCTCACGGTCGCCTGCCCTCTGCCACCCGGCAGCTATACCGGCAGTAAAAACCGCCAGTGCAATTACGACACCAAATATTTTATTTCGAGCCAAAATAAAACACCTCGACCTGAATAGCCTATATCCCTATTTTTGCCAAGTCGAGGCTTTGCTATACTTTTTTACAATGAACGCAATTTTAATACTCTGTTCATACAAATTTTCGCATATGACTCAGGGCGGCTTTTTCCAACCGGGATACCTGGGCCTGGGATATCCCTATTTCCTCGGCCACCTCCATCTGGGTTTTGCCCTTATAAAAACGGAGGGTCAGGATCAGGCGCTCGCGATCACTGAGCCTGCCCAAGGCGTCCCTGATGGCTATCCCCTCAAGCCAGTTGGCATCCTGGTTCTTATCATCGCTGATTTGGTCCATGACAAAAATTGGGTCCCCTCCGTCATGGTAGATGGGCTCAAAAAGGGAAATCGGCTCCTGGATGGCATCCAGGGCAAATACAACCTCTTCCCTTGGTATTTTAAGCTCCCCGGCGATTTCATTGATTGAAGGCTCCCGGGAAAACCGGTTCACCAGACTGTCCCGCACCTGTAATGCTTTGTAAGCAACATCCCGCAACGACCGGCTTACTCTGATGGGGTTATTATCCCGTAAATAGCGGCGGATTTCCCCAATGATCATGGGAACCGCATAGGTAGAAAACTTGACGTTTTGTGAAAGATCAAAATTGTCAATGGCCTTCATCAGGCCGATACAGCCAACTTGAAACAAATCGTCAACATATTCGCCGCGGTTGGTAAAGCGTTGAATTACGCTCAGTACCAGCCTGAGGTTGCCGTTAATTAGCTGGCTTCTGGCAGAGGTATCTCCCTGGCGCATAGCTTCAAAAAGCTGTCTCATCCGGGCTCCGGTTAGTACCGGGAGTTTTGATGTATTAACACCACAAATCTCCACCTTGTTCACCAGCATGGACCGCCCCCACCTTGTTCGTAGTCTAAAATTTGTTCTTTGTCATTATTGCCTTGCTTCAGGCCATTTATACATTTGCCCCCGCAAATGAAAAAGTCGAAGGTTGGTACCTTCCGCTCACTGAGTCGGCCTTATAAATGGACGAGCTCGTTCGGCTCCATAATTTCCTAAGCAACAAAAAAGACCCCGGAGGGTCTTATTCCATGCGGTGAATCTCTTTTTTCAGGCGCTTGATAATTCTTTTTTCCAACCGTGAAATATATGACTGGGAGATGCCCATCATGTCGGCCACCTCTTTTTGGGTTTTTTCAACCCCGTTGTTTAACCCAAACCGCAGTTCCATGATTGTTCTTTCCCGTCCGCTAAGCTTTTGCAAGGCCAGATACAGGAGCTTACGATCAACTTCCTCCTCAATGTATTTATGAATAATATCATTTTCAGTGCCTAAAACATCCGAAAGGAGCAATTCATTGCCATCCCAGTCAATGTTAAGAGGCTCATCGAAGGAAACCTCGGTCTTGGTCTTATTATTCCTGCGCAAATACATCAAAATTTCATTTTCTATACAGCGGGAGGCATAGGTGGCAAGCTTGATCTTTTTTGAGGGGTCAAAGGTGTTCACAGCTTTAATCAGGCCGATGGTACCAATGGAAACAAGGTCTTCTATACCTACCCCGGTATTTTCAAATTTGCGGGCAATGTAAACTACCAGCCGCAGATTTCTTTCAATCAAAACACCTCGAACAGCACTGTCACCTGACTCCAGACGGGTAATCAGATAAGTTTCCTCATCCATGCTCAAGGGGGGAGGTAAGGCTTCACCACTGCCCACATAGTAAACCTCGGTCCTGAATCCCAGACGATTCAGGATGCGCGCTAAAATCAGCCGCCAGGCCAGTTTTACTTTCCAGAGGTATACCATCATAACCCCTCCCATCCGGGCCTATTAATACTGCTTGCTGCTCAGACCGGCACTGCGGCCGCAGCCAGATCAGGGTGAATTAAGGCGCGGTATGACCCGTGTTCATGCAGCGGGCGGCAGCATACCGCAATCACCACTTCACGGGTACGGTAAATGCTTTCACCCTGCTTAACCCCGACCCAATCCGGCCGAAAGCCGGGCAGCATACCTTGATCAAGCCCCAGTGAACGAAATGGTATGGGGCGAAACCGCGCGGCCCAGGCTGAATTGCCCAGGGACTCCGGAAGCTTTGCCAAATCCAGACTTCCATCCCTTTCAGTTAGCAAGCGAAATTCAGCCGGCAGCACGTCGGCCAGAGCATTATATTCTGCCACAATAACAGGCCTGCCGGTCAGGGGGTCGGTTAAGTGATTACCTGTATCCACCATAGCCGGAACTCTTGCCTGCCGCCCCATTATACATATGGTAAGGTCCACCCCATAGTTGCGCTCAGCAGCACGGCCCCGCAGAAAAGAAGGCCATTTTTGGCCCGCCAGCCAGAAACTTGCCAGGGCCAGAACTATACCATACCAGAAGTAGCGGTCCACAGAGCTGAGCATACCCGCTACGCCGCTATAGGAGTTGGACTGCAGCAGGGAAATAAAGCCCCAAACAGCACCCCCCAGGGTAAATGAGACCAAATAAAAGCAGCCCAGGCAGGCCAAAAAATTTCTTGGACCCCGCCAGCCAAAACCTACTCCAACCATCACAACCGATACCAGGACCTTATGCCAGAAGGTAAGCAGACCGAACAGGGCCGGGATAAACACAGCCACCGAATACATGCTGCCCAGGGCGGCCGCGCCCAGCAGGCGCCCCTGTCCGCAGCCGGCACGGATAAATCTGGCCACCACCCACAAGATAGCATAATTCATAACCAGGCTGCCCAACAAAACCTGATCCAGATACACCACACCGGCCGGCATAATCCAACTCCCCCAGTCAGCCCGGGCCTGTAATTCGCCCGCTCAACGGCAAAAAAGCCCTGCTACAATTATATGGCCTGCCCACTATGAATATGACAGGCCTTAAATAAACCGCAAGTGCGAACAGGTGCGCCTTCTGCCATACCAGTAAATCTTCAAATGTTCTCGCTGGTTTTCTCATTCTGACTCCTGACTCCTGACTCCTGACTCCTGAATAGTTACGCCCCCATAGCTATTATACAATTACCACCTGGTAAATTTTGTCATGACTTGTAGGGGCAAAATTTTTTCTATGTTCGTGAGATCATTATTTAGAACAAATTCACCTTCGGCGACCTGCGGGCTTACAACGCGGCTCATATTCGCCCCTTAAAATTGTCCGGGCTCGTTCGCCCTCGGGCTCACTCGCTCTTTGAATACAGTAAATTCATCATGCTCATTCATAGTGGGTATGCCCTCTTGGTTTGTTGACTGCCAGGTCTGTGAGAATCAAAAGGGCATTTTTATTTATGCACCCACTCCTTCTTGATGAATTTTACCATCTGCATGAACAAAACCCTGCTGGTCTTGTAACCAACAGGGTTATTTTTCTTAGTCCATTTTAATTTGACTGAAAAGAGGGCTCTGGTCCAGGCACTTTTCTATTCGTTTTGGAGGTCCTCTGCTTCAAATAGTTTTATGGCAATAACTTCCTTATACTGGAAAAAGTCCTTATCTGTGGTGAAAATGGGGACATCCAACCTTTTCACAACGGCACATATAAGGAAATCAATGTGAGACCCTTGAATTCCTTTTTTCCTGCATTGATTACATATTTCGGCTGCAGATTCATAATCAGAATCTTGGATAAAGGAATTATGAAAATACGATAGCTTTTCTCTTAAAATTTCAAATTTTTTTATGTCACTATAACCAGAAAGGATTTCTTGACGAATTGGTCCAATGATCAGGGCTCGCTGGTCCTTGATGAGAGACTTAAGCTGTTCTATTTCATGTTGGTATTCTGTTTTGTTGCTTCGTAGCGCATACGACCAAATTGGAGTATCAACAAGAACTTTCAACGAGTTCTTCCTTCTTTATAATCATAGTTGGGGTCCGGATCCATTTTACCAAAAAGATCCAAAATCTCTAATTGCTTACGCTTATTAATGAATTCTTGTAAGGCCAAATTAACAGTTTCCTTTTTAGTTTTTAGACCACTAACTTCTACTGCCTTTTCTAATAATTCAGGATCGATAGATAGATTCGTTGCCATTAACAGCCTCCTTTAAACACAAATTTTTAACACATAATAACACACAATTATATGTGTGTCAAAGCTAACGCACCCGTTTTTGATGGCAGGAAGAGCAAAAGTGCCGGCGTTTGCAGGAAAATGGAAGTATTGCAGAAAAAATCAGTGATTAGTTAAGACTCCATCTAACAGACAGGGGTTACCACCATGAAAGGCGGTCACCCCTTTTTACTTTTACCCCGGTTATTTTAACATTCCCGCCAGGAAGTTCCCGCCCTGAGGATCCACGCCGGGTTGCTGTAATACTCAAGTCCTTCAAAGCTCCGGTCGCCGGCAGACATGGTCACTTTGAACTCCGCCCGCAGCTGGAAGTAGTAAGTGGCGGAACTTTGCAGGCCCGTTGCCGTGAACGAAGTCTCGTTCGTAGACCCAATGATCGAGTATGTGCCGTCGCTGACACGCTTCATTTGAATGTCGTGGCCGGTGATGCCGCTGTCGTCCGTGGACGCATTCCAGGCGATGGTGATGCTGGAGGTAGTCCGGTCGATAACCCGCAGATTGTCCGGTGCTGTGGGCGGGGTGGTGTCCGCCGGTGGCCCGCCGTCGTCGACCGTGGTGAAATGGCGCTTACCGCTATCACCATCTGTTTTTGGATTTTTTGAGAACACAGGCGGCAAAGAGAGAGAAGCTGAATGCCCTAAATCAAAAAGGGCGGCGGACTATTACCTCGGGCACGGGGATTATTTCAACGTGCTCCGTTATTTCGTGAAATCCGGGGACGGCCAGGGAATGGTCGTCGCCTTGCACGGGTATTTAAATACATAACTGAAAGCCTGACCCCATTAGGGTTTGGTTAAACCGCTCCTTTTTATGGTATAATTAATTTAAGAAAAGATTGAGTGGTGAGAATAGTTGATTTATAAGTTGCCGGTGACAATTAAACTGTTTGAGAGGGAGTATATCGCCCGCTGCGAGTTATTAAGGGCCACCGCTACAGGAGACAACCCGGATGAAGCGTTAAAAAATCTAAAAGAAGCTATACATGAGATGGTGAAAGAATTTGGCCGGGAAGCGGTATTTCAAGACATTAACCCTGAAGTTGACGTGCAAGTGCTAGAGGTAAGCGTATGAGTAACTTTTTAGAGCTGAAAAGAAACGAATTTGAGGTTTTTCTGTCGGAATTCAGCAAGCCTGGTTCACTGAAATTCCGTAACAACAAATGGATTGGCCTTAACAGAGAAGGAAAACCTTTTACCGTTCACGTCAAGCATGGTAATACCAGGAAATACTCTCCACCACTCGTTGAAGCTGTTGCTAAAGACCTAAAAGTATCTCTCCAGGAGTTCCAGGACTGGCATAGAAATCTATAGTCGGAAGATTTGCTCGGCAGGCATATCCACCATGTTGAACACGCCCCGGACGCCTTTACGGTGCCAGGGGTGGCAAGAAGGTTAGTCAGGTTTTTCGGGAGGGATTTTGTAATTCTGCAAAAATATATGTCCATATCTCGTCAAGGTCATTTAGGGCCTCTGGGGAATAGTGCAGATTATTCAATTGTTTTCTCTGCGAAATGCGCCCTCACAGCTTCATATGAAAGCCATCCCATTTCTTCGCCTGATTTCCGGCCCTTGGCAAGCTCGCCCATCAGCTTGATGGTCGCCTGGGTTTTTTCGTAGTCCGCAATATCAACAAGCGCATAGCGTCCTCTGCCGTTCTTGGTCAAAAAGACCGGCTCGCCCACGGCAACATCCCTTAAAACCTCGTTGTAATTTCGTAAATCCGAAACCGGCTTAATGTTTGGCATAAGATCACCTCTTTCTTTGTTGATACTATTATATGCTAATTCTTCGTAAAATACAACAGCGTAGTCAGTGTCTACAACTTATACAGCATCCGTCAGTGTGTGTGAAGGGGGTGACTAAGGAGCCGCAAAATATTAACCTAAAATCAATTTTTCGGCAGAATGGTATAATTCCACTCGCCACGAAACTCAGAACGCTCTATCCGAACCGCCCGAAGCTCTTCATCGGAAACCTTGATTCCT
>JBFMEU010000075.1:0-13020 GCA_040753155.1 Bacillota bacterium
ACTACTTTTGGGTAAGTTTTGGTCCAAATTTAACAATGGAGCACTGTTTTCTTAGTTAAAAAGAATGTAAACTCTCCACTCTAAATGGTCGTGATGTCGAAAAGAGGGTTTTTGCAGTGAGATCATATATGTATATCATGAGCTATGTATTTATCATTAATAACTTCAGTGGTTACTGAAGTTCTGATGTCGGTACGATTCTTGTCCGGTCCCTTGATGCAGTATATTTCTAATTCTTTTTCCAGTATCTTTATATCTTTATTCAGATTGTCAAGATATGAATTAAGAATTACATTAAAATCGGGATCATGGGCAAAGTTTCTAGCTAATAATGTGCGTTCCGCGGCAAAATATTTAGATTTCAAAATGTCCCACAAGTTATATGCTTCTGCTGCATCTAAAAGTTGGCGTTGTTGTTTTTTGGGTTTAAAGAGTATCATTTTCTGTTCACCTCTGCGGTTAGAATTAGACCTTAAAGTAGAAAAGGTGTATGTATTCAGTGAAACCGGTGTTAAGGCATGCGGTATCACCGCTCGCTCCAGTGCTCCGTGCAGAAGGTACACAGGAGTCAGGAGTCAGAAGTCAGAATGAGAAAACCAGCGAAAACATTTGAAGACTCGGGGCATTCTGACTCCTGAATTCTGAATACCTGAGTAGTTACAGTTGATTTATTGTTTCCAAAAATCAATATAATATGCAAGTCGCCAGTATTTGGTGAACTACGTTTTATAGTAAGCCTGGTAACCAGGGAATACTAAAAATAGTAACTACTCAGGAGTCAGGAGTCAGTAGTCAGAATGAGAAAACCAGCGAAAACATTTGAAGATTTACTGGTATGGCAAAAGGTGCACCTGTTCGTACTTGCGGTTTAAGGTATTCCGACGGGAGGGGAAGTCAGTGGTAACTGTTACGGTAAAAGAACTGTACAGAAAGACAGATCAATACATAAACAAGGAAATCGGCATCAAGGGCTGGGTGCGGACGGTGCGGGCATCCAAAAGCTTTGGCTTTATTGAGTTTAACGACGGGTCGTTCTTTACCGACCTCCAGGTGGTGTTTGAGGAGGATCTGCCCAACTTCAAGGACATGGCCAAACTTATTTCCGGCTCCGCCATTGAGGTTAAGGGGCTGTTTGTGGAGTCCCCCGGGGCCAAGCAGCCTTTTGAGTTAAAGGCCCGGAAAATAAAAGTCGCGGGGGCCTCCCTGCAGGATTACCCCCTCCAGAAAAAGCGGCACTCCTTTGAGTTTTTGCGCACCATAGCCCACCTGCGGCCCCGGACCAGGACCTTTCTGGCGGTGTTCCGGGTCAGGTCACTGCTGGCCTGCGCCATCCATAAGTTCTTTCAGGACCGGGGCTTTGTTTATGTCCACACCCCGATTATCACCGGCAGTGACGCCGAGGGCGCCGGGGAGATGTTCCGGGTCAGCACCCTGGACCTGGCCCAACTCCCCCGGGATGAGGCCGGGAAAATTGATTTTACCAGGGACTTCTTTGGCCGGGAGACCAACCTTACCGTCAGCGGGCAGCTGAACGTGGAAAGCTATTGCCTGGCCTTTAACAAGGTGTATACCTTCGGGCCCACCTTCCGGGCGGAGAATTCCAACACCGCCCGGCACGCGGCGGAGTTCTGGATGATTGAGCCGGAAATCGCCTTTGCCGAATTAAAGGACGACATGGCCCTGGCCGAGGAGCTGATGAAATACATCATCAGCTACGCCCTGGAGCACGCCCCGGAGGAGATGGACTTTTTCAACAAGTTCATCGACAAAAGCCTGCTGGAGCGGCTGGAGCAGATTGTGGGGTCCGAGTTCGGCCAGGTGACCTACACCGAAGCCATTGAGCTATTAAAAAAATCAGGGGCCAAGTTTGAGTACCCCGTTGAGTGGGGCCACGACCTGCAAACCGAGCACGAAAGGTATTTGACCGGGCAGGTTTTCAACAAGCCGTTGTTCGTTACCGATTACCCGAAGGAAATCAAGGCCTTTTACATGCGCCTGAACGACGACAATAAAACCGTGGCCGCCATGGACCTGCTGGTGCCAGGGGTAGGTGAAATAATCGGGGGCAGCCAGCGGGAGGAAAGGCTGGACTACCTGGAGAGCAGAATGAGGGAGGCCGGCCTGTCCGAAGAGGACTACTGGTGGTACCTGGATCTTAGAAAATACGGCGGCGTCAAGCACGCCGGCTTCGGCCTGGGCTTTGAGCGGCTGATCATGTACCTGACGGGCATGACCAACATCCGGGATGTGATAGCTTTCCCCAGAGCCCCGAAAAACGCCGAGTTTTAGGGTGAGCCAGGTTATTTAATAGCCTCGTAGATGCGCAGGGGCGGGATGTTCCTGAGCGCATACTGGTCGTCAACGGTGCTGAAATATTTTTCCAAGTATACTTTAAGATGGGCGTTTTTCTGGTAAAATGTTTGGTAGGCCAGGAACTTGCCGCCGTCCTTCAAGGATCTGTGGGTATCGCGGATTATTTTTTGCTTCACTCCGTCTGGAATCCAGGAAAAGGGGATGCCGCCCCTAGTGTTAATATTTTCCTTGCTATTATTTAGGATGTCCCATTTTAACTGCGGTGTATTCGTGGGAGAGGAATGTTAATTTTTTTGGAGAAGATACAAAACAGTTATGAATATTGGGGAGTTAACATCCTGGAGGGCAAAATCCATAACAAATGATGACAAGACAAGTTAACATAATAATATAGGAGGTGATTCATCAGGTTATGAAGGTTATTTTTCACATTAATGAAGCTGAGCGCTGGCCCAGGGTGATCATGAACACGGTAAATTTCTTGCGGGATGTTGAGGGTGAGGCAGTGGTGGAGGTGCTGGCCAACGGGGCCGGGGTGCTGGCCTACAGCCAGGGGGACCGGGATTTATTAAGTCAGATGGAGGAACTCAGCGGGCAGGGGGTATATTTTGCAGCCTGCCGCAACGCCCTGAAGCTGCACGGGATTTTTTCGGAGAATTTGCCGCCTTTTGTGAAGGTGGTGTCGGCCGGCATTACTGAACTGGCCCGGAAGCAGGCCCAGGGGTTTGCCTACATCAAGCCCTGAACCCAATGATTGAACCAGCCCGGGTATCCTGCCTTGTCTGTAAGACCCGAAAGGGGACAGGCTGCTATTTTCGCTTTGCGAAAAAGTTGCCTGTCCCCTTTCGCCTTCCTGAAGGCGCATTATTTTTACCAATCCAGGGCAAACTTGATGCGATTTCAATATTAAGTTCCAGCCGGAGGGTGGAGCCATGTTCAACAGGGCTTACCGGAAGATAAAGAAGCTGTTGAAGCAGAATAAGCAGGCCGGTTCCGGTGACGGCGCCGGTTCCGCCGGGCAACAGCCTCTTGCTGCTGACCTGGGGCGGAACATCCAGGAACTGCGGTCAATTTTTGAACGCTGCAGTGATGTGGTTATGCGGCAGCTGGTGATTAATGGCGAACCTCCGGTCGATGCCTTTTTGGTATATATCGACGGCATGGTCGATGTTCATCTGATCAGTGACCACGTGATGCGTGCCCTCCAGATGAATCCGGCCCTGGTACCCCGGAACCAAAGGCTAACCGGTCCCGATGCCTTTTCGAAAATCAAGGATAGCTTCATCGGTGTAGTCGGCATTAAAACTACCAGCGATATGCAACAGTTGGTCCGCCAGGTTGTTTATGGTGACGCGGGCCTGCTTATTGATGGTGTGGCCGCGGCTATGGTCATCAATGCCAGGCAATGGGAATCCCGGACGGTGGAGGAATCCAACACCGAGCCGGTGGTGCGCGGACCCCGGGACGGATTCACGGAAAAACTGCGCACCAACACCACCCTGGTGCGCCGGCGCATCAAGAGCCACCGGCTGAAGATGGAGAATTATAAGATCGGTCAGTTAACCCAAACCGATGTGGTGGTGGCCTATATTGACGGTATTGCCAATGACAAGGTGGTGGAGGAGGTACGCCGACGTCTGAAGCGGATTAAAATTGACGGTATCCTGGAAAGCGGCTACATTGAGGAACTCATCGAGGATCAGCCTTATTCCATCTTTCCCCAGGTCAATGTAACCGAGCGGCCGGACAAGCTGGCCGCCAATCTGCTGGAAGGGTATGTGGCCATTATGGTGGACAACACCCCGGTGACGCTGATTGTGCCGGTTACCGTACCCTTTTTGCTGCAGTCCTCGGAAGATTACTACAATCGGTACCTCTACGCCATTTTCGTCCGGATGCTGAGGTTTCTTGCTCTGAACATTGCCCTGCTGCTGCCGTCATTATACATTGCCATTACCACTTACCACCAAGAAATGCTGCCCACCCTTTTGTTTATCTCCATTGCCAGCCAGCGGGAGGGGATGCCCTTTCCGGCTTTTGTGGAAGCGCTGTTTATGGAGACGGTGTTTGAGATTCTGCGGGAGGCGGGTATCCGCCTGCCCCGGCAAATCGGCCAGGCGGTGAGCATCGTGGGGGCGCTGGTAATTGGGGATGCGGCGGTTAAAGCCGGCCTGGTTTCCCCGGCCATTGTCATGGTGGTGGCCTTAACGGCCATTGCCTCCTTTACCATCCCCAACTACAGCGCTTCCTTTTCCATCCGCATCCTGCGCTTTCCCATCATGGTCCTGGCGGCAATCCTGGGGTTGTTTGGTATCATGACGGCGCTGATGGTCATCCTGTATCATCTTTGCTCCTTGCGCTCCTTCGGGGTGCCCTACCTGTCGCCCCTGGCCCCGATAAACTTTCATGACATGCAGGATACCATCATCCGGATGCCTCGCTGGAGCATGTTTCAGCGGCCGCAGCTGGTTGCTTACAAAGACCCCCGGCGGATGAGCCGGGGGCAAAAGCCCGGCCCCGGCCGGCAGGATAAGGGGGACAGGGGTGATGCTTGAGGGAGGGCGGGTTAATAACCGGCAGGCGGCGCTGATTTTGCCTTTCCTGGCAGTCATGCCCACGGCGGTATTATTTGTGCCGGCCATCACCGCCATCTTTGCCAAGCAAAACGGCTGGCTCTCCCTGCTAGTGGTGGCCACCGTCTTTGGCCTGCTGGTGGCCCTGGTGGCTGTCAAACTGGGCCTCAGATTTCCCGGGCAAACAGTGGTGGAGTACGCTCCGGAAATCCTGGGGCCGTACCTGGGCAAACTGGTGGGAGCTGGTTTTGTCTTCTGGTTCATCCATCTCGATGCCGTGATCATCAGGGAGTACAGCGCCTTTTTAATGACGGCCTTTATGCCGGAGACGCCCCAGGTCGTCTTTGCCGTTTTCCAGGCGCTCCTGGCGGTCATCGCGGTGCGGGGCGGGCTGGAGGTAATTTGCCGGGCCGGGGAGTGGGTGTTTGTCGTATTCATTTTATCCCTGGTGATTATTCTGGGGCTGGTGGTCCATGACGCCGATTTTACCGAACTCCTACCGGTGCTGGAGAACGGTGTCAAGCCGGTCATCCACGGCGGCTTAACCCCCAGCGCCTTTCGGGGTGAAGTGGTGCTGATGCTAATGCTTCTTCCCTATATCAACCAGCCGCAAAAAACCCTGAAGTACCTGTTTGCGTCAGTTATTCTGATGGGGATTACCCTGGCCCAGGCCACCGTTGTGGCTACGTCAGAATTTGGCATTATGACCGAAAGCCTGACCTTCCCCCTTTTTTCGCTGGCCCGCTTCATCTCGGTATTTGGCTTTATTGAAAGGCTGGAGTCGCTAATCCTAATCATGTGGGTGGCCGGGGTGTCCGTTAAGGTGGCGGTCTTTTATTATGTGGCCGCCCTGGGGGCCGCCCAGTTGTTCAATTTAAAGGACTATCGCCCGGTGGCGCTGCCCATCGGCGTGATTCTGGCAGCCTGGTCGGTAAGCCTGTTTGAAGACAGCAGGGAGGTGGTGGAGTGGCTAATTATTTCTTTCCCGCCCTATGCCCATACCTTTCAACTGTTAATTCCGTCCCTGCTGTTGCTGGTAGCGGTACTGCGCAAGAAAGGGGGTACTGAAAATGGAGGTTAAACGTACGCTGGGCCTGCTGCTGGCCCTGTCCCTGCTTTTAATTCCGGGTGGTTGCTGGAGCCGTGATGAAATTGAGAAACTGTCCATTGTAAAAGCAGTTGGGCTGGATTTGGTGAATATCGGGGGGCGGGCAAAATGGCAGGTCAGCCATAGTATCATCCAGCCGGCGAATATGGGCCATCAGGCCGGGCAGCAAGGCGGAGGGCAGGGGCAGAAGCCGGAGTGGCTGGTTGTAGGGCTTGGTGACACCATCAGGGAGGCCGAGCGGAACAATTCCACCCGCAATCCGCGCCGGGACTATTTGGATCACCTTTTCATATATGTGGTAGGGGAAAAGGTGGCCCGGGAAGGTATGCATATAGTTATCGGTACCTGGATGAGGGAACCCGGGTTCCGTCTCCGGCCCTGGTTGCTGGTTGCTGAGGGACAGGCCATGGACATATTGGCCGCCGAGCCGGAACTGGAGCGGACTTTGGCAAGTGAAATAGCCGGCATAATTGAAAACGGCCTGCCGGTGGTAAGCAAGGGCTACGCGCTGCCCTTCAAGGATTTTGCCCTCCAACTGGCAACCCCGGGCCAGGATGCGGTAGCTGCCAGGGTGGAATTGTCTAAGCCGCGGGGGGGGGAGCAACCTGCCGCGGGCGGCCCTGAAGCGGACAGGAAGGCGGTGCGTATTAATGGTATGGCGGTATTCCGAAAGGACCGCCTGGCCGGGTGGATGAAAGACCGGGAGACCCTGGGCTATCTTTATGTAATCGGTGAAGTCCGGGAGGCAATGATACCCCTCAAATTACCCTGGTACCGGAGAGATGATGTATCCATCAGCATGACCGGTTCCCGGAGCAAGATCAAGGCCCGGGTTGAGGGCGGCAGGGTAACCATGTTTATTGACATCGTAGCCGAAGGAGAACTGGCCGAGGTGGTGGAAACCAACGAAATAGCTAATCCGGATACTATTGATTTAGTGGAAAGGGAGTTGGCCAGGGAGATCAGGAGTCTGGCCGAAGATTCCATCCGGCAGGCCCAGCAAGAATTCCGGGCTGATATCTTCGGCTTTGGTCACCGGTTGCGCAAAGTCAATCCCGGGGCTTGGAAGGCTATGGAGGAGAACTGGTACGACATTTATCCCACGGTGGAAGTAGTGCTTAATGTGAAGACCACTGTCAGGGGTACCGGTATGACCGTCAATACCCCTGGAATCAGGTGATTTGGCCTGGCAGGCCTCAGCAGGGAAAATTGTTGTGATAAACCGGGGCCGACTTAACCGGTACGGGTTTGTCAAATTGCTTTAGCGTCCGGAATAAAACTATTTTTTCAGGGGGTAGTCCTTGTGGTTTGGCTAATAGTTGTCTTTATCGGGGCCATCGTGGCAGTTGAGGCGCCGGGGCTGGCGCGCAAGGGGATGTGGCGGGAATTGGCCGCCTTCAGCTTTTTGCTGGTTATAGGCACGACCTACAGTCTGGCCGAGGCGCTGGGGATAACCCTGCCCAACCCCACCCACCTTACCAAGGCTATATTTGAACCCATTTACATGATCATGCATCAAATATTGACCTAAGGTAACTATGCGCCGGCCGGGGTGGAATAAAAAAACCGAAAAAGCTATGCCTGGTACGGTTAAACAAAAAAATACCAGGCTACCCTGGTACGTTTCTGAGCAAGGGGTGCAATTATGTTAACCTGGCTTTATGATAACCTGATTAACACCCTGGGTTTCGTTGTGGCATCCATGTCGCTGGTAATTGCCGTGTTTCTCTATCTGGTATATTTGATTATTATTGATCATAACGAGTAATAGGCAGGGCCGCCCTTATTTGCAGGCCGGGCAGCCGGCACCCCACAGGCGGTCCCCCGGGGTAAGCTCCTCATAATTGATGGTTTCAGCCGGGGCGGATTTTTTAACCCGGGCCAGGCATCTGGAGCAGACTTTTTGGCCGGCGGCCAGGATTAACTCCTCCGGGAGGCCCAGGCTCTTTAGTCTGGCGTGGCGGTCTTCCACATCAATGCCGTCGGCATCCACCGCCTGATCGCTCACCACCAGCAGGCCGGTGTCACCCTTGCATTCAGGGTCGTGTACAATTGTGTATTTTTTGCCCAACTGGCGGCACAGTTGCTGGTACTTTTTTTCGAACTTGTCGCTGAGGCCCCCGTTGATGATCATTCTGGAAGACGGGTGGTTTTGTAAAGCCCCGGCCACCTCCGGGTACAATCCCGGCTCGGCAACCTGCTTGTTGGTCAGCCTTAGCAGCACCCGCTCTCTGAACTCGCCCAGGTAACAGGTTTTTTCCGCATGTTTGAGTTCAGGCTCCCCGCGCAGGCCGTAAGCTAAAACTTTTTCCAGCTCGCTGGGGCCTTTTTGGCCCGGTTCTGACTGGGTGTATGTTTCCATATGCTCCTCCGGCAATAGAATTCATTTTAAATAATATGCCCCGCCGGCCGGGGAAACTTGCAGGGTTAAAACCCCAGCAGTTTGTGCAGGTCAAGGAGGGCGGCGGCCATGATGGAGACCGACACCACCAGGAAAATGCGCACCCACGTATCACCCTTGGCCACCACAAAGGCGCTGCCCAGGTAGGCGCCAACAGCGTTGCCGGCGGCCAGGATAAAGCCGAGCCCCCACTCCACATTGCCGCTGAAGACAAAAATCAGCAGGGACGAAAGCATGTAGATGGCGGTTACAAACACTTTGAGGCTGTTGATTTTAACCAGGGACATGCCGGTAATCAGGGCCAGGGCGGCAATGATGATAAACCCAACCCCGGCCTGGATAAAGCCGCCGTAAAAGCCCACCCCGAAGAAGATCACTGAGGCCAGAGCCAGGCGCAGGGGGGTGTAATTCTCCTGCGTCTGCTCTTTTATAAAATACTTTTCCGGCCGCACCACAATCAGGACAATGACGGTGATCATAACCACGGCCAGAGCGGTGTTGAACATCTCGTCAGTCAGGGAGATGGCAAATTTGGCCCCCACAATGGAACCAAAAACCGCGGGGATACCCAGGATAAAACTCAGCTTGGGGTAAAAAAAGCCCTTGTGTCGAAAATAGCTGATGGCCACCAGGCTCTGGACCATCAGGGCAATGCGGTTGGTTCCGTTGGCCGCCGCCGAGGGCAGGCCCATGAAGATCAATACCGGCAGCGAGATCAGGGACCCGCCGCCCCCAACGATGTTCACAAACCCGGAAACCACGCCTGTAATCAGAACCAGCAGAAATGCCTGCGCCTCAGTCAATTGCAGCAACTCCTTTTAGTCGGGTGTTTCAAGGGCGCCGGTCTCAGTTACAGGCACCCGGGGGCTTACTTTTCTTTCTTCATGGTAGTTTCCCGAAAATAAGCATGTCTGGAGTTGTTGATATGCTCCCTGGCCACCCGCTCGGCCAAATCGCCGTCCCGCAGCTTAATGGCCTCCACCAGCTGCCGGTGTTCCCGGGTGGCCTCGGCCAGCCGGCCGGGATGGGCGTAGCCCACCCGGGCATACCTGGTGATGTAGTCCGTAAGGGAGGTAATCATGGTGTAGAGGCGGGGGCTGCCGGCCGTCCGGTAAATCGAATCGTTGAATTCCCGGTGCAGTTTTTCCAGTCGGATCAGGTCCCCGCCGGCTGCGCAAGCCTCAATCTGTTCCAGCAGCGCAGTTAATTCCTGAAGCCGGGGCGGCTCTATTCTCTCGGCGGCCATGCGACTGGCCAGACCCTCCAGGACGGCCCGGATGCGGTATATTTCGTATACCTCCTGGTCGTCAATCCTGGCCACCACCACCCCAATTCGGGGAATATGGGATACCAAGCCCTCCAGCTCCAGCATCCTGATAGCCTCCCGCACCGGGGTCCGGCTGACCTTTAGCTGCTCGGCCAGCTTGCGCTCAATCAGCCTGTCGCCTGGCTTTAGGCCGCCTTTGAGTACCGCCTGCCGCAGTTGCTGGTAGACTTTGTCCCGTACCTGGGACTGGGGTTCGTCGGCAATGGGATAAAGATTATAGACCATAATTGGCCACCTCCCTGGCACATGGTATACCATAAGTAGTTAGTGATATTTTAAATCGCTGGTTAGAATAATGCAACATCTTTTTATTGCCCGGGCAAACCGGTCAGAGTCAGTGGGGACGGTTCCGGTTGACTCAACTGAGTCAACCGGAACCGTCCCCACTGACTCACATTTTTAGATTGTGAAAACAGTTGCAATGTGTTAAGATCAGATTAACCCTATGTACATGACGTACTTAGGTGAAGTATAGTTTGCCGGGGAGGTGAGTGACAAACGCTGGTTAGTAAGTCAACTTGCCAACAATGAACATTTTAGCTGCATATCACCGGATTAAATATTTTATCAAACTAATGCCATAAGGTAGCTGGGTGTTTGGCAGTGCCGCTAAACCAGTTGCCTGGATATGAAATGATGATGGAGGTGGGAAAATGTATTTTCCCGTAGCCGGCATTGAAGTTGCACCCTGGATTCCCTTTGTGGCCGGTCTCCTGGTGGCCTTTTTCTGCAGTATGGGCGGGGTTTCCGGAGCCAACCTGCTGCTGCCGTTCCAAATGAGCTTTCTGGGCTTTACCGCCCCGGCGGTCAGCGCCACCAACCACTTTTTCAATATCGTGGCTATTCCCAGCGGGGTGTACCGGTTTATCCGGGAAGGGCGCATGGTATGGCCCCTGACCTGGATGGTGATTGCCGGAACTATCCCCGGAGTGTTTGTCGGGGTGTTTGCCCGGGTGCACTACCTGCCGGAACCGACCCACTTCAAGTTTTTTGCCGGGCTGGTTTTACTGTACATCGGCGGCATGATGGTCAGCGCCCTGCTCAAGAAGCCGGCCCCGGGCGCCGATGCCAAATCGGCGGAGCGCCGGTTTCAGGAGTTGGCCAACCAGCACCGCAAGTCAAATGAGGAGGCCCGGAAGGCGGGCCTGAAGGCGCTGCCCGGCGCCGAGGTTAAAAAGTTCGGGCTCCGCAAAATGGAGTACACCTTTTACGGGGAAAGCTACTCGGTCAACCCCCTGGTCATGTTTTCCCTGTCGGCCTTTGTGGGCATTGTGGGAGGTATTTACGGGATTGGCGGCGGGGCTATTATCGCCCCGATCCTTGTGGCCGTTTTCAACTTGCCGGTGTACACCATAGCCGGGGCCTGCCTGATGGGCACTTTCCTGACTTCCCTGATGGCTGTTATTTTCTACCAGGCCCTGGCCCCCTTTTACCCCCACCTGGCGGTGGCCCCCGACTGGGCTCTGGGCCTGCTGTTCGGTTTTGGCGGCGCCGTGGGCATGTATCTGGGGGCCAGGGTGCAAAAGTATGTACCGGCCAATATGATCAAGTGGATTCTGGCCGTCATCCTGATTTTCACTGCCTTGAGGTATGTATTTGAAATCTTTTAGTGATACGCCACATTTTTAAATAGCCTTTCAGACTATACTGTTTGGGGGTGGTATGATTGTGTGATAAGAACGACGGTAAAACTCCCTGCGCCTGCCCGCCCCCGGTCCTGGAAAAACTCACCCAGCCCACCATACTCATGCTGCTGGCGCAGCAACCAACCCATGGCTATGACCTGATTCAAAAGCTAAACCACAGTGACTGCATCGACGGCGAGCTGGAGGCGGCCACGGTGTACAGAACCTTGCGGCGCATGGAGCATGACGGGCTGATTGTTTCCAGGTGGGAACACGGGGAATTTGGCCCGGCCCGCAGGCAGTATGAATTAACCGGGCCGGGCCGGGAGCACCTGGAGTATTGGGTAGGCTCCCTGAAGGCGCGCATGAGACAATTGGCAAATTTCATTGCGCATTACAAGGACATAAAGGATTAATCAGGCGGGAGGTTGGAAGATGCGGGAAGGCCAAAAAGGATTATTGAAGATACTCCACGCCGGTGCCTTGAGAAAGCCCATGAAGGAAATTGTGCACCTGTTCCGGGAGCAATATCCCGGCGTTGAGGTGAGGCTGGACTATTCCGGCTCCCGGGCCTGTGCTCAGGCGGTTTTGGCAGGGCAGGACGCGGATGTGATAGCCCTGGCTGACCCCCACGTGTTTGAGGATTTGCTGGTGCCGGGGCACGTGGATGTGTTTTTCGTTTTTGCCACGGACCAGATGGTTCTGGCCTACGATGAATTTTCCTTTTACAGCAGCAAAATAAACCAGGATAACTGGCCCGATATCCTGCTCCGGGACCAGGTCAACTTTGCCCGCTCGGACCACAACCTTGACCCCTGCGGTTACAGGACGTTAATGGTTTGGCGGTTGGCCGAAAAATATTATAATAAACATGATCTGTTTAACAGGCTTAATGAAAAGTGCGGCCCCGGACATATCTATCATAAATCCATTGACCTGTGTGATGCCCTGCTGGAGGGCCGGGCGGACTATGCCTTTATCTATTCCAGTGAGGCCCAGCAGTTTAACTTTGAGCACATCAAGCTGCCCGGCAAGATCAACCTGTCCAGCCCGGTCCATGCCGGATACTATGCCGGAGCAGAGGTTGCCGTTACTAATAATAACGGCAGTGTTTCCCTGGTCCGGGGCTCGCCTATCGAGTTTGCCGTGGCCATACCCAAAAATAGCGCCAATAAAGACCTGGCCAGGGAGTTTTTGAACATTCTTACCAGCGTGAAGGGTGAGCAGGTGCTGGAGGAGTGCGGGCTGATACCCTGTTAGGAGAATAATAAGGAGGTGAGCGCCAGTTTTTAAGGCCAAGTATCTCAGTGATGCTGAAATCTGGTTGCGGATCGAGGCCGTCATAGCCGAGCGGGATCACGTCCTGGAGCAGTTGGCCCGGCCGGAGATCAGCTCCGACCCGGAACAAATGCCCGGGCTGGCCAGGCGGTTATACGAATTGAATGAGTTTTATCATCCCGTTGAGACGCTGAAAAACTACTGGGATGATTTGCAGCAGCTGGAGGAAATGCTGGCCGGCCTGGAGGATGAAGGGGAAAGGGAAGAGTTGATCACTGAACTAATCCGCCCTAAGACCCCCGCCTCTGTAGGCGGCGGGTTTCAAAGGGCGGTTAAGTCCAGTATGGACTCGGCTAACATTCAGAGGGGGTTGAATCCCCCTCTGAATGAAGTCT
>JBFMEU010000076.1:0-12509 GCA_040753155.1 Bacillota bacterium
CCACCGGAGGTGACCACCGGTCATATCTACCGCGGGGTGGCGCCGTTCATTATCCTGCAGTTCATCGGCGTGGCGCTGCTAGCCTTGTTCCCGCAGCTGATCCTGTGGCTGCCGGGATTGATGAAATGATCAGTGCAGCCAGCGTTGAGTGATTATGTTCACTGATGGAGGTGTTTTAAATTGCGTTTAAAAGGGAATGTGGCCATCATTACCGGCGCCGGCCGGGGAATTGGCAGGGAAACGGCCCTGCTGTTCGCCCGGGAGGGAGCCCGGGTGGTTATTGCGGATTTTGACGAAAAGTTCGGGCAGGAAACCATGGAGAAAATCAACCGTGACGGCGGCGAAGCCGTTTACGTGCCGGTTGACGTCGCCGACAGCAATTCGGTTCGTAACATGGTTCAACAGGTTTTGGACAAGTTCGGCACGGTGGATATCCTGATCAATAATGCCGGTATCACCAGGGACGGGTTCCTGGTGAAGATGACCGAGGAGAACTTCGATCAAGTGATAGGCGTCAACCTGAAGGGGGTGTTTAACTGCACCAAGGCAGTGGCCCCGGTGATGATTGCAAAGGGAAGGGGCAAAGTAATCAATACTTCCTCGGTGGTAGGGATTTACGGGAACATGGGCCAAACTAATTATGCTGCAACCAAGGCCGGGGTGATCGGCATGACCAAAACCTGGTCCAGGGAACTGGGCGCCGGGGGGATCAACGTAAACGCCGTGGCGCCGGGATTTATTGAAACCGACATGACCAGCACGGTACCGGAAAAGGTTCTGCAGGCCGTCAGGCAGAAAACCCCCCTGGGCCGGCTGGGGCAGGCCCGTGACATAGCCAACGCTTACCTGTTCCTGGCCTCGGCCGACGCGGACTTTATTAACGGTGTCGTCTTAAGCGTTGATGGAGGAATGGTGTTGTAAAAAGTGGTTATATAGAAACCGGTGGTTTACTGAATACGACCGGCCAAGGTTTTGGGCCCCACGGTTACTATTCAGGTATTCAGAATTCAGGAGTCAGAATTCAGAATAACCGTATAGCTCATACTTCGGAAACGCCATAGATAAACGATAAACCGCAAGTACATACAGGTGCGCCTTCTGCCATATCAGTAAATCTTCAAATGTTTTCGCTGGTTTGCTCATTCTGACTACTGACTACTGACTCCTGACTCCTGAGTAGTTACGCCCCGCGGGCGGCGCTGGAATTTGTATGAAATATTTATATTGACAATGTAAAAGTATTATGCTAGTATTTAAGAATGTCATTCTGGAAGTGCCTTAAATGGATAATATGCCCAGTATTATGCTTGGGGGGTTACATCTAAAGTATATGGTGCAAAATGTATCCAGAGTTATAGTTTTGGTAATAATATTTTAGATAGGGTTAATTTAGTTATAAGCGAGGTATTGTTTAATGGACAAGACCTTGCTTTTCGTTGTTTCTGTTCTGTTCAATTTTACAAGGGGTGTGGTGCTTTAGATGTATCCTGAAAAGGCTGGTATCAGAACCAGGTGGAATTTCGGCAAGCTGAGGGAGGTGCAGGAGCTTCCCAACCTGATTGAGGTTCAGCGTAATTCATACGACTGGTTCCTTAGAGAAGGGCTGCGGGAAGTTTTTCAAGACGTGTCACCCATTCAGGATTTCACCGGCAACCTGGTACTGGAGTTCCTGGATTATACCCTGGGTGAACCCAAATACTCTGTTGATAAGTGCAAGGAGCGGGATGTAACTTATTCAGCACCCTTAAGAGTCAAGGTGCGCCTGATTAATAAGGAAACAGGTGAAGTCAAGGAGCAAGAAGTATTCATGGGGGATTTCCCCCTGATGACTGAAAAGGGAACATTTATCATCAACGGCGCCGAAAGGGTTGTTGTCAGCCAGCTGGTTCGTTCACCCGGAGTTTATTTTGCTGAGCAAATAGACCCCAGCGGCAAGAAATTATTTACTGCTACCATTATACCAAACCGCGGCGCCTGGATGGAATTTGAGACCGATGTTAACGATCAGGTCTTTGTCCGTATTGACCGCACCCGCAAAATACCCGCCACTGTTTTGGTGCGGGCCATGGGTTATGGCGCAAATGCCATGATTCTTGATTTATTTGAAGAAAACAAGCATATTCAAGAGACTCTTGCCAGAGACAACACAGATTCTCAGGAAGAGGCTGTGGTTGAGATTTATAAGCGTCTTCGCCCCGGCGAGCCACCTACTGTAGATAGTGCCAGAAGCTTGTTAAACACCCTGTTCTTTGATCCGAAACGCTATGACCTGGCCAATGTGGGCCGCTATAAAATAGAGAAAAAGTTAAAGCACGGTATATTGTACCGTGAAGGGAGCAATGTGGAATTTATCCGGGAGCTGCATCCCAAAGATATATTTGAAACCATTAAGTATTTACTTAAACTTATGGATGGCGAGGGACATGTGGACGATATCGACCACCTGGGCAACAGGCGGCTGAGGTCGGTGGGTGAACTGCTGCAGAACCAGTTCAGGATTGGCCTGTCCAGGATGGAGCGGGTTGTGCGGGAGCGTATGACCATTCAGGATGTGGATGTAATAACGCCCCAGGTGTTGATTAATATCAGGCCCGTGGTTGCCGCAATTAAAGAGTTCTTCGGGTCCAGCCAGCTCAGTCAGTTCATGGACCAAACCAATCCCCTGGCGGAATTAACTCACAAGCGGCGCCTTTCGGCCCTTGGTCCTGGCGGCCTGAGCCGTGAGCGGGCCGGGTTTGAGGTGCGGGACGTGCACCACTCTCACTATGGGCGGATGTGTCCTATTGAGACCCCGGAAGGTCCCAACATTGGTTTGATTGGCTCCCTGAGCACTTATGCCAGGATTAATAATTTTGGCTTTATTGAAACGCCGTACCGGAGAGTAGATAAGAAAAATCGCCGGGTTACGGAGGAAATTGTTTATCTTGCCGCAGATGAGGAAGAGGCCGTTATAGTTGCCCAAGCCAACGCGCCGCTGGATAAAAACTCTTGCTTTATTGACAGCAGGGTAAATGCCCGGCATGGCAAGCTGATTCTCCAGGTGCCTGCAGACAAGGTTGACTATATGGATGTTTCACCCAAGCAGGTGTTCAGTATCGCCACGGCGCTAATTCCCTTTCTGGAGCATGATGATGCCAACAGGGCCCTGATGGGAGCAAACATGCAGCGGCAGGCGGTGCCCCTGCTAAGGACCCAGGCGCCACTGGTGGGAACCGGAATCGAGTATAAGGCGGCCAAGGATTCGGGCGTGGTTACGGTGACTAAAAACGCAGGGGTGGCGGAGCGAGTAACAGCCACCGATATAACCGTCCGGAGGGATGACGGGGGGGCTGATTTTTACCGGCTGAGTAAATTTGCCCGCTCCAACCAGGGTACCTGCATCAACCAAAAGCCAATCGTTAAGGCCGGGGAGCGGGTTGAGGCCGGGCGGGTTGTGGCCGACGGACCGTCAACAGACCTGGGGGAACTTGCTCTGGGTCGCAATGTGCTGGTGGCCTTCATGCCCTGGGAGGGCTACAATTACGAGGATGCCATCCTGGTCAGCGAGAAGATGGTTAAGGAAGACTACTTCACTTCCATTCACATAGAGGAATATGAGTGTGATGCCAGGGACACCAAGCTTGGTCCTGAGGAGATTACCAGGGATATTCCCAACGTAGGGGAAGAAATTCTCAAAGATTTGGATGAACGGGGCATTATTAGAACCGGCGCCGAGGTGCGGCCCGGAGATATTCTGGTGGGCAAGGTGACCCCCAAAGGGGAAACCGAACTCACGGCGGAAGAGCGCCTGCTCAGGGCGATCTTTGGTGAAAAGGCCCGGGAGGTAAGGGATACCTCCTTGCGGGTGCCCCACGGGGAAGCCGGCAAGATTGTTGATGTTAAAGTGTTTTCCCGGGATAACGGTGATGAGCTGCCGCCTGGTGTTAACCAGCTGGTACGGGTATACATTGCCCAAAAGAGGAAGATCTCCGAGGGCGATAAGATGGCCGGCCGGCACGGCAATAAAGGGGTTATTGCCCGAATTCTGCCGGAAGAGGATATGCCCTTTTTACCGGACGGCACGCCGATAGAAATCGTGCTAAACCCACTGGGGGTTCCGTCACGGATGAATATCGGACAGGTTCTGGAAGCACACCTGGGCTGGGCGGCCAAAGCTCTTGGCCTGCACGTCTCCAGCCCGGTGTTTAACGGCGCTTTGGAAGAAGATATCTTGGAAAGTCTGCAGCGGGCCGACATGTCCGGAAACGGTAAAATCAGGCTGCGGGACGGCCGAACCGGCATGGAGTTCGATAATGAGGTTACCGTGGGCTATGTGTACATGCTGAAGCTGGCCCACCTGGTGGATGATAAGATTCATGCCAGATCCACCGGGCCCTACTCGCTGGTCACCCAGCAGCCCCTGGGCGGCAAGGCCCAATTTGGCGGCCAGCGCTTTGGCGAAATGGAGGTCTGGGCCCTGGAGGCCTATGGCGCGGCCTATACCTTGCAAGAAATACTGACTGTCAAGTCAGATGATGTGGTGGGCCGGGTCAAAACTTATGAGGCCATCGTAAAGGGCGAAAATGTTCCCGAACCCGGTGTGCCGGAGTCCTTCAAGGTGCTGATTAAGGAATTGCAGAGTTTGTGTCTCGATGTTAAAGTGTTTTCCGAGGATGAGCAGGAAATAGAGATTAGAGAAGCAGATGAGGACGTGGCGGAAACGGCCAAGGAATTGGGAATGGAGTTGCATGATGCTCATGATGCTCATGATGCCAGAGTGTCCAGGGAAAGCGATGATGAGTTGGATGAGGACGATGAAATTGAAGACGAAGAGGTTGAGGACTTCAGTGAAGACTACCTCAATGATGATTTTGATGCAGACGAGGAGGAATAGCAGTCAGCCTGGTGTTTTTCAGAGCATTGCGCCCCGGCTGGCTGCCTCTGAGAACTCAACTTGCGCAGGTTTGAAACCGGGACACGGCGTATTCGAGGTAAAGTAAACCGGCTGCGCGAATAGCGCCGGATAAAACCCTGAAGGGAGAGAGGTCCTTGTTGGAATTAAACAACTTTGACCGCATCCGCATTGGTCTGGCATCACCCGATAAAATTCGTCAGTGGTCAAGTGGAGAAGTAAAAAAACCTGAGACTATCAACTACCGCACCCTGAAACCGGAGCGGGACGGACTGTTTTGTGAGCGTATTTTCGGCCCCACCCGGGACTGGGAGTGTCACTGCGGCAAATATAAGCGGGTGCGCTATAAAGGGGTGATTTGTGACCGCTGCGGGGTTGAGGTCACCCGTTCCAAGGTCAGGCGGGAGCGCCTGGGCCATATAGAACTGGCGGCCCCGGTGTCGCACATCTGGTACTTTAAGGGCATCCCCAGCCGGATGGGCCTTTTGCTGGACATGTCGCCCCGGGCACTGGAAAAAGTCTTGTACTTTGTTTCTTATATCGTGATCGATGCCGGGGACACACCTCTGATTAAAAAGCAGTTGCTTACCGAAACCGAGTACCGGGAATACCGGGATAAACATGGTCAGGCCTTTAAGGCCGGCATGGGCGCCGAGGCTATTAAAAAGTTGCTGGAAGAAATAGAGTTGGATGAAATGGCCAGGGAGCTTCGTCAGGAACTGCGGGAGGTTACCGGCCAGCGCAAAATAAGGGCCATCCGCCGCCTGGAAGTGGCTGAGGCCTTCCGCAAGAGCGGCAACCGCCCCGAGTGGATGATCCTGGAGGTGGTGCCGGCCATCCCGCCGGAATTGCGGCCCATGGTGCAGCTTGACGGCGGGAGATTTGCAACCTCCGATCTGAATGACCTGTACCGCCGGGTGATTAATCGCAATAACCGGCTCAAGCGGCTCCTGGATCTGGGCGCCCCGGACATTATTGTGCGCAACGAAAAGCGGATGCTCCAGGAGGCGGTGGACGCTTTGATTGATAACGGGCGCCGGGGGCGTCCGGTTACCGGCCCGGGCAATCGGCCTCTAAAGTCGCTAAGTGACATGCTAAAGGGTAAGCAGGGCCGGTTCCGGCAAAACCTGCTGGGCAAGCGGGTTGACTATTCCGGGCGGTCAGTTATCGTGGTCGGCCCGAACTTGCAGCTGCATCAGTGCGGGCTGCCCAAGGAAATGGCCCTGGAATTATTCAAACCCTTTGTTATGAAAAAGCTGGTTAATGACGGCCACGCCCATAATATAAAAAGCGCCAAGCGCATGGTGGAAAGGGTGAAGCCCGAGGTCTGGGATGTGCTGGAGGAAGTGATCAAGGAGCACCCGGTGCTGCTGAACCGGGCCCCGACCCTGCACCGCCTGGGTATTCAGGCTTTTGAGCCGGTTCTGGTGGAGGGCCGGGCCATTCAAATTCACCCCATGGTCTGTACTGCTTATAATGCTGACTTTGATGGTGACCAGATGGCCGTGCACGTGCCTCTTTCCGCCGAGGCCCAGGCCGAGGCGAGGCTGTTAATGCTATCGTCCTACAACATCTTGAACCCCAAGGACGGCCACCCGGTGGCCATCCCAACCCAGGACATGGTCCTGGGCACCTATTATCTGACCATGGAAAAGGAAAAAGACCGGGGTGAGGGGTTGTGCTTCCGCAATGATGAAGAGGCGGTAATGGCCTATGAGAACGACGCAATCACCTTGCATGCCCGGATCAAGGTGCGCCGGAACGGCCAGTTGCTGGAGACAACAGTGGGGCGCGTCATCTTTAACGCGGTTATTCCCGGTGAGCTGGGGTATATCAATAAGGTGGCCGACAAAAAGACCCTGAGCGGCATCGTGGATGAGTGCTACCGCAAGCTGGGCTTTTCGGCCACCAGCGCCCTCCTGGACGGGATTAAAAGCCTGGGCTTTAAATATGCCACCCGGGCCGGCATAACCATAGGGGTTTCCGACATTATCATTCCTGAGCAGAAAAAAGAACTGCTGATCGGCGCCGAACAACACGTGGAAAAGGTGGAGCAGCAGTACCGGCGGGGCTTGATTACCGAAGATGAACGCTACCGGAAGGTTATCGGCATCTGGAACGATGCCACCAAGCAGGTTACCGATGCTTTGGTGGCTACGCTGGATAAGTTTAACCCGGTGTACATGATGGCCAACTCCGGCGCCCGGGGTAACATCCAGCAGATTCGCCAGCTGGCCGGCATGCGCGGACTGATGGCCGATCCTTCCGGGCGGATTATTGATCTGCCCATTAAGGCCAATTTCCGGGAGGGGCTAACGGTTTTGGAGTACTTTATATCCACTCACGGCGCCCGCAAGGGACTGGCGGATACAGCGCTGCGCACGGCTGACTCAGGATATCTGACCAGGCGTCTGGTTGATGTAGCCCAGGACGTTATTGTCCGGGAGGACGACTGCAATACTGATGAAGGTATCGCAGTATCCGAAATCAAGGATGGTAACGAGGTTATTGAGAAGCTGGAGAACCGGATCGTAGGCCGGGTGGCCCTGCAGGATATAGTTCATCCGGAAACTGGTGAGGTTATAGTACGGGCTAACGAGCACATAAGTGTAGAGACAGCCCAAAAGGTAGGGGCTTCGGGGCTAAAAAATGTAAGGATCAGGTCAGTTTTAACCTGCAAGTCCAAATATGGTGTTTGCATAAACTGCTACGGCCGCAATTTGGCTACGGGCCGGATGGTTGACATTGGTGAGGCGGTAGGTATAATTGCCGCCCAGTCCATTGGTGAGCCGGGAACCCAGTTGACCATGCGCACATTCCACACCGGCGGTGTGGCTGGTGATGATATTACCCAGGGCTTGCCCCGGGTAGAGGAACTTTTTGAGGCCAGGCGGCCAAAAGGTCAGGCCATAGTAGCCGAGCACGGCGGCGCAGTGGAAATTCGTGAGGTTAAGGGCCGGCGGGAGATTGAGATAACTGCGGGTGATGGCGAAAGAAACAGCTATCCGGTGGTCTATGGAGCCCGGCTAAAGGTGCGCGCCGGGGACCGGGTGGAGCCCGGCGATGAACTGACTGAGGGCTCGGTTAACCCGCATGATTTATTGAAAATCAAGGGTCCCAGGGGGGTGCAGGTGTACCTGCTGCAGGAGGTGCAAAAGGTTTACCGCCTCCAGGGGGTGGATATTGACGACAAGCATATTGAAGTAATGATCCGGCAAATGCTGCGCAAGGTCAAGTTGGAGGATCCGGGCGATACCGATCTCTTGCCCGGCGGCTTTATCGATGTTTTCGAGCTGGAAGAGGAAAACCGGAAGATCAGGGAGCGGGGCGGACAGGAAGCCACAGGGCGTACAGTACTCCTGGGTATAACCAAGGCCTCCCTGGCCACCGATTCATTCCTGTCGGCGGCCTCGTTCCAGGAAACCACCAGGGTGCTGACTGAGGCGGCCATTAAGGGCAAAAACGACCCTCTGCTGGGCTTGAAGGAGAATGTGATTATCGGTAAACTGGTACCGGCCGGAACAGGCATGGGCAGGTACCGTAACATTGAGGTCCTGGATGATGACCTGGATTTTGATCACTGAACTAATCCGCCCTAAGACCCCCGCCTCTGTAGGCGGCGGGTTTCAAAGGGCGGTTAAGTCCAGTATGGACTCGGCTAACATTCAGAGGGGGTTGAATCCCCCTCTGAATGAAGTCTCGTTCAAGAGCAGGACTATGCTCTGCGGCCTGCGTCCAGCCGTCCGGGGGAGTTTTCTCTGGATATATAGGAAGTGGGGGATGCCGGCTATTCAGGAGTCAGGAGTCACGTACTCAGGAGTCAGGAGTCAGAAGTCAGAAGTCAGAAGTCAGAAGTCAGAAGTCAGGAGTCAGAAGTCAGGAGTCAGAAGTCAGGAGTCAGGAGTCAGAATGAGAAAACCAAGGTTCTGTTGAAGAATGCCGATATTACTTGATGCTTACGAATGGATCTTGGATACGGTGATATTTACGAAACAAAACTTCTCTAATTGCTGGAAGCATATTCTCGGGGCATTCTGAATACTGACTCCTGAATTCTGAATACCTGAATAGTAACGGATGCCGGCCATTTAAGCCGGAGTCCCCGGGCCCGGGCATTTTTCTTGACATTGGCATAGCCTGGTGGTAACATTAACAAGTGTGTAGTTTTCGGGGGGTGAACCGCTATGGCTTTAGCGCGGCTGCAGGCGGCCCGGAAAAGGATGGTGGGTTCCAAGCAGACCCTTAAAGCCATTAGCCGGGGGCAGGCCAGGGTTGTATTCGTGGCCGCAAACGCTGATCAACATGTGGTGGATCCCATCGTTCGGGCCTGTGCTGAAAAGGGAATCGAAGTGGTTCAGGTGGATAACATAAAAAATCTGGGCCGGGCCTGCGGTATAGATGTAGGATGTGCTTCCGCCGCTATAATTGATGACTAGTCCTTGAAATATTCTGTAAAGGAGGTGTATTGCATGCCGACCATCAGCCAATTGGTGCGCAGGCGCAGGGAAGAACTGGTTCGCAAGTCTTCGGCGCCGGCGTTGAAAGAATGCCCGCAAAAGCGCGGGGTGTGCACCAGGGTTTATACCACCACTCCTAAAAAGCCGAACTCCGCCTTGCGCAAGGTGGCCAGGGTAAGGTTGACCAATGGAATCGAGGTAACATCCTATATTCCGGGTATTGGACATAACTTACAAGAGCATTCCGTGGTGTTGGTCCGGGGCGGAAGGGTAAAGGATATACCGGGCGTCAGGTATCATATTGTACGGGGTACCCTGGACTGTGCGGGCGTGCAGAAGCGCAATCGCGGACGTTCCAAGTACGGGACTAAACGACCCAAGAAATAGGGAATACTGTAATAATTGCTTGAGTAAAGGGGGGATAATGATGCCGAGGAGAGGAGCTGCGCCCAAGCGGGAAGTTCTGCCCGATCCTGTATTCGGCAGCAAGGTGCTTACCAAGCTGGTCAATCAAATTATGCTGGATGGCAAAAAAAGCATAGCTGAAGGTATCTGTTATGGGGCCTTTGATATAATCAAAGAAAAAACCGGAAAGGATCCCATGGAAGTTTTTGAGCAGGCCATGAAAAATATTATGCCGGTTTTAGAGGTCAAGGCGCGCCGGGTTGGCGGCGCCAACTATCAGGTTCCTGTGGAAGTGCGGGCGGAACGCCGGCAGACACTGGCTATCAGGTGGCTGACCAAGCACTCCCGGGCCCGGGCCGGAAGAACCATGGAGGAAAAATTGGCGGCGGAACTCATGGATGCTGCCAACGGTATTGGAGCAACAGTTAAGAAAAAAGAAGATACACATAAAATGGCGGAAGCTAACAAAGCATTTGCGCATTACCGGTGGTAAAGGAGGGGTCTTGATGGCGCGGCAGTTTCCGTTGGAAAAAACCCGCAATATTGGCATCATGGCACATATTGACGCCGGCAAGACCACAACCACAGAAAGAATTCTGTTTTATACAGGTAGAGTTCATAAATTGGGTGAGGTCCACGACGGCGCTGCCACCATGGACTGGATGGTGCAGGAACAGGAACGGGGAATAACAATCACCTCTGCGGCCACCACCTGTCAATGGCGGGAATATTGCATAAATATAATAGACACACCAGGGCATGTGGACTTTACTATGGAAGTAGAGCGCTCATTGAGGGTGCTGGACGGGGCAGTGGCAGTTTTTTGTTCAGTTGGCGGAGTTGAGCCCCAGTCTGAAACAGTATGGCGGCAGGCAGATAAATATAAAGTGCCGAGAATTGCCTACATTAACAAAATGGACCGTATTGGGGCGGACTTTTTCCGTGGCCTGGAGATGATTAAAAAAAGATTGGCCGCAAATCCTGTCGCTGTTCAGCTGCCCATCGGCTCGGAAGAGAATTTCCGCGGGATTGTTGATTTAGTCAGGAATACGGCCCGGATATATACTGACGATCTCGGCACGAAAAGTGAGGAGACGTCCATACCGGCGGACATGCTGGAAGTTGTAGCCGGGTACCGGGAAAGATTATTTGAAGCAGTGGCCGATGCCGATGAAGAGCTGATGATGAAGTACCTGGAAGAGGAAGAGTTCTCCGAGGAAGATATCATCAGGGGCATACGCAAGGGTACGCTGGCGGTCAAAATGATTCCTGTTCTTTGTGGTTCCTCGTTTAAAAATAAAGGGGTTCAGCCGTTACTTGATGCAATTGTCGATTTTTTACCGGCGCCGGTTGACGTTCCGGCCATCCATGGCACAAACCCCGCGACCGGGGATACGGACAGCCGTACGGCAGGGGACAATCAGCCTTTTTCAGCGCTGGCCTTTAAGATTATGGTAGACCCCTATGTGGGTAAGCTTACATTTTTCAGGGTGTATTCAGGACACTTGACGTCGGGCGCCCATATTCATAATTCCACCAAGGGGAAGCGGGAGCGCATCGGGCGAATCTTGCGGATGCATGCCAACCACCGGGAGGAGATTGGCGAAGTCTTTACGGGAGATATTGTGGCCGCCGTGGGACTCAGGGACACCACCACAGGAGACACCCTTTGTGATGAGAAGCATTCCATCTTGTTGGAGTCAATGGATTTCCCTGAGCCGGTTATTTCGGTGGCCATTGAGCCCAAGACCAAGGTTGACCAGGATAAAATGGGCCTTGCCCTGCAAAAACTCAGTGAGGAAGACCCGACTTTTAAGATGCATACAGACCCTGACACCGGTCAAACCATCATCAGGGGTATGGGTGAGTTGCACCTGGAAATCATTGTCGACCGTATGCTGCGGGAGTTTAAAGTGGGGGCCAATGTCGGCAGACCCCAGGTTGCCTATAAGGAGACCGTTCGCCATAAGGCTAAGGCGGAAGGTAGATTTGTACGCCAGTCCGGCGGCCGGGGCCAGTACGGGCATGTGATAATAGAGTTGGAACCCCTGGACAAGGGAGCAGGTTTTGAGTTTGAGAGTAAAATAGTGGGTGGGGCCATACCCAAGGAATACATCCCCGCCATTGAGTCCGGAGTTAAGGAGTCTATGGAGAATGGTGTCCTGGCCGGCTATCCATTGGTTGATGTTAAAGTTAGCGTATTGGACGGGTCATACCATGATGTGGACTCATCCGAGATCGCCTTTAAAATCGCCGGCGGCATGGCCTTGCGGGATGCCTCCAAAAAAGCAAAGCCAGTGCTTCTGGAGCCGGTGATGAAGGTGGAAGTGGTTGTCCTGGCCGAGTATATGGGAGATGTAATTGGTGACATTAATGCCCGGCGCGGGCGGATAGATGAGATGGAGGCCCGGGGTCCGGTGCAGGTTATTCACGGCCGGGCGCCATTGTCAGAGATGTTTGGCTATGCCACCGAATTAAGGTCCAGAACCCAGGGCCGGGGTACGTACACCATGCAATTCAGCCATTACGAGGAGGTTCCACAGAGCATCGCCGACAGCTTGATTAATAAGCTTTGATAAAAACGTGGAATAAATTAAAAAGATTTTGATTGTTGTAAGGAGGAAGGTATACCATGGCAAAAGCAAAGTTTGAGCGTACCAAGCCCCACGTAAACATCGGCACCATCGGTCACGTTGACCACGGGAAAACAACTCTGACCGCGGCCATCACCATGTGCCTGGCCACCGTCGGCGGAG
>JBFMEU010000077.1:0-6301 GCA_040753155.1 Bacillota bacterium
TGTAGGCGGCGGGTTTCAAAGGGCGGTTAAGTCCAGTATGAACTCGGCTAACATTCAGAGGGGGTTGAATCCCCCTCTGAATGAAGTCTCGTTCAAACGCCACAGGAACAATGTTTCAGGAAAAACTAACTGAGAGGTGCATGAGGAATGAAAATTAAGGAAATTTATGAACTGGCCATTAAGATGGGTATGGAAAATGACCCCCGGGGTCCCGAAGCTGTGATCAAAGTTCTGGCCAAGGCCAAGGAAAAGTACGACGATATGAAGGAAGATGATAAAAAGGACTACGACCTGGATAAACTGGTTAATCCGTACAGCGACACCAGAGTGCTGGCGGGGGACCCGGAGCGTGAGGTGCGCCGGGTGCTGTCGGGCATCGACATGGAGGTGGGCGAAGTGCTGCTGGCCGACCGGTTGGGGGAAAAGGGCCGGCCGGTGGACCTGATCATTGCCCATCACCCCGAGGGCAAGGCCATGGCCGCGCTGCACGAGGTGATGCATTTGCAGGAAGACCATCTGGCCATATTCGGGGTGCCCATTAATGTGGCCGAGGGCATCATGTCTTCAAGGATCAGTGAGGTGAAGCGCGGTTTGATGCCGGTGAACCATAACCGGGCCGTGGATGCCGCCCGGGTGCTGGACCTGGCGCTGATGTGCGTGCACACCCCCTCGGACAATCTGGTGAATAACCGCCTGCAAAGCTTGATGGACGAGCAAAAGCCCGAGACCCTGGGGGATGTGGTTAAGCTGCTGAAAACCATCCCTGAATACGCCCGGGCCGTCAAGTATAATGCCGGCCCCACCATTGTGGTGGGCTCAAAGGAGCGCCGGGCGGGTAAAATAATGGTGGATATGACCGGGGGAACCGGCGGGTCAGAGGATGCCTATGCCAAGCTGGCGCAGGCCGGGGTGGGTACTCTGCTGTTAATGCATATTGGCGAAAAGCACCGCAAAGAGGCGGAAAAGAACCATGTTAATGTGATTATAGCCGGGCACATGGCCAGTGATTCGGTGGGGATGAACCTGTTCTTAAATGAGCTTGAGGTCAGGGGCGTTGAAGTAATACCCTGCGCCGGCCTGATCCGGCAGCGCCCCGAGTAAACATGTTATCGGATTTAGTTTGACAATGATTGGTATTGGCCAGGCGGCAAGGAGGAGAAAGGGATGACCAGGCCTGAATTACTGGCCCCGGCAGGGGGTTGGGAAGCCCTGGTGGCGGCGGTGCAGAACGGCGCCGACGCCGTTTACCTGGGGGGGCGGCGCTTCAGCGCCCGGGCCGGGGCGGAGAACTTTGACGACCAGCAGCTGGCCCGGGCTGTGGAATACTGCCATGTGCGCGGGGTGCGGGTCTACGTAACCGTGAATACCCTGGTGGCGGACACCGAACTGGACGAGGCCGCCCGCTTCCTTTTTTTCTTGTACAATGCCGGGGTCGATGCTGTGATCCTGCAAGACGTGGGGCTGGTGCGGCTGGCAGCCAGATTCCTGCCCGAGCTGGAGATCCATGCCAGTACTCAGATGACGGTGCACAATGTTGCCGGCGCCCTGCTGCTGAGGGATTTGGGCATCAAGAGGATTGTCCTGGCCAGGGAGTTGAGCCTGCAGGAAATCGAGTCAATCAAGGCCGGGGCCGGGGTTGAGGTTGAGGTTTTTGTGCACGGGGCCCTGTGTATCAGCTATTCCGGGCAGTGCCTGATGTCCAGCCTGATCGGGGGCCGCAGCGGCAACCGGGGGCGGTGCGCCCAGCCCTGCCGCCTGCCCTACCAGTTGGTGGACAAAGATGGCAGGCGGCTGGCTGACCAGTCCCTGGCCGGCGCCTATCTGTTAAGCCCCCGGGACTTGAACCTGAGCCGCCGGCTGCCGGATCTGATCAGGGCCGGGGTGGACTGCCTGAAGATTGAGGGGCGGATGAAGAGGCCCGAATATGTGGCCACGGTGGTCAGGGTGTATCATGCAGCCCTGGGGCGGGCGGGCCGGGGCCAAGAGCCTGTGATCACGGCTGAAGAAGAGGGCGAGCTGGCCCAGATATTTAACCGTGACTTCACCACCGGGTATTTTTACGGCAACCAGGGGCGGGATTTGATGAGCTATAAGCGCCCCAATAACCGGGGTGTGCGCCTGGGCCGGGTGCGCAGTTATGACCGGCTGGGTCAGCGGGCCGAAATTCTGCTGGAGGCCGCCCTGCGCCCGGGTGACGGCATTGAGTTCTGGGTCTCCGAGGGGGGCCGGGTGGGCCTTGAGGTCCGGGAAGTCCGGGTGGCCGGCAGGCCGGTGGAGGAAGCAGCCTCCGGTGAGGTGGCGGAACTTGATGTAAAAGGCAAGATTCACCCCGGGGACAGGGTTTTTAAAACTCACGACCTGGTGCTGATGGATCAGGCCAGGGCCACCTTTGCCTCCAGCCGGGAAACCCGCAAAACCGGCCTTACCTTTAAGGTAACGGCCCGGGAGGGGGAACCGCTGCAGATCAGGGTGAAGGACCCGGACGGCAACTACGGCGAGGCCCGGGGAACGGTTCCGGCGGAGGCGGCGGTAAAAAGGCCCCTGACCGGGGAGTTTTTGCGGGAGCAGCTGGACCGCCTGGGCAACACGCCCTACACCCTGGAAAAACTTGATCTGGAAGATTTGGCGGCAGGAATAATGGTGCCGGTGCGGGAAATTAATGAGGTGCGCCGCCTGGCTTTGGAGGAGCTGTCCTTGCGCCGGGCCAACCGCCGGGGGAGGGCGCCGGTGCCGGAGAGCCAGTTGCCCGGGCGCCTCAAAGCAGCCCTGCCCCCGGCGGGCATTTTGGCCGGTGATGACCCGGGCCTGCTGCTTTCAGTAACAGTTCCCGACCTGGCCGGTTTGCGGGCCGGCCTGCAGGGTGGGGCCGACATTATCTGTCTGGGCGGGGATGAATTCCACTTCCGGCCGCCTTTGACCGCTAAAGATATTCAGGCCGCCGCCGGTTTGTGCCGGGAACACGGGGCCAAACTGATCATTGCCGCCCCCCGGATTGTGCACAGCGGGGAGCTGGACCGGGTGGAGGGCCGCCTCAGGGCGGCCGCCGGGGCCGGGGCCGGCGGCGTGCTGACCGGTAATCTGGGTGTGCTGTACATGGTCAGGGACCAGCAGCTGCTGCCGGTTTATGGTGACTTCGGGCTGAATGTTTTCAACCGGCAGGCGGTAATGTTTTTAATTGAGCAGGGCCTGCAGGGATTTACCCTGTCCCCGGAACTGACTATGGAGCAGCTGGGGCCGCTGACCGGGCTGGGCTTGAGGGCTGAGGCCATTGTGCACGGGGCGCTGCCGCTGATGGTTTCCAATTACTGCGCCCCCGGCAGCCTGCTGGGCGGGGCCGGCCAGGGCGGCAGCTGTTCCGGGCCGTGCAGTTCGTGGCTGGGAGGGCTGAAAGACCGCAAGGGGATTGTTTTCCCGGTGGAGGTTGACCGGCAGTGCCGGATGCATATCTTCAACTCCCGGGACCTGTGCCTGCTGGAATCTGTGGGCCTCCTGGCGGATCTCGGGGTGCGGGTGCTCCGGGTGGAGGCCCGCAAGGAAAAACCTGCCTATATTGAGCATGTTGTTGCCGCCTACCGCCGGGCCATTGACCGCTATTTAGAGGGCGTGCCGTATGCCGGCCACCTGGAACAGGAAAAGGAAAAGCTGGCCCGCTTCAGCCCGGACGGGTTTACCCGGGGCCATTATTACCGCGGGGTAATGGAATAGGCCGGCTAAATAAAAATAAACAAGGGAATGAACTATTATGGACCCGCGTAACCTGAGACGTCTGGAGTTTGAAAAAATACTGGAGCAGCTTGCCGCTTGCGCCGGGTCGCCCCTGGGGCGGGAGCTGGCGCTGGCCTTGAATCCCACAGATGACCCTGATGAGGTTCGGCTGCGCCAGTCCCAGACCACCGAGGGGCGGGAATTGCTGCGCCTTGAGCCCTCGTTGGAATGGGGAGGGTGGTACGATGTCCGCGTCAGGGTACGCCGGGCCGGCCAGGGGATAATCCTTGAGCCGGTTGACTTTTTGGAAATTGCCGACACCCTGGCGGCCTCCCGGCGGCTGGGCAGTTTCTTTGCCGGGCGTTCCGAACAGTACCCGCTCCTGGCGGAGATAGCTGCTGAGCTGGGTGATTTTACCCCCCTGGAGAAGGAACTCCAGCGGGCCGTTATCCCCCCGGGGGAGGTTGCCGACCGGGCGTCTTCTGAACTATCCTCCATCCGCCGCCGGCTGGTTTCCTGCCGGCAGCAGGTTAAGGAGCGGCTGGAAAGTATTATCAGGTCCCCCGCCCACCAAAAGTATTTACAGGACCTGCTGGTAACGATGCGGGAAGGACGCTATGTGGTGCCGGTCAAGGTGGAATACCGGGCGCAGTTTCCGGGTATTGTGCATGACCAATCAGCTAGCGGGGCCACTTTGTTCATTGAGCCCATGTCGGTGGTGGAGGCCAATAACGAGGTCAGGCGCCTGCAAATAGCGGAAAGGCAGGAAGTGGCCAGGATTTTGGCTGCCCTTACCGGGGCGGTGGCGGAGCGCGGGCCAGAGCTAAGCGCCTCCCTGAAAGCCCTGGGCCAGTTGGATTTTATCATGGCCAGGTCCCGCTACAGCCTGCGCCTGAATGCCTGGGAGCCTGAGATTATTGACGGGGCCTGGTTGGATCTAAAAAAAGGGCGGCACCCCCTGCTTACCGGTGAGGTGGTGCCCATAAACATCAGCCTGGGTAAAGATTTTGATGTTCTGGTAATCACCGGCCCAAACACCGGGGGTAAAACTGTAACCCTGAAAACGGTGGGCCTGCTGGCCCTGATGGCCCAGTCCGGGCTGCACATTCCGGCCGAAGCGGGAGCCCAAATGGGTGTGTTCAGCGAGGTTTATGCCGATATCGGTGACGAGCAAAGCATTGAGCAGTCCCTGAGCACCTTTTCCTCGCACATGACCAATATTGTGGGCATTTTAAAATCGGCCACCACCGGAAGTCTGGTGTTGCTTGATGAGCTGGGGGCCGGCACGGACCCCATGGAAGGAGCCGCCCTGGCCCAGGCCATCCTGGAGCAGCTGCAGGCGATGGGGGCTAAAACCGTGGCCACAACCCACTACAGTGAGCTGAAAAACTTTGCCTTGACCCGGGAGCGGGTGGAAAATGCCAGCGTGGAGTTTGACACCCTGACCTTAAGACCTACCTACTGCCTGTTGATCGGCAAGCCCGGGCGGAGTAATGCCTTTGAGATAGCCTCCCGTCTGGGTTTGGCGGGCAAGGTCGTTGAACGGGCCGGGGATTTCCTCTCCGAGGAGCAAATCCAGGTGGCCGAGCTGATGCATAACCTGGAGGAGGCCCGGCAGGAGGCTGAGCGGGAGCGCACCGAGGCCGAAAGGCTGTACCGTGATGCCCTGACCATCAAAGAGCGCTACGGCAAGATGGAAGAGGACCTGCGCAGCAAGCGCGAGGCCGTACTGGCGAAGTCCCATGAGCAGGCGATGGAGCTTGTGCGTAAGGCGCGTATGGAGGCGGAGGCCGCCATTAAGGAGATGCGGCAGAAGTTATCGTCGGATTTAACCCGGGACCGGGAGGCGGCCGTGCGCGAGGCCAGGGAAAAGCTGGCCCTGCTGCAGGAACACCAGCGCAAAAAGGCGCCCCAAAAGCGCTATGACGGGAAGGCGCCGGCAGAGCTGAGGCCGGGCCAGGAGGTGTTCGTGCCCAGGTTTAACCAGCGGGGCATTGTCCTGGAGCAACCCGGGGCCGGCGGTGAGGTGCAGGTGCAGGTGGGGATTATCAAGGTCAGCTTGCCGGTGCAAGAGCTCCGCCAGGCTGAGGAAAGCAGGCCGGCGGGCGGCGGAACCAAATTGGCCGGGATGTTGCAAAGCAAGGTGCGGGACATTTCCACCAGCCTTGATTTGCGGGGCCTGAGGGCCGAGGAGGCTTTATTGGAAGTGGAAAAATATCTGGATGACGCCATGCTGGCCGGGCTGAGCCGGGTATACCTGATTCACGGCAAGGGTACCGGAGCGCTGCGGACCGTCATTCACCGTGAGCTAAGCCAGCACCGGGGAGTAAAGTCATACCGCCTGGGTGAGCACGGCGAGGGGGGCAGCGGGGCCACCGTGGTGGAGCTGGCCTGAGGCCGGGGACGGTTCCTGCTAAGAGTCACCGGGGACGGTTCCTGCTGACTCACGTGAGTCAGCAGGAACCGTCCCCGGTGACTCTGGTGACTCTAAAAAACAGCAGCAGAGTCTTTTCCCCCGCCGGGATAGACCTGCTGCTTATTTTTCGCCAGTTCGGTCATTTATCACTGAACTAATCCGACCTAAGACCCCCGCCTC
>JBFMEU010000077.1:6401-12199 GCA_040753155.1 Bacillota bacterium
CCGGTGACTCTGGTGACTCTAAAAAACAGCAGCAGAGTCTTTTCCCCCGCCGGGATAGACCTGCTGCTTATTTTTCGCCAGTTCGGTCATTTATCACTGAACTAATCCGACCTAAGACCCCCGCCTCTGTAGGCGGCGGGTTTCAAAGGGCGGTTAAGTCCAGTATGGACTCGGCTAACATTCAGAGGGGGTTGAATCCCCCTCTGAATGAAGTCTCGTTCAAGCTTACAGGTATTCTTATTCACTCCGGGTAATTTTCCCGTGTGATTACTACCAGCCCGGTAGGCGTTCAGGCAGCCATGGCTCACCATTTCCGTTGCTATTGCCGTTGACGGGGCGATACCACAATGGCTCCTGATGGATGTCGCAGGTCTCCGTGGGAACCCGCAGCTCATAGTCTCTTACTGTGGGCGGAACGTTGTATGGAAGCTTAATCATTACCTTGGTTAGCTTGTCCGGGCAGTAGTCGGTTATAAGCTTACCGGTAACTGCGCATACCTCAACCAGCACGTGGGTGTCATCAGTTTCAGTGGGCACCGTGCCTACGGCAAACAAATCAGTTACCTGGTGTTCCGGCGGTGTGTTCGGGCCGGGCAGCAGGCCGGACTTACTGTCCACCGTAGCCGTTATCAGGCCGCTGGGCTGTTTGAAGTCCCGCACCAGCTTGCCTTCGTGGGCAACGGTCATTACCTGGCGCCAAATGCGGGCCGGATAGCCTCCCCCAAAGGCGTCCACCGGCATGGGGGTTAAGATGTCGTGCCCGATCCAGACCACCCCGACATAGTCCGGGGTGTAACCGGCAAACCAGATATCCGCCCGCTTGTCGGTGGTGCCGGTCTTCCCCGCCGCCGGCCGTCCAATGGCTGCAGCGGTGCCTGTGCCGCTGGTGACAACGCTCTTGAGCATATCAGTAATCAAGTAGGCCGTGGTGGGCTTTAATACCGGCGCAGGTTTAGGGTTGTTTTCCAGTAATAGTGTCCCGTCCGGCGCCTCCACCCGCAAGATGGCGGTGGGGGTGTAATAGAGGCCCTGGTTGGCAAAAGACGCATAGGCGGCCGCCAGCTGCAGGGGTGTTACCCCGGTGTGCAGTCCGCCCAGGGAAGCCGCCGGGCCGTGCTTGGCCGGGTCCAGCTCAATCCCGAAGCGGCGGACAAACTGGAAAGCGTCAGCCTGGCCCACCCCGTCAACCATGACCTTGGCGGCGGCCACGTTATTGGAGTGGGTCAGGGCAGCCCGCATGGTAATCAGGCCGCGGTGGCTGTGGTCGTAGTTTTTGGCCTCCCAGTTCCCGTACTTGATTGGCGCGTCATCAATAATTGAGGCAGGCCCCATACCCCGCAACTCAATGGCCGGGGCGTAAGAGATAACCGGCTTAAAGGCGGATCCCGGCTGCCTGCCCGGGGCCATGGAGGCCCGGTTAAAGGATCGCTTGTGGGTATGCTCGCGCCCTCCAACCAGGGCCTTGATCTGGCCGCTAGCCGGATCCAGAATGACCATGGCCCCCTGGGGCTGGATTACTCCCTGGTCATCCTTTTTACTTGCCGGGTAGTTGGCAGAATTGGACATGGCAGTCTCGGCCGCCACCTGTATTTTAGTGTCCAGTGAGGTGTATACCCTGAGGCCGCCCTTGAATACCTGGTCTTCTCCAAACTCCCTTACCAGTTGCTCTGTTATGTAGTCCACATAATAGGGGTAAGGGTACTGGCGGCCGGTGGGGCCGCCCTCCTCAAGTTTGATCTCTTGCTGCTTTGTTTGATTCAGTTGCTCCTGGGAGATGAAGCCGTAGCGGTACATATTGTTCAGGACCAGATTGCGCCGGGCCAGGGCGGCGTCGTAATTCTGGTATGGTGAATAGGCGCTGGGTGCCTGGGGCAGGCCGGCCAGCGTGGCGGCCTCATTCAGGTCCAGTTCCTCCACGTCTTTGTTGAAATAGGTCCGGGCTGCGGCCTGGATGCCGTAGGCCCCCTCGCCAAGATAGATTTTATTAAGGTACATCTCCAAAATTTCGTCCTTGGAATACCTGCGCTCCAATTGCAGGGCCAGGAACATTTCCTGAATTTTGCGCTTGAATGTCTTTTCCGGGTGCAGGAAAGAGATCTTTATCAGCTGTTGAGTAATTGTGCTGGCGCCTTGATCAAGGTTGCGTCCGCGGATATCAGACCAGGCCGCCCTGACTATGCTGCGGAAGTCGATGCCGTGGTGCCGGTAGAAGCGCACGTCCTCAATGGCTAAAAAGGCATTTTTAACATTATCCGGGATCTTGTTCAGGGAAACCGGCTCGCGGTTTTCAATGCCCAGTTTGGCAACAGGTTGATTTTCCTGGTCAAAAATCTGGGTTGAGGTGGATGCCAGCAGACCCTCGTCGGTCAGGGCAGGCATATCCTTAATACTTACAGTAATCAGGGCCAGGGCCGTGCCGGAACCCATCAGGGTAAATACCAGCAGGACAAAGATGAGTAGCCGGATCGGATTCAGTTTGCGCTTCTTGCGTTTTGCATTCAAAACAGTATCACCCCTTCGGGATATAAGCTGTTGGTTTATCTTCGCACAGCCTGTAAGACCCCGCCCTCGCATAAGGAAAGGGGACACACCTGCTGAAGCTTGGGTATTTCTCTGGGGACAGGAATGTCCCCAACTAATTGGGATTAACAGGCTGTAAACTCGAAATAAGTGCGACTAAGGTTTAGCGGTCAGGGGACACAACTCCTTCGGAGGAATGTCCCCAACGTATGGGTTAAAACCCCACCTGAACCAAGTCTTCTTTATAGCATTATAACATAAATGGGTAAAAAACTAGAATCCCTGGTTGCTGTGAATATGTGCCTTGAGTTAAGCTTCCAGTGCCGGAATAATAAACTAATCTTGTATATTCTTACTGAACTTTGTTATAATTAAGTTTATTGATAATAAATAAGACTAAGGTTCAGGTGGGGTTTTAACCCATACGTTGGGAAGGGAGTACGGATAATGCTGAGTGTAGAACAGCAACTTGAGATAATTAGACGAGGAACGGTCGAAATAGTTCCGGAGGATGAATTAATACAAAAATTAAAGCGCTCGGTGGCAGAAAAAAAACCGCTTAAGATAAAGCTTGGCCTTGACCCCACAGCCCCGGATATTCACTTGGGACACACCGTAGTTTTGCAGAAGGTGCGCCAGTTTCAAGAGCTGGGTCATGAAATAACCATTATCCTGGGTGACTTTACAGCCCGCATTGGCGACCCCACCGGGCGGTCGGAAACCCGCAAGCAACTTACCGAGAAAGATGTGCTGGCCAATGCCCGGACTTATGAAAGGCAGATTTTTAAGATTCTCGACCCGGCCAAAACAAAAATGGTTTTTAACAGCCAGTGGCTGTCCGGCCTTAGTTTTGCCCAGGTTATCGAGCTGGCGGCCAGGATTACGGTGGCGCGGATGCTGGAAAGGGATGACTTTTCCCGACGCTTTAAAGAGGGTATGCCCATAAGTGTGCATGAATTTTTTTACCCCTTGATGCAGGGTTATGACTCGGTTGTTTTGGAGTCGGATATTGAACTGGGGGGTACGGACCAAAAGTTTAACCTGCTCATGGGTCGCATGCTGCAAAAGGAGTACGGCCAGGAGCCGCAGATTGCCCTGATGATGCCTATTATTGAGGGTCTTGACGGCGTGCAAAAAATGAGTAAGAGCCTGGGTAACTATATCGGCATTGATGAGTCGCCCAGGGAAATTTACGGCAAAACCATGAGCCTTCCGGATGAGTTGCTGATTCGCTATTATGAGTTGGTTACTCCAGTTCCCCTGGAAGATGTGCGGGCAATTGAGGCCGGGCTTAAGGATGAGAGTATGCACCCCAGGGATGTAAAAATGAGACTGGCCAGGGAACTGGTTAAGTTTTACCACAGCGATGCTGCGGCCGGGGAAGCGGAAGAAGAATTTGTTCGGGTTTTCCAGCAGCGGGAACTGCCCGATGAAATAACCGAGTTTGCGGTAGGGCGGGAGTTAATTGAGGAGGATGGCGCCATTTGGCTACCCCGGCTTTTGGCCCAGGCCGGTCTTTGCAAAAGCACCAGTGAGGCCAGGCGCATGATTCAGCAGGGCGGGATCAAGATTGATGGTGAGAAGTTTGATCATCCCGAAGAAAGATTGGATTTCAAGCCCGGTATAATAATCAAGGTGGGTAAGAGGAAATTCGTCCGGTTAATCTAACACTACAGCGTAATTTAAGTGTAAGCGCTGCCATGGTGACGGTTCGGGCGCCCGGAGCGTACCGAAAGGCCGAAGGGGAGACGATATAACAACGAAAAAAGGCATGGTCAATAAGCAACCCGCTTTCCCGGGAGGAAGGCGGGTTTAATTTCGCTTAAAAATAGTTGTTAACCAAGTCTTCTGTATCTTTGCGATTTTCATGATTATACCCGGGCAGGGCGCATATAAATTATAAGAACGGGAGGTGGGACAGGTGTTTAAAAAAAGACGACCTTACGGACAATTCACTATTTTATTGTTTCTTCTATTAATGGTGCTGGGGATGTTCCTTTTTATCGAGTACCGGATTCGGCCGGCATTATTAAGCATAGCCGAAATACAAGTTACTCAACTGGCTACCAAGGCCATTAACGAGACCGTGCATCAGGAGGTTGTCAGGGGAAATATAGGCTATGAGGACTTTATCTCCATTCATAAGAACATTGACGGCCGGGTGGTTATGATGCAGGCAAACACAGTGCAGGTTAATAGAATACAAACTGAAATTACTCTGGAGGTTCAAGATAGCTTGCGGCGGTTGGAAGGCGAAAAAATATCAGTGCCCCTGGGCCAGGTGCTGGGCAGTTACATCTTTGCATCCTACGGACCGCGCATCGGCATCCGGGTTATACCGGCAGGCACAGTTAAGGTTAATGTGGTGGACAATTTTGAGGGAATGGGCATTAATCAGACCAGGCACCAGATTTACCTGGACTTTAATACTATGGTGCGCATTGTTATTCCCTTGCGCAGCGGGGAGGTTGCCGTAGCAACCAAGGTGCCCCTGGCCGAAAGCATTATTGTTGGCGAGGTGCCACAGGTTGTAGCCAACTTTTCCGGCGGATTACTAAGCAGATAATAACGTATAGTAGTTACTATTCAGGTATTCAGAATTCAGGAGTCAGGAGTCAGAATGCCCCGAGAATATGCTTACAGCAATTTACTAACCTCTTACAAGAGAAACTCCTGACTTCTGAGTAGTTACGTATATTATATTAACTGTAGAAGATAATAAATAAATATAGCCGGCTTAAAAAACTCTTGACGATATATATTATTCAGGTATTCAGGTATTCAGAATTCAGGAGTCAGAAGTCAGAATGCCCCGAGAATATGCTTACAGCAATTTACTAACCTCTTACAAGAGAAACTCCTGACTCCTGAGTAGTTACGTATATTATATTAACTGTAGAAGATAATAAATAAATATAGCCGGCTTAAAAAACTCTTGACGATATATATTAGAAGTGTTAACATGTTAAAGGTTGTTCCCTGGCTCGTCTAATAAACTAAATGTCTCAAACTGGTTATTGACAACTACGGGGGACAGTGCTATACTCAAGAAGTTGCTGTTGACTGCAACATTATAAAAAATGGTTCTTGACTCCAAGTTAAAAAAGTGTTACAATGAAGTTCCGCTGGTGAGATACACCAGCCCCAAAATGGTCTTTGAAAACTGAACAGTGGAAACGGAATGTTAAAAAACAAACCTCGTCAAAGCGAACAGCTTTAATGAGTAATTCTGTAAAACAACGCGAGTCAGAAATTAAGCTTTCTATATTTATGGAGGG